>CAJGCI010000169.1 GCA_904501855.1 Oscillospiraceae bacterium | reverse complement strand
TGAAGGTCTCCATCATCACGCCGCAGGACTATGTGGGCAACATCATGCCCCTGTGTCAGGACCGCCGCGGCGAGTACCGGGACATGCAGTATCTGGACACCCGTCTCGTGGAGATGCACTACGACATGCCTCTCAATGAGATCGTGTATGACTTCTTCGACGTACTGAAGGCCCGCACCAAGGGCTACGCCTCCCTGGATTACGAGTTCTCCGATTACCGGCCCTCGGATCTGGTGAAGGTGGATGTGCTGTTAAACGGCGACCAGGTGGATGCCCTCAGCTTCATCGCCCACCGGGACAAGGCTTACGGCCGCGCCCGGAAGCTGTGCGAGAAGCTCAAGGAGAACATCCCCCGCCAGCTCTTTGAAGTGCCCATCCAGGCTGCCATCGGCGGGCGGATCATCGCCCGGGAGACCGTCAAGGCCCTGCGCAAGGACGTTCTGGCCAAGTGCTACGGCGGCGATATCACCCGGAAGAAGAAGCTGCTGGAAAAGCAGAAGGAAGGCAAAAAGAAGATGCGCCAGCTGGGGACCGTCCAGATCCCCACGGAAGCGTTCCTCGCCGTCCTCAAGCTGGACGAAGAATAACAAAAATCCGTATCCTCAACGGGATACGGATTTTTCTATGTTCAGTTCTGTTCCGTGATGTTCATCATGGGGAGACCGGTCATGGCGCGGCGGAGCATGTCAAAGCAGAAGTTTCCGGCACAGCGCCGGATGTAGTCCCGGGTGCGGTTGGCACCCAGGTGCAGTTCGATGACTTCCGTCCGTCCCTCCATGGCCAGGCCGCAGAATACGGTGCCCACTTCGTGGATGCCGTCCCCGTCGGGACCGGCCAGTCCCGTGGTGCTCACGGCGTAGTCGGCGCCGGTGATCCTTCGGATGTTCTCCGCCATGGCGCGGGCCACCGGCTCGCTGACGGCGGTGTGTTCCCGGATCAGTTCCGGATCGATGCCCAGCACCTTTGCCTTCACATCGTCGGTATAGGTCACTGCGCCGCCCACATAGAATTCGGAGGCGCCGGACATATCGGTGAAACGGCGGGCGATGTCGCCTCCGGTGCAGCTCTCCGCGGTGGCGAAGGTCTTCTTCTGCTCACCCATGAGCTGGAACACCCGTTCCTCCACACAGGAGATATCAAAACCGTAGACGTTGTCTCCCAGGATCTCCACCGCCTTCTCGATGACGGGCTTCATCATCGCCTCCGCTTCCTCCTCGCTTTTGGCCTTGGCCGTGACACGGAGGAAACAGTCCGCCTCCTTGGCATAGGGTGCCATGGAGGGATTGGTGAGGTCCTTCATGAGATCCCGCAGCATGAAATCCATGGCACTCTCGCTGGTGCCGAAGACCCGGATCTCATGGGAGAAGATCTCCTCGTCGGAAAACTGTTTCAGATACGGTATCCCGTACCGGTCGAACATGGGGATGCATTCCTTGGGCGGTCCCGGGAACATCAGCACCACCTTGCCGTCTTTCTGGAAGGCGCATCCCGGGGCGGTGCCCCAGTAGTTGTGAAACACGGTGCATCCTTCCGGCAGCATGGCCTGCTGCAGGTTGTTCCGGCTCATCTCCTCGCTGTAGCCTTCGTTGGTGATGTAGTCGTAAAGGCCCTGTTTCTCCTTCTCGTCCATCACCAGTTCCAGTCCGAAGGACCGGGCCAGCAGGACTTTCGTCAGATCGTCCACCGTGGGCCCGAGGCCGGCGGTGGTGATGATGATATCCACCCGCTCCTTGGCGATCTCTATGCATCGGGCCAGACGTTCCGGGTTGTCCCCCACTTCCGTGGTATACAGCACGTTGATGCCGATGCGGGCCAGACGCTGGGCGATGTCTCTGGCATCGGTGTTGGTGATCTGCCCCAGGAGCAGTTCTGTTCCGATGGAGATGATCTCTGCGGTGTATTCCTTTCTCATACCTGCACCCGGATCCTTTCAATGCCGGCCAGGGCTTCCGCCACCAGACCGTCGATGTCCATCACCGATTCCGCTTCCGCCACCTTTTCCACGATGGGATGGGTCTCGGGATGCCGCGGCGTGAACACGGTGCAGCAGTCCTCGTAAGGCAGGATGGAAGTCTCGAAAGTGCCGATCTTGCGGGCGATGTCAATGATGTCGCTCTTGTCCATTCCGATAAGGGGCTGGATCACCGGCAGATCGCTCACGGCCTGGGAACAGGCCATGGCTTCCATGGTCTGGGAGGCCACCTGCCCCAGATTCTCTCCGGTGACGACGGCCTTGCAGTCGTATTTCTTCTCCAGTGCCACGGAGATGCGCATCATGAAACGCCGCATAATCAGCGTGAAATACTTCTCCGGACATTTCATCTGGATTTCTTCCTGAATATGAGTAAAGGGCACTACCAGGATGCTCATGCTTCCGCAGTAGGGAGTCAGGATCTGGGCCAGTTCCACCACCTTCTGTTTCGCCAGTTCCGAGGTATACGGATAGGAAAAGAAGTGGACGGGGATCAGCCGGACCCCGCGCTTTGCGATCATATACGTGGATACGGGAGAGTCGATGCCGCCGGAGAGCATGGAGATGGCAGTACCGTTGGAAGACAGCGGCATGCCGCCGGCGCCCAAGACCGAGGGGCCGTGCACGAAGGCGGCGTCCTCCCGGATCTCCACATGCACCGTCAGTTCCGGATTATGGACATCCACTCGGCATTCGGGGAAGGCATCCGCCAGTTCCCCGCCTACGTACTGGCTCAGCTGGATGGAGCTTAAGGGAAAGTTCTTGTCTCCCCGCTTGCTCTCCACCTTGAAGCTGGCGGCACGATGAAACTCCTCCGCCAGATACTCTCTGGCAAGGGCCACGATGGCGTCCTTGTCCTTCTCGCAGGCGGCGGCACGGGTCATGGTCTTGATGCCGAAGACCGTCTGCAGGGCATCGAATACCTCATCCATGTCCGTCTCATCGTCCATGGGTTCCACGTATACGATGGACTGCCGGGCATACACCTTGCACTGCCCGATGGGTTTCAGGCGGTACCGGATATTCTTTAACAGCTGCTGTTCGAAGCGGTGCTTGTTGAGTCCCTTGAGCACCAGTTCTCCCTGTTTCAGCAGGATGTAATCGGTCATTTCATTCTCCTGTTAATTACTCGTTTGCTTCCTCCACGGCGGTGATCGCGATATGCAGCTCTTCCAGCTGTTTCGGATCCACTGTTCCGGGAGCCCCCATCATGATGTCCTGTGCGTTCTTGTTCATGGGGAACGGAATGACCTCACGGATGGAGTCCTCTCCTGCCAGAAGCATGACCATGCGGTCCACGCCCGGTGCGATGCCCGCATGGGGAGGTGCACCGTAGCAGAAGGCGTTGTACATGGCGGGGAATCTCTGTTTTACGTCCTCTTCCCCGAGGCGGACCATCTCAAAGGCCTTGACCATGATCTCCGGATCATGGTTACGCACGGCACCGGAGGACAGCTCCACGCCGTTGCACACCAGATCGTACTGGTCGGCGGTGATGGCCAGCGGGTCGATCTCGCCCCGTTCGGCCTTCAGCAGGGTCTCCAGCCCGCCGTTGGGCATGGAGAAGGGGTTGTGGCAGAATTCCAGTTCGCCGGATTCCTCCCCGATCTCGTACATGGGGAAATCCACGATCCAGCAGAAGGCATACTGTTCTTTCTTCATGTGGCCTTCCACGGCGGCGCCCAGCTTGTTGCGCATGACGCCGATGGTCTTCTGTGCCTGGCCGCGGGGTCCAACGGCGATGCCCACGAGGCAGTCCGGCTGCAGGCCGAGGGCTTCCGTGATGGTGTCCTTGCGGTCGGCAAAGAATTTGGCCACGCCGCCTACCAGCTCGCCTTTTTCATCCATGCGGAACCAGTAGGGCTTCTTCC
>CAJGCI010000168.1 GCA_904501855.1 Oscillospiraceae bacterium | reverse complement strand
ATGGATACAATATTCGGATCGGATAATCCGTTATTATAGTAGAAGACTAGATCATAGGAGAAAAAATGATGGAACATGTAGATTATCTCGTTGTCGGCGCCGGACTGTTCGGTGCGGTGTTTGCCCATGAGGCAAAGAAAGCCGGAAAGAGCGTAATGGTCATCGACCGCCGTCCCCAGGTGGCCGGTAATGTCTATACCGAGGAAGTGGAAGGCATCAACGTCCACAAATACGGTGCCCACATCTTCCACACCAACAATAAGGAAGTTTGGGACTACGTGGGACAGTTTGCGGAGTTTAACCGCTATACCAATTCTCCCGTGGCTAATTACCACGGGGAACTGTACTCCCTTCCGTTCAACATGTATACCTTCAATAAGATGTGGGGCGTGGTGACGCCGAAGGAAGCGGAAGAACGCATCGCTCAGCAGAGGGAAGAGGCCGGGATCACGGAACCGAAGAACCTGGAGGAACAGGCCATCAGCCTCGTGGGAACGGATATCTATGAGAAACTGATCAAGGGCTATACTCAGAAGCAGTGGGGAAGACCCTGCACGGAGCTTCCGGCGTTCATCATCAAGCGGCTGCCGGTGCGTCTGACCTTCGACAACAACTATTTCAATGCCCTGTATCAGGGGATCCCCATGGGCGGCTACACGAAGATGGTGGAGCGCATGCTGGACGGCATCGAAGTGAAGCTGGATACGGATTATCTGAAAGACCGTGAAAAGTGGAACGCCATGGCGGACCGGATCGTCTATACCGGTGCCATCGATGAGTATTTCGATTTCGCTCTGGGCAATCTCCAGTTCCGTTCCGTGCGTTTTGAGACGGAAGTTCTGGACATGCCGAACTTTCAGGGCAATGCCGTCATCAACTACACCGATGCCGAGACCCCCTATACCCGAATCATCGAGCACAAGTTCTTTGAATTCGGTACGCAGGAAAAGACCGTGATCAGCCGGGAGTACTCCTCCGAGTGGAAACCGGGAGACGAGCCCTATTATCCGGTGAACGATGACAGGAACAGTGCCCTCTATGAGCAGTACCGGGCACTGGCGGAAAAAGAGGAGAAGGTCCTCTTCGGCGGACGCCTGGGAGAATACAAGTATTACGACATGGACAAAGTGATCGAACGGGCTATGGAAGTCTGCCGGGAAGAGCTGGCATAAGACAAAAAAGAGGGAAAACAGCCCATTGTTCTCTAAAAATTCATGAAGTTTGGTTGTAAACTTGCTTTAATGTGGTAACATAGATATCACGCAATCAACAGACGCGGACAGCTGCGTCTTTGCAATAAGGGAGAAAAATTGACCAAGAAGGCCTCTTCCGCCCCTGGGAGGAGGACAGAAAGGATCGATATGGCTAGAGAAAAAAGACTGAAATTGAGTGAACTGACGGATGAAGAGTATCAGGAGCTCTATGAATATGAGACCGAGCAGGAGAGAAAGGGCCTGAGACGCCTGGGATTCTTCTTCTGCTTGCTTCAGCTTCTGATGTCCGCACTTCTGATGTATCAGATCTGGATCACCGGATTTGTGCCGATGAAGTATTTCATCGTCGGATGCGCGGCACTGTTTCTGCTGTTTCTGATCACCGTGCTCATTGTGAGCAGAAAAAAACGCTGGGTGAAGGTCATCGGGCTTCTTCTGAGCCTGCTGCTGTTCCTGTTCCTGGCAGTGATCAATTTCTATGTTTATAAAGTATATAACTCCATCGGGGAAGTCACCGGTGCCGAGTATAAAGTGGACAACATGGTGGTCATCGTCCGCAAGGAAGACAAGGCCAAGACCATTCAGGATGCCGCCAACTATACCTTCGCGGTGAACGCCTCCGAGAATGCGCAGAACCTCAGCCGCATGAAGGCCAATGTGGAAAAACAGACCAAACAGAGCCTCACGGTGAAAGAGTTCCCCAACGTCATCGAGGCCGGCAAGGCACTGATGGACAAGGATGTGGATGCCGCGATCTACAACTCCGCGTACGATGCGCTCATCGAGGATAACATGGAAGGTTATCTGGATAAGGTGCGCGTGCTGTATCAGTATGAGATCAAGACGGAAGTGGAGACCAAGACGGAGAAGAACAAGGAGCATGTCCGTTCCGTGGATCAGCCCTTCAACCTTTACATCTCCGGTATCGACACTCTGGGCAAGATCTCCACCACCAGCCGCAGCGACGTCAACATGATCATGACGGTGAATCCTCAGACCCATACCATCCTCATGACCAACACGCCCCGTGACTACTTCGTCCTGCTTCCGGATATCTCCGGAACCACCCGGGACAAACTGACTCACGCCGGCATCTACGGCATCGACGCTTCCATGAATACCATTTCCGCACTGTACGATGTGGATCTTGACTACTATATCCGGGTAAACTTCACGTCCCTTGTGACCCTCATCGATGCCATGGGCGGCATCGACGTGAACTCCGATTACGAGTTCAACTGCCTGTGGAAGGGCTATCATATCAACAAGGGCATGAACCACCTGAACGGCGACCAGACACTGGGCTTCATCCGTGAACGCTATGCCTTCCCGGATGGCGACAACCAGCGCGGACGCAACGAACAGGCGGTCATGGCGGCCATCATCGATCAGCTGACCACCGCCACCGGTATCTCCAGTGCTCCGCGGCTCCTGTCCGTCCTCAGTGACTGCATGGAGACCGATATGACTCAGGCCGAGTTCTCCAAGCTCATCAACCGCCAGATCTCCGAAGGCGGCAAGTGGAATATCGAGACCCAGGCCGTCACCGGACGCGGCGATATGCAGCCCACCTTCTCCGGCGGTTCTCAGGAACTGTTCGTCATGTGGCCGGATGAAGACGGTGTGAAGAGAGCAGCCAGCAAGATCAAGCAGGTCATGGATCAGGAGGGCTCCGGTTCAACGTCTTCCTCGGAAGAAACGGTACTGCCCTTCACCGACGTGAAAGAAAACGACTGGTACTACTCCTTTGTGAAGGATGTCTTCAACAAGGGCCTCATGAGCGGAAACGATGACGGAACCTTCGGCGTGACGGAGGAAGTGTCCCGTGTCCAGATGTGCCTCATGCTGCAGGCGCTGGCAGGATCCTCCTCGGCAGAAGATCTGACGGAACCCTTCTCGGATGTGGCAGAGGATGTCTGGTATCATGACGCCGTTGCCTGGGCCTATCAGAACGGACTGGTGGACGGAATCACCTCTTCCGAATTCAGACCCAACAACAAGGTGACCCGCGGAGAACTGGTCCTGATGCTCTACCGCTACGCCGGATCTCCGGAAGTAAAAGGGGATATCGATCAGTTCAACGATTCCGTGAACATCGACCCGGCCTATGTGGATGCCATCCTGTGGGCAGTGGACAAGGGCCTGGTGGAAGGCGACGACAAAGGCGCGTTCCATCCCAACAATATCGCCACCCGACTGGATACCGCTGTGATCCTGTCCAAGTTCTCCTCCATGTCGGAGAGCACCATGAAAGCTCCGGCAGAGACGGAAGAACAGGCGGCATAAATCAAGACAAAAAAAGATTCCCGGTTTCGAGAGAAACCGGGAATTCTTCATTTTTTCGGATGTTTCGGCTGAACGGCCAGGACCCATCGGACACCGGGGATCCAGGTGAGGATCTCCGTGATCACAACGGAGACAAAGAAAACGATCAGGACCCGGATCAGATGAAGGCCGAGGTTTTCAAAGTGCCATCGGGGATCGATCCACAGAACCCACATGAAACTCAGGATCATATGGATGCAGTAGATGTTCATGGTGCGCATGGACAGAAATGGGATGAGCCTGCTTCGGCCGGGCCATCGGATCTCCGCGGCGAGGATGTACAGGCCGAGAGAGAAACCCAGCGTTCCCAGCCGGGAATAGCTTGCGGTCCACAGT
>CAJGCI010000167.1 GCA_904501855.1 Oscillospiraceae bacterium | reverse complement strand
TATGGCAAGACCTTTTCTTTTCATAATAAAAATCCTTTCTGTGCTTGGATCATGGAATCTTACATTCCATTTTCTTTCGATATTATAACATATCCTCTACTATATTAAAGAGACAGAGGGAAAAAATATTTCATATCCCCTCTTTGCTCCCATTCTCCGGAAAAGCGTTACACCCTGTCCATCACCTCATGGGAAAAAGTGACAAATCTATAAAATTTACTCATATTCCGTTGCATGAAAAAGGGTCTTGTGGTACTATGAGAAACGTTAGTTTGCGCCCAGAAAGGAGGAGAAATCTTGGATTCCAATCGACCGGATCATTCCAGTTTTTATGAAGAAGACGACGAACTGTTTCTGTTTGATTCCATCATGAATGAAGCGAAGAATTCCACCATTCCGGCGGACGATGTTTTCTCCTCTCCTTTTGTGGAAGAAGATGCCGAATGGTTCCGGAACGTTTTCGACCATTCGGACCTGAACACCGGACGGGATACGGACACTTCCCTTCCCCCGGATCCTCTTTCTTCCGAATATACCATCCTGTCCCGGCAGGAAGCCCGGGATGAACTGAAGACGGACCGGGTCTCCCCGGAAACGGCCGCCACGGTACAGAATGCCATCGGATCGGCCGGGGTCATGCACCCCCGTCAGAAGACGAAGGCTCCGGTAACCAATACACCGGAAGCTGCAGAACCGCCGAAGGCAGAGCCGGCTCCCAAGGTCTCCGAACCGGCACCGGCAGAGTCTGCCGGGATGAGGGAGAAACTGGTGCGCCGCGCCCGCATGGTCAGCGGTGCCGCCCGCCCGGTCTCTCAGGAACCGGATCCCGCCAAGTCCACGGCATCCACCAACAAGATTGAAAAGAAGAATCTGCAGCGTCCCACGGCGCCGGTGAGCAAGACCGAGGAACCGGCTGCAGCCCCGGCAAAAGCCGAAGCAGCTCCCAAAGTGAGAAAGACCGCACCGGCTGCCAAACCGGCAGCGGCAGCAGCGGCTCCCGCAAAGCCGGATCCTGCAACGACATATCCGCCGAAGAGCGCCGGAAAGAAAAAAGGCGGTGCCCATGTGGCGCCCCGGAAAAAACGCTCCATCGGATTCTTTAAATCCAAAGAGGAAAAGGTCCAGCCGGCTCCGACTCCCGTGAAAAAGCCGGCAGCTCCTTCAACAGCGGCAGGCGCGGCAGCAGCAGGATCGGCAGCGGTGAAAAAACCCGCCGCACCGGCCCCGGTGAAGAAACCGGCGGCTCCCGCGGCCAGCGCTCCGAAACAGCCGGCCGGCGCAAAACCAGTCGCTCCGGCTCCCGCAAAACAGAAAACACCGGCTCCGAAGCCGGCAGCTCCCAAGGCGAAAGCGGCAGCCCCGGCAGGTTCCAAGCCGGCACCTGCAAGGAAGCCCGCGGCGAAACCTGTGAAGGCGGAACCGAAAAAGGCCGCTGCACCGAAAAAGAAGAAAAAGGTCTCCAAGACGCGGAAGAGGACCCGGATCCTCACGGCGATCCTGGCAGTGCTTCTCTTCCTCATCGTCAACTACGGGCTCTTCGTTTATTCCAGCATCCCGTTTTACGAGAAATGGCGGACGATCTACATCGAGACCGCCATGTCCACCCTGAACCATCAGTGGCTGGCCACGAAATTCATCCCGGACTATATCATTCAGGACGTGATGAAGGATGTGGCGGATGCCAACGAGGGACAGAAGAAGGTCAAGACCGTCTGGAAGAAGGTCGACAAGAACAGCAATGCCCGTGTGGTCAAGAAGAGCAACAAGGCCAGCTGGTTCTATGATCTCTACTGGGAAATCGACGAGGATTCCTTTGAAAAGTATCTGGACAAGCATCCGACGCTGAAGAAGAAGGGATACGATGAACTGGTCATCAACAACCTGGACGAGCGGGACAAGAACCTCAAGACCAAGTTCGGTGAGACCATCCGTGTCCTGGATGTCCCGGAGAACCTTCTCATCGTGGAAGTCACCGGCGGCAACTATGTGGGCACTCTCGCCATCTGCAAAAATCCGGACCAGATCACCATGAAGAAGGCTCAGGACTTCGGCAACATGGGCGATCAGATCCTGAGCTATACCAAGAAGAACGTTCTGGCCATCAACGGCAGCGGATTTCAGGATCCCAACGGAGAAGGCATCGGCGGTACCATCGTCGGCAGCTTCGTACTGGACGGCAAGGAATACGGAAAGCCGGAGTACAACTATCTGTTCTTCGGATACAAGGAAGACCACCGTCTGTACATCAGCTGGGGCATCGAGGATATGAAGTCCTATGAATGGGGACTTCAGTTCGCACCGGCGCTGGTGGTCAACGGCAACAAGATCGTTCAGGGCACCAACGGCTGGGGCCTCCAGCCGAGAACCGCCATCGGTCAGACGGAAGAGGGCGAATTCCTCCTTCTCATCGTGGACGGACGTCAGGTGGGATACAGTCTCGGCTGTACGGTGGAAGACTGCGCCAATATCATGGAACGTCACAAAGCCTATCAGGCCGTGAACATGGACGGCGGCTCCTCCTCCATCATGTCCTACCGTGACCGGATCATCACCCGGAACTCCAGCGCACTTCCGGAAGGCCGGTATCTTCCCAACGCCATCGTGGTCCAGAAGGCCGCCAGCGTGGAAGACACGAACAAGAAAAACGAAGAATAATCAGGAAATCTCCAAAGATGGGAATCCCGTCTTTGGAGATTTTTCATAAAAACACCCGGCTTACGAAACGTAAGCCGGATGCCGGTCTTTATAGGGTCTTCATTCTCCCCGGAGCCACGCCAGGATTCGCTGGCCGAGGGTCAGTTTTTCCGCGGGAGCATCCTCCGTGGAAATCACGATCTTCTCCGGAACCGGTGCTTCCGGTTCCTCCGCCGGTTCCACGGGGACCGGTGCAGCTGGTACTTCCTCAGTGCACCGGATGTCCCGGAAATACCAGTAGAGCGCTTCCTGACTGGAGGTTCCCTTTCCGCCCTTCAGGCGGAGATAGGTCCCGTCCGGCTGCATGACTCTTCCCTTTTCGTTATCCTCCCGGAAGGCATCCAGGATCTTACGTATCTGGGCTTTGGTATCCGGTGTCACCACTTCGATGAAGGCTTCCACGCGGCGCTCCAGGTTGCGGTTAAGGAGGTCGCCGGACCCGATATAGATCTTCTCGTCCTCCCCGTCTCCGAACCGGAAGATGCGGGAGTGTTCCAGCCACCGTCCCACAACGCTCTTCACGGTGATGTTCTCCGTCTCGGGAAGTCCCGGGCGGAGACAGCAGATGCCCCGGATAAAGAGTTCCACCTTCACACCGGCCTTGGAACATTCAATGAGTTTCTGCATGGTGTCCACACTGTTGAGGGAGTTGACCTTGATGACCACGTGGCCCTTCTCCCCTTTGGCGATCTCCCGGTCCAGCATGTCCATGAGCCGGTCCTTATAGCTCTCCGGCGCGATCCACAGGGTGCTGGCCGGAGGCGGGAACTTGCCCTCCACCAGGGCGCGGAACGCCTGTTCGGCGTCCTGGGCCACGTCCTCGCAGGAGGTGATGAGGGACAGGTCCGTATACTGCTCCCCGGTGACTTCGTTGTAGTTGCCGGTACCCACTTGGGTGATGTGGCAGATCCGGCCTTCCTTCTGCCGGGTGATGACGCACAGCTTGCTGTGGACCTTGTGCCCCGGCAGTCCGTAGACCACGGTGCAGCCGGCGTCCTCCAGCATCTCGGAGTAGTCGATGTTATTCTGCTCATCGAACCGGGCACGCAGTTCCAGCAGACACAGGACGTCTTTTCCCTGGTCCGCGGCATAGGCCAGAGCCGCCGCGATCTTGCTGGAGTTTGCCAGACGGTACAGGGTGATCTTGATGGACAGCACGTCCGGATCGTCCGCCGCCTCGTAGAGCAGATCCACAAAGGGCAT
>CAJGCI010000166.1 GCA_904501855.1 Oscillospiraceae bacterium | reverse complement strand
GGATCCCATGTACAACAGTGTGCTGGTTACTCGTTTGATCAACACTGTTATGCTCGACGGCAAGAAGGGTGTTGCTCAGAAGGTCGTCTACGATGCATTTAATATCATCAAGGACAAGACCGGCAACGATCCCATTGAAGCATTCACCACCGCTATGGACAACATCATGCCCAGCCTTGAAGTCAAGGCTCGCCGTGTTGGTGGTGCCACATATCAGGTTCCTATCGAAGTTCGACCGGAACGCCGCACCACTCTTGGACTTCGCTGGCTTGTCGGCTATGCCAGAAAACGCAGCGAAAAGACCATGAGTGAACGCCTTGCAAATGAGATCATGGATGCAGACAACAATCTTGGCGCTGCTGTCAAGAAACGTGAAGATACTCACAAGATGGCTGAATCCAACAAAGCATTTGCACATTTCCGCTGGTAATCTTACTTGGAGTGTTAATTTATGCCAAGACAATTTTCACTGGAAAATACCAGAAATATTGGTATCATGGCTCATATTGATGCCGGTAAGACCACAACCACGGAGCGCATACTGTTTTACACAGGTGTAAACTACAAACTGGGTGAGACTCATGATGGTACTGCTACCATGGACTACATGGAGCAGGAACAGGAGAGAGGCATCACGATCACATCCGCAGCTACTACCTGCCACTGGAACGACTGCCGTATCAACATCATCGACACTCCGGGTCACGTCGACTTCACTGTAGAGGTTGAACGTTCCCTTCGTGTTCTTGACGGATGCGTCACAGTTCTTGCAGCAAAGGGCGGTGTGGAGCCTCAGTCCGAAACAGTTTGGAGACAGGCGGATCATTACAGTGTCCCCCGTATGATCTACATTAATAAGATGGATGTCATGGGCGCTGATTTCTATCATGTCATGGACATGATCTATGATCGCCTTAAATGCAACGCTGTAGCGATTCAGCTGCCCATCGGAGTGGAAGAGTCGTTTAAGGGAATCATCGATCTGGTAGAGATGAAAGCCGAGATCTATTACGATGATCTTGGCAAGGACTTCCGCGAGGAAGAGATTCCTGCCGATATGATGGATCTTGCAAACGAATATCGTGAAAAGCTGATCGATGCAGTGTCCATGTTCAATGATGAGATCATGGAACTGTACCTGGAGGGAAGCGAGATCCCGGTCGACATGATCAAGAAGACCATCCGTGAAGCAACAGTTGCCAATGAAATGGTTCCTGTTACCTGCGGAACTTCCTATAAGAACAAGGGCGTACAGAAGCTGCTTGATGCTATCGTGGACTTCATGCCTTCTCCGCTGGATATCCCGGCGGTGAAAGGTACGAATCCTTCCAATGACAAAGAGATCGAGCGTCATCCCAGTGATGATGATCCCTTTGCAGCTCTGGCCTTTAAGATCATGACCGATCCGTATGTCGGAAGACTCAGCTTCATGCGAGTCTATTCCGGTACTCTGTCTACCGGTTCTTCCGTTCTCAACTCCACGAAAGGTCATCGCGAGCGCATTGGAAGAATCCTGTTGATGCATGCAAATCACCGTGAAGATCTGGATCAGGTCTACACCGGCGATATCGCGGCAGCAGTGGGCTTGAAAAATACCACAACTGGTGATACTCTGTGCGAAGACAAGCACCCCATCATCCTGGAATCCATGGAATTCCCCGAGCCGGTTATCCGCGTGGCTATCGAACCGAAGACACGTGCCGGTCAGGAGAAGATGGGTATCGCTCTTGCCAAACTTGCAGAGGAAGATCCGACCTTTAAGACTTATACGGACGAAGAGACCGGCCAGACGATTATTGCCGGTATGGGCGAACTCCATCTGGAGATCATCGTAGACCGTCTGCTCCGTGAGTTTAAGGTAGAAGCTAATGTCGGTAAGCCCCAGGTCTCCTATAAAGAGACCATCCGCCGCAGTGTGGAGCAGGATACCAAGTATGCCCGCCAGTCCGGTGGTAAGGGTCAGTACGGACATGTTAAGATCCGTATCGAGCCGAATGAGACTGGTAAAGGATATGAGTTTGTCAACGCCATTACCGGCGGTGCCATTCCCAAGGAATATATACCTGCCGTCGATCAGGGAATTCAGGGTGCCATGCATTCCGGCACCGTTGCTGGATATCCTGTTGTAGACGTCAAGGTCACACTGTTTGATGGATCCTATCATGAAGTCGACTCTTCTGAGATGGCATTTAAAATTGCCGGATCTATGGCTTTCAAAGAGGCTATGGCCAAGGCCGATCCTACTTTGCTTGAGCCGATCATGAAGGTCGTCGTCACCGCTCCCGAAGAATATATGGGCGATGTGATGGGCGATATCAATGCTAGACGTGGACAGATTTCCGGTTCCAATATTGAAAACGGAGCCAGTGAAGTCACTGCAAATGTTCCTTTGTCCACAATGTTTGGATATGCAACCGATCTGAGAAGCAAGACGCAGGGCCGTGCCACTTACAGCATGGAACCCAGTCATTACTTCGAGCTTCCGAAAGGTCTGCAGGAATCTCTTATCTCTAACCGCAAAAAGGCGGATTGAAGATAGCGTAATTTTAGAATTGTATTAACACGAAAGTCACATTTTTTAGGAGGATTGAAAAATGGCAAAACAGGTGTTTGAAAGAAACAAACCGCACGTAAACATTGGTACCATCGGCCACATCGACCATGGTAAGACCACTCTGACCGCTGCTATCACCAAGTATCTGGCTCTGTCCGGCGGCGCTGAGTACACTGACTATTCTTCCATCGATAAAGCTCCGGAAGAGAGAGAACGTGGTATCACCATCAATACCGCACACGTTGAGTATCAGACTGAAGCTCGTCACTATGCACACGTTGACTGCCCGGGCCACGCTGACTACATCAAGAACATGATCACTGGTGCTGCTCAGATGGACGGCGCTATCATGGTTATCGCTGCTTCCGACGGTCCTATGGCTCAGACCCGCGAGCACCTTCTGCTTGCCCGTCAGGTTAACGTTCCTTCCGTTCTTGTTTTCCTGAACAAGTGCGATCAGGTTGACGATCCCGAGCTGCTCGAACTGGTTGAGATGGAAGTTCGCGAACTTCTCAGCGAGTACGGCTTCCCCGGAGATGACACCCCGATCATCCGCGGTTCCGCTCTGAACGCTCTGACCTCCGAGTCCACCGATCCCGCAGCTCCCGAGTATGCTTGCATCAAAGAGCTGATGGACGCTGTTGACTCCTGGATCCCGACTCCGGAACGCAAGTCCGACCTGCCGTTCCTGATGCCCATCGAGGACGTATTCACCATCTCCGGCCGTGGTACTGTTGTTACCGGTCGTGTAGAGCGTGGCCAGGTCCGCGTAAACGACAAAGTTGAGATCGTCGGCCTGAAAGACGAGACCACCGAGACTGTCGTTACCGGTACTGAGATGTTCCACAAGACCCTCGAGTATGCTGAAGCTGGCGATAACGTTGGCTGCCTGCTCCGTGGTATTGCTAAGAAGGACGTTGAGAGAGGTCAGGTTCTGGCAGCTCCCAAATCCATTCAGCCCCACACCAAGTTCGTTGGCCAGGTTTACGTTCTGACCAAGGATGAGGGTGGCCGTCACACTCCGTTCTTCAACAACTATCGTCCGCAGTTCTTCTTCCGTACTACCGACGTTACCGGCATCATCACTCTGCCCGCTGGCACTGAGATGTGCATGCCCGGCGACAACGTCGATATGAACGTTGAACTGATCACCCCGATCGCTATCGAGAATGGTCTGCGTTTCGCTATCCGTGAAGGCGGCCGTACTGTTGGCTCCGGTGTTGTTATCGGTGTTGAAGAGTAATTAATCGATTCATTAAAATCCCGGCCGGTTTTTCCGACCGGGATTTTTTATAAGACTGATATGAGACTGGATAAGTATTTAAATGATATTTTGAATCTCGGAAGGAAGGATCTTCACAGGATCATTAAAGCCGGACGT
>CAJGCI010000165.1 GCA_904501855.1 Oscillospiraceae bacterium | reverse complement strand
GAACTGTATCTGGGTCTGGCGGAGTCCTATCAGATCCGGTATCTTGCCCGGCAGGTGCGCCGGCTGAAGGAACAGGTGCCGGACCTGCACTGGCATCTCACCAGCGGAGACACGGAGCAGATCATCGACAAACTGGACAAGGGGCTGCTGGATTTCGTGGTCCTGGCGGAGATGCCGGATCTCACCCGGTACAATGCCCTGCGGTTTCCGGAAGCGGATGTGTGGGGCCTTGTGATACCGGAGGAGGATCCCCTGGCCCGGAAGGACCGCATCACCGTGGAGGATCTTTCCGCCCTTCCCCTGTTCTGTTCCGGTCAGGCATGGCGGGAGGACATCCCCCGCTGGGCCGGAGACCGGATGGAGGAGCTTCATCTGGAGGGTTCTCTCCGCCTGTCCTACAACGGCAGTATCTTCGTCCGGGAGGGACTGGGGTATCTGCTGACCTTCGACAAGCTCCTGGACACATCCGCCGGCAGCGGTCTTGTCTTCCGTCCTCTGGAGCCTCCCCTGGAGACAGAACTGTGTCTTGTCTGGAAGAAATACCCGGTGTTCTCCCCCATCGCGCAGCGGTTCCTTTCGGAACTGCAGACAGAGTTCCTGCCCGTCCAATAAAAAAACAGCCAGTCGAAATCGACTGGCTGTCATTGTTTCCTGTGGTTTCAGTAGCGGGAGCCTGCAAAACAGAAGGGCAGCTCCATGCGGTGCGCTTCCAGCAGCTCTTTGTCTCTCAGGATCTCTTCGGTCTTTCCGTCTGCCACGATCCTGCCCTTATCCAGCAGGATGACACGCTCACAGGTGTCCAGGATCATGTCCAGATCGTGGGAGGTGATGAGACGGGTCTGGTCCATGCTGCGGATGGTATCGATGACGGTACGTCGGTTGCAGGGGTCCAGCGCCGCGCTGGGCTCATCCATGAGTACCGCCTCCGGTTCCATTACCAGGATGGTGGCGATGGCCGCCATGCGCTTCTCCCCGCCGGAGATGCGGTGGTTGTGCCGGTACTTCAGTTCCGTCAGATTCAGCTGCTCCAGCACTTCGTCCACTTTCTTCTCCGCTTCCTCCCGGTCCATGCCGTAGTTCAGCGGAGCGAACATCATATCTTCCTCCACCGTCGGAAGGAAGAGCTGGTTATCTGAGTTCTGAAGCACGAATCCCAGCTTGCGCCGGATAGTGGCGATATTCTCCTTGTTCATGTCCAGTCCGTCCACCCGGACCGTTCCGGACTGGGGCGTAAGCAGACCCAGCATCAGTTTCAGGATGGTGGATTTTCCGGCGCCGTTGGCACCGATGAGTCCCACGGACTCTCCCTTATGGATATGGAGAGACAGGTCCTGAAGGATGGGCCGTCCCGATTCATAGGAGAAGGACACTTTATCCAGCTGGATCATTTTCTTTTCGATCATCATACTCACCTCACAAAGTGACTGCCCATCCACTGGGCCACGTCCACATACCGCACCAGAAGGAACACGCAGGTCCATCCGAGGGTGTACACCGCGTCTTTCATCCGGAAGGGCTTCATCTCCACATAGTGGAAATGGTCATGGTATCCCCGCAGCAGCATGCTGCTGTACAGTTCCTGTGCCCGGTCCATGGACCGCAGGAGGAGCTGTCCCAGGAAAGATCCCCATGCGGAGATGTGGATCCCCTTCTGTCCCGGTGCCCGCAGATGATAGGCATCGGTCATGATGGCCAGTTCCTCCGTCATGACCCCGACGTACCGGAAGGTCAGAAGAAGCAGCGTCACCAGTGTCCGGGGCACATGCAGTTTCCGCAGAGCGGCACACAGCCTGTCGATGGAAGTGGTGGCAATAAGCAGGAAGGATGCCATAAGACAGAAGACACCTTTCAGCATCAGCGTCACCATGGAGATCACGCCCCCGGAGACAGGAATGTTTCCCAGCATCAGCATGGGAGCCCTGTCAAAGAAGGGATTGAACAGGCCCACGGCCATCACCAGAGGAAGGACGATGCGCAGTTTATGAAAGCAGGTGCGCACCGGGATCCCGGTAACGGAAAACAGAAGGATGGGCCACAGCACCATGATCATCAGTCCCGAAAGGTCATATTTGTGGAAAGAGACCGTAACGAAGATATATACGATTGTCGTGAGAAGCTTTGCAAGCGGGCTGAGATGATGGATGGGAGAATCTCCCGCGGCCAGATCGTCCATCTCATGCAGTTCATGCAGCGCTTTTTCCATTTTATTCATAGCTGTAATTAAAGCACACAAAAGAGACATCGTCCATAGCCGATGCCTCTTTTTTAAGAAGTGCGTGTATTAGAGTGAAAACTATTTCTTCTTTTTCCGGAAAAATCCTCCCAGGAAGCTGATGAGCAATGCCACCGCCGCCACCAGCGCCGCTCCAACGATGCCGGAGACCGTGGTCCCCGCGGAGGAATCGGAATTGGAAAAACTGTAGTCCGGCAGGAAGGACGTCTTTTCCTGGATGCTGGCAGCTTTGTCCGCTGCATTGCTGGACACGCCGAAATCATCCTCATCCAGTCCCATATTCTCGGCATAGCCGGATTCCGCATTTCCGAAGAGGGCCCACTCCAGGCCGTCGGGATTGGAGCTCGCCAGCAGGCTCAGACCGCCGCCCACCACCAGTGCCACGGCCGCCAGAACCGCAATGGTGGTCTTCAGGGAATGTTTGGCGGGATCGCCGGAGGGCTGTACGTCACGAAGCAGTTCCGGACGGGATTCCAGAACAAAACAGAGTACCGCTGCCGTGATCAGGCCCTCGATGAGACCGATGGCCAGATGGATGGGCTGCATCAGGGATACAAAGGCGCCGAAAGGCAGTTCCGTGATGCCGGAAAGAGATGTCTCCAGGACCACGGAGAATGCTCCCAGCTGCAGCGTCACGATGCATCCGATGAGGGATGCGCAGATGATTCGGGCACGCTGTGCACCTTTTCCTTCGCCGAACCAGTGACTTCTCATAATGGGACGCCAGATGAGAAAATATCCCACGAAGCATCCGTAAAATGCCATATTCCAGACATTGGCCCCCAGGGCCATCAGTCCTCCGTCCGCAAAGAACAGACATTGGATCGCCAGGATCACGATCATGGACAGGAACCCTCCATAGGGTCCCAGAAGCGCCGACAGCAGCATGCCGCCGCACATATGACCGGAGGAACCGGTCCCGGGAATGGTATAGTTGATCATCTGTCCGGCAAAGACCAGAGCTGCCGTAACTGCCATGGTGGGCAGTTTCTGCTGCTCATCATCCTTTCGGAGCTGATGGATGGAGACTCCGGCGGCTGCGCCGGATGCCACGTACATGGTGGCTGCTACTGCTGGAGCCAGCAGGGCGTCTGCCATATGCATTGAAACACCTTCTTTTTTCTGTCATTGTGGAAATTATAGCACCGTTGAGGAATGCCCGTTAAGCCCCCGGGGGGGATGCAAAAACAGGTTTTTTCAAAAAAAAATCCGCTTCCGGAAAACCGGAAGCGGTCTTTTTGATCAAGTTTTTCCGCGATCTCAGGGATAGGAGATCACATATACATTACGGTACTGCACACCGAACTCGTTGCAGGCGGACACATCGCCAAGATAGAGATCCATCCAGGAATCGCTGTGCCAGGTGGCACCGCGGTCTTCCACCACGCGCTCTCCGATGCCCTCGATATACACGCGGGTGCCCAGAGGCAGGGAGTTGCATGCGACGGTATAGCCCTCAGTGGGGTAACGGCCGTTTGCACACTTGGATCCATCCCACTCATAAGCGGTGATCTGGAAGCTGCCAAGGAGCTGCTTGCTTTCAGCCTGACGTTTTGCCACGCTCTCGATGACAACGTTCAGGGACTCCTGAGATACGCCCTTGCACTTGCAGAGCAGTACGCACACCTGACCGCGGGTAAGGTTGCCCTGCGGGTTGAAGGTGTTGCCGTTGTTGCCGGAGATATAACCCCGGTCGGTCATGGCCTTGACGTTGCCCACT
>CAJGCI010000164.1 GCA_904501855.1 Oscillospiraceae bacterium | reverse complement strand
CTTTTAAGAGGGCACTGTTTGCCTGTTTCTCCCCGCTCCGCCGAGAGAAAAAACGGCCGCTCCGAAAAAGAGCGACCGCATTCGTTTCCTGTCGTCGGACGCACCCGTCCCACGGGTGCCGAAAGGTCGTTTCCTTTTCAAATAAGGGAAGGCGGCGCCGTTTCCGGCACAGCCCCGGCCGGCAGACCATGGCAGAAATGCTTTAGGCATACCGGCTCGGAAACATTCTTATTCTATTTTGCTTTACCGGAGCCTGCTCCGGGAAAAGCCGTGATGTTTACCGGAACCGTTCGATCCCGGGCCAGTGGAAAGTCTCCTCGTGTCCGTCGGCATGGGAGACCCGTTTGAGGAAACCGCCTTCCACCGGCATGTTCTTTTTGCCTCTGGCCGTGGCATAGGCCAGGATCTCCCCTTCATCGGTGAGATGGGCAAAGATCCGGATGCGGTAGCCGATGACGTCGAAACCGTACTGGTATTCTTCGTCCTCCGTCACGATACAGTCCTTCATGGGCCGCCATTTTCCCAGCACCTTCAGCGTGCCGCGAAAATGGGACTCGTCCACCTGCTCGAACTCCCCCGGAATATCCAGAGGACCCAGGAAGGACTTCACAAAGACCCTGCAGTGGTACGTATATCCATAATCCATGATCATTGGATTGTTACCTCTTTCCGATTATACGGAGCCGTAGGATGCTCCGTCAAGGACGCAGGGGAAAATTCGTGGAAAGTCACGAACCTTCCCCTTTGTTTTTATGTCATTTCCGCCGGATCCCTCTCTCCCTGCGGGACAGACGGGACCCTTCTGTCTCATGTGTCAGGCGTTGACCCGGATGAAGGCGGCATCTTTCACCTTCAGGGCTTCCTTCACCTGGGACGGGTTCCGGCAGATAACGGCTCGGGCCGCCCTGCCCTTCACCTTCAGTTCCACCACTTCCGGCGATCCGCCCGGCACCCAGTCCACGGGCCCCAGAACGGGCTCGTATTCCGTTGCCGCGGTCTCCTCTCCCAGCCGGTCCAGCGAAACCGCCTTCAGCCGGGTGGGATTGGCGCCGGTGCGTTTCAGGATCCGGAACAGTTCCCGTGCATTGTAGAAATAATCCGCGCATCCGGTGTCCTGCACTTCCGCGGCCAGAGAGTTTCGTCCGCTGATGCGGAAGACCTTGTCGAACTGTCCTTTCGTCTCCGCGGCAAAGCGCACCTGGGCGCTCTCCATGAAGACGAAGTCTCCTTCTTTGCCGGAAAGGTGTTCCTTCAGCCACTGCTTGGCGGCGGGATCCGCGGCGATGATGGCCGGAGCCTTCTTCCGCCGTTTCGCCAGAGCCTTTGCCGTCTCGGCGGCGGTGATCCGTCGCTCTTCCTCCGCGTCATAGACTTCATCCACGCCGATCTTCTTCAGTGCGGCCGCCAGCTGGCCCAGAGACACGCTGCCTGGAGCGGCGCCGAACAGGGCCGTCACTTCCTCCAGGACACTCTCATCCACCAGAGCCGCCGTCTTCACGTTCCGCTCATGGGCATAGTACGGAAGCTGATCCTTGTGTTCCATGAGGATCACTCCGCCGGTGGGACACACGTCCACGCACCGGCCGCAGCGGATGCATCCGCTGTCTGCCAGCGGTTTTCCGCCGGTGACGCCCACGGTCTGGCCTTTGTCCGTCTTCACCATGCCGAGGATCCCCACGGCCTGGCTGTTCTTGCAGGCGTCCATGCAGCGGCGGCATTTGATGCACTTGTTTCCGTCGCGCACCAGCACACCGGTACTGTCGTCCACCGGGAAGTCCGCGGTCCGGGGCTCAAAGGGCAGCTGGCTGATGCCGAACTGACGGGCCAGGGCCTGCAGCTCGCAGAATCCGTCCCGGACACAGTCGCAGTAAAAACAGTTCTCGCAGAACCAGGGATCCAGATCCTCGATGCGGGACCCGCCGATACGGGCACAGTGATGGCAGTCCACCGTATGCTGGCGGAACATCTCCGTGAGGATTTCCTTTCTCTTCTCGAACAGAGCATCGGAATCCGTGGTGATCTCCATCCCTGCCGCCGCTTTCACGGCGCAGGCCAGTTTCTCCTTGTCTTCCCCGGCCACTTCCACCATGCACAGGCGGCAGGCGGCATGGGGGCCCATGCCCTCATAGGCGCACAGTGTGGGGATCTCGATCCCGTTGGCTCTTGCCGCCTCCAGGATGGTGGTGCCCTCCGGCACCTTGATCTTCTTATTGTTGATGGTAATGTTGATATTCTTCATGTTCAGCACCTCCTCAGACCGCTTCGATCCGGCAGGGTACGTACCGTACACAGGGGTTGCCGGTGATCTCGTCCATGTTGTCCCAGGCCGTGATCTCCCCGGTGCTCTCGCCTTCCGCCACGCCCTGGAACTTCAGTCCGTAGTGATGGGGGATCATGGCGTATCCGCGGCAGGTCTGCCAGTCGGCGGTGACCGGTGCCTGGATGGAGCCGGCCTTGGTGGTGATGCGCACCATCTGGCCTTCCTCGAAGCCCATCTCCTTTAAGTCGTCGGGATTGAGGGCCAGTTTGTAGTAGGTGTCGTGATAGCGGTTCATACGGGGGTTGCGGGTCATGGCATTGACGCCGTCTTCCGTGTGCCGTCCCGAGGACATGAGGAACGGGAATTCCTCCGTCAGCGTCAGCGCCTCTTCCTCCTTTTCCGGATTCAGATCGCCGATGACGGCATTGACGGTATCGCAGTATAGATGGATCTTGTGATCCTTGTGCTTGATATGCTGGCTGATATACTTTTCCGGATCGTCGCTGCGGGCCACGCCCACCACGGCGCCTTCCGGATGCCGGTCCACCTGCTCAAAGGCGGCGTCCAGCGCACAGAAATCCGCCATGCCGGGCATCTTCTCCAGGAGCGGATGGAAGCCCAGTGCCGGGTTGTTTGCTTTCTTCACCACGTCCCGGGCCATGGGCGAGATCATAAAGGCCGCCCAGGCCACGCCCTTGGCGACGGACCCCATGGCCCGTCCCAGAGTCTCTCCCATGACGCCGGCCAGAAGATCCGTGTCCGTGAACCGGAAATGTCCCTGTGCCACCCAGGCCAGGGCTTTCATCAGGAAGGGGATGCGGTCGCCGGTGCGTGCCGCCTTCTCCCCGGCTTTATACAGCCACTGAGGCAGCTCCGGAAGCGCACCGCATTTTTTGGCGATGTCCAGGAGCACTTCCGGGATCTCCCGCCGCTCCCCGATGGTCTCCTCGATGATGGGAGGACGGATCGTGCACACCGTCTCCGGGAAATTCATCTGGAAGGCATTGAATTCGTACCGTTCGAAATGGCTCTTGGCGGGAAGGACGTAGTCTGCGTATTCGCAGTCCTCCGTCCAGGTGACGTCACACACCACCAGAAGGTCCAGATTGTCGAAGGCCTTTCGCACCATATTGCTGTCGGGATAGGACCGCATGGGAGAACCGAGGCAGCGGATGGCCGCGCGGATCCGGTCCCTGCGGTCGGAGAGCATCTCCACCGGCATGATACAGGACGGGAAGGTCTGAAGCACCGGGAAGTATCCGGTCTCGGGAGACCGCCAGATCTTGGGATCGTCCTCGTTGATGGTCTTGCCCCGGGGAGCCCATGGTTCATGGACGATGGTGGCACCGGGCACCAGCGCCACGCCGCAGATCACTTCCAGCATCAGGCACAGATAGCTGTTTAGGGTGCTGTGGCGGCCGCAGAAGAGGCCCAGATCCTGATGGATGCCCCACTTCTTCGTGGTGAGGATCCTGGCCAGATTCTCCATCTCCTCCATGGTAACGCCGGCCACCCGGAAGCATTCTTCCGGTTTCGTAAGGCGGAACCAGCGCCGCACCTCATCCATGTCCGCCACGTATTTGCTGATATACTCCGTATTTTCCCAGTGATTCTGAAGGATCAGGGCGATGAGGCCCTTCATCATCAGCGCATCGGTACCGGGACGGTTGGCGATGTGCAGATCCGCCATACGGGCGGATTCCGACATGCGGGGATCGATGACGATGAGCATCT
>CAJGCI010000163.1 GCA_904501855.1 Oscillospiraceae bacterium | reverse complement strand
TGGGTATCCCGGGTGAACAGCACGGTGCCGTCAAAGTTCCGGATCTTTTCCCGCACTTTGGGAACGATGGCCACGGCCTCCGGGGTGCCCAGGGCGCCGTCGATGAAATCGTTCTGCATATCGATGACCAGCAGGATGTTCTGCATCAGGTTCTCCTCCCTTTTTTCTTTGGGGCTATTATAGCACACACGATATTTTTCTTAAATATCCGCGTTTCCGGTCTTGTCTCCTCCGGTCACTCTTCACAATCGGGACGGTTTGATGCTATATTGGAAGCAGGGCCCCTGCGATTTTTGACGAAGGAGCGTTCCGGATATGATCAAAAAGCCGACAACGAAAGAACTGCTCGCCCTGTCTGTCCGTGAGCTTGCCGGACAGCAGCCGCTGGATAAGATCTCCGTGAAGGACATCTGTCAGAACTGCGGAGTCACCACCGTAACGTTCTATAATCATTTTCAGGATAAGTATGATCTCATCGCATGGGTGCTGACCCGTGAAGTGGAGAACATCTATAACGGTTACGCGGAAGGAGAATACTCCTGGGAGCAGACCATCGATACCATGGTACGCCATCTGTTTGAGGACCGGGCATTCTGCCGGAACGCGTTTACCAACACCTCCGGACAGAATTCCTTCGTTCTGACCACCCACTCCCACAGCATCGACCTTCTGACGGAGATCGTCCGTAAAAAAGCCGGGGATGACTTCACCGGAGATCTCGAGTTTTTCGTGGAATTCTATCTGCGCGGGACCTCCATCACCGTGATGGAATGGATCCAGAGCGGATGCCGGATCCCCCCGGAGCGGCTGGCACGGTATTTCCTCCTGGCCATGCCCGAAGCATTAAAGCCTTATCTGATCTAGCGCGGGCATTAACGAAATGCCCGAATCGTAAAGAGGATTAACGGATACCATCATCTGAAAATTGAATGTCCATCCGGCGCACGATACGATAGCAGTGCAGACAGAGATCTGTACTGCTTATTTTTTCGGAATCTATTGTTTAATAATTAACAAATCAAGGAGGAGACACCCATGAAAATGCTGGAAAAAGGATTTGTCGGTTCCATGGAACTGAAGAACCGCGTATTTTTCGGACCCGTCGGCGCGTTTCTGGATCAGTACGGCCCTCACGCCAGAGCCTTTGCGGAGGCTCGCCTGAAAGGCGGCGCCGGCCTGATCTTCACCAAATATCTCGCCTTTGCGGGTGAACCGCTGTATACCACACCGGAGGTGCTGCACGATGCCATCAAATCCATGGCGGATCTGGTGCATCAGTACGGCGCCAAGGCCTGCATCCAGCTGGATCCGGGTCTCGGCCGGGTCAAACGCTACCTGATCCCGCCTCTGGAAAACGCGGAGGAGCCGGCATATGCCGCTTCCGCCGTCCCCGAATTCATGTATGAGGACCGCACCTGTGTGGAACTGACGAAGGAGGATATCCTCGAAAATCTGGAAAAACTGCGCAAGGCCGCCCGTTTTATCGGGAAGGAATCCGGCTACGACGCCATTGAGATCCAGGCCTACGGCGGTTATCTCCCCGACTGCTTTCTGACCCCGCGCTGGAACAAACGGACCGACGAGTACGGCGGACCGGAACTGAAAAACCGTGCCAAGTTCCTGCTGGACATCCTGAAAGCCGTCCGGGAAGAAGTGGGACCTGACTTCCCTATCTTCGTCAAATTCGCTCCCAGCCACTTCATGGAGGAAGAGGGCTACCGCGACCTGGAGGAAGGCATCGAGCTGGCAAAGCTTCTGGAGGAAGCCGGCGCAGACCTTCTGCATGTGGATGCCGGTTGCTTTGAAAACTGGGAATTGAGTTTCCCGCCCAGTTATCAGCAGGAGGAGACCTACTCCGTCAAAGCCGCAGCAGCAGTTAAAGCAGCGGTGAACATCCCGGTGGCCGTCTCCGGCAAACTGGGTTATCCCGAGCGCGGTGAAGCAGCTCTGGAACAGGGAAAGTGCGACTTTATCTGCGTGGCCCGCGGGATGCTGGCAGATCCGGAGTTCGTCAACAAGATCGCCGCAGGCGCCACGGATGACATCCGTCCCTGCATGGGGTGCAACGAAGGCTGCATCCATCGTCTGGCCCGCGGTGACGGCATGCTCAGCTGCGCGGTGAACGCAGACGCCGGATACGAGAATTTCCATGTGGTGCCCAAGGCGAAGGACCCGAAGAAGATCCTGGTCATCGGTGCCGGTCCCGCCGGCATCAATGCCGCACTGGATGCCCGGAAAGCCGGACATGAAGTGGAGATCTGGGAAAAACGTCCTCAGATCGGAGGTCTTCTCACCGCCGCTGCCCGTCCCTCCTTCAAGAAGGAGCTGCGGGACCTCATCGCCTACTACCGTCTGCAGCTTGCCAAGCTCGGCGTACCCGTACGCTACAATAAAGAAGCCACTGCGGAGAGCATCCTTGCCTTTGGCGCGGATGAAGTCATCCTTGCCACCGGAAGCAAGCCTCTGGTCCCCGGCAAGATCCCCGGCATCCATAACAGCAATGTCGTGACGGCTGTGGACGCCATGAACGATACCGTTTCCCTGGGTCAGCATCTCGTCATGATCGGTTCCGGTCTGGTAGGCTGCGAGACGGCGATGCACCTGTCCTCCTTCGGCAAGAAGATCGACATCGTGGAGATGGCCGATCAGATGCTGCCCGGTCATGATCCCATGGCCTGCAAGAACATGGTCCGCAAGATCATCGACCGTGATGCGAACATCCGTGTACATACCGGAACGAAGCTTCTGCGCATCGAGGAAGACGGAGTCGTCGTGGAAAAAGACGGTGTGGAATCCAGGATGCCCTGTGATACCGTCGTACTGGCAATGGGTCTGGTAGCTGCTCCCTCTCCCTTTGAGGAGATCCGGGATCAGGTCAGTGTACGGGACCTTGGCATGAATCCCCTGGTCCTTCAGGCAACGGCGAACGCAAGAGAAGCGGTCCAGGAGATCGCCGGGATCACGAAGGAGATGTACGAGAGACGTCTGGACAAGCCCGGTGTGGTACTGGAAGCCTGATCCTCTTTTCGAACAACACACTTAACGAAGGAAGGTGCTGCCTCAACATGAGACAGCACCTTCTTTTTCAATGGATCTTCTCCGGATCTTCAGCGGATGAAGTTCGTGGGGATCATGGGCTCGTGCACCGGGCGTTCCGCACCGGCCTCGCCGCCCTTTTCGATGGCCTTCAGCAGCCACGCCATGTTCCGTCCAAGGGTGCGCATGGTCTGCAGTCCCTCCTCGTCCTGTCTGGCTTCCTCCGCGGTATGTCCGTGGATCTGGTTCCAGTACTGGGAGGCCACCACATGCATGTTCGTCATGAGGAAATACTGGTTGAGCCGCTCAAAAGCCGCGCTGGCGCCGCCCCGGCGGCAGGACACGATGGACGCGGCCAGTTTTCCGTTCAGCTTCTCTCCCGGCACGCTGAAGCACAGCCGGTCCAGGAAGGACGTCAGCCGTCCGTTGGGTCCGCCATAGTAGACCGGAGAGCCTACCACGATGCCGTCGAACTCGTCGATGCGCCCGGCGACGGCGTTGACCTCATCGTCGAACACGCATTTTCCCGTGGTCTGACAGGTGCCGCAGGCGACGCAGTCGGCCATGGGCTTCTTTCCCAGCCAGAGGGTCTCGGTCTCGATCCCGTTCTCCTTAAGCACGCGGATGGTCTCCTCCATGGCGACGGCGGTGCAGCCGTGCTCGTTGGGACTTCCGTTTATGAATAACACCTTGCTCATACTGTTTTCTCCTTCAAGGTTCCGGAGCAGTTCCTCCGGGACTGATTTCTTTTATGCTCTATCACAGATTCGCAGAAAAAGGACGGTTTGTCAATGGGTCCCCCTTCTGGAAAATGAAAACAGGAGGAGCCGATGCTCCTCCTGCCGAGAACATTTCACCGGATGGGGGTCCGGTCATTTATTATCCGTTGGTCCTGCCCCATGAGAAGATGGGCAGCGGGTCGCCTTTTGCGATGATCCGGATATCCTTACTGATCGTACTCACGGCTTTCTTGAGCACACTGGA
>CAJGCI010000162.1 GCA_904501855.1 Oscillospiraceae bacterium | reverse complement strand
CGTTCTCAGGTACCGGGCGGAGGAGGAAGATTCCCGGACACAGGAAGTGAAGGTGTCCGACCGGACCTTTGACCCGGAGAAAGACCTGATCCTTGAGAAAACGGAGACCGGCTTCCGGTACGCCTTCCCGGACAAGGACTGGGATCATGGATTCTGGATCCAGGCGGACAAAGAATCCGGTTTCCGGCAGCACGATTACCTTTATCTTGACGATGAGGCCGGAAAGGACGAAAAAGACAGCGAAAAAAGATGGAAAGAGTACGCGGCTGTCATGACCTGGAAAGATTTTGACGACGGAACAAGTCTGATGGTGCAGGCTGGCCAAGGGGCTGTCCAGCATTTTTACGGCTCCGGAGAATTCCGGCGGGCGGAGTGAACGGCGGTCAGGACGTACTGACAGCGGTGCAGCTTTCCCTGATCACCAGACGGTGGGGGACGATCACTTTGTTCGCCGGCAGGTCCGGATGATCCAGCCGCATAAGAAGCTGCGCCGCGGCTTCCACTCCCAGGCGCTCCGCCTGCACGTCCACGGAAGTCAGCGCGGGGAGCGTGATCCGTGAGAGCAGGGAGTCATTGAAGGACACGATGGAAAGATCCTCCGGGATCCGCAGGCCTTTCGCCAGAACCTGCCGCATGGTGAGCACCGCCAGGAGGTCATCCACTGCCAGAAGCGCCGAGGGGAGTTCCGGAAGGGAAAGAAACTGACCCAGAAGCTCCTCGGTCCTTTCCTTCGTCCCGTCAGACTCCAGGATCCACTCCGGGCGTATGGGTAGAGCATGCTCCGCAAGGGCCAGAAGATATCCTGCCTTCCGGTCCGCATTGAACTGTTCCTCGGACCGGTTGCTTAAGAAGCCGATCTTTGTGTGTCCAAGCCCCGCGAGATAGGCTGCGGCTTCCCTTGCTGCGGCAATGTTGTCATTGTCAATAAAACTCTGATCCCCTTCTTCGGAGGCGGATTTCCCGACCAGGATGAAGGGAACGCCGGAGGAGATGAGATCCTCTGTTACAGGATCATTTTTGTGGGAATAAAGCAGGATCATTCCGTCGGGAGCATTTTCTGAGAACAAGGAGCGTACAGCGGACCGCAGTTCTTCCGGAGAACTGCCGTTCACAAGGGAGACGGAGCAGGATCTCTGGTTGCAGCAGCTGCTGATCCCTTTGATCACTTCGAGAAAAAATGAATTCTCCTGCATCTTGCTCTGGACGGGAGGAAGCACGATCCCAATCCGGCGGAAAGCTGCGCCCTGAGGCACTGCGGCTCCGCCGGATATTCTTGTGTCGTGAAATGTGCCGGAGGAGACGGTCTGCTTCTGCTTCGGAGGCACATAGCCCAGTTCCATCATAGCTTTCCGGACCTTCTTCTTCGTGGCTTCGCTGATCGTCGCCTGATTTGTGATGGTGCGTGACACGGTGGAGGCGGATACGCCTGCGGCTTTTGCCACATCTCTTACGGTGACGGACATATAGAAATCCTTTCTGTAAATGCAAGTTCCGCTTTGCACGGAGCTGTTTCATAAAGATATTGTAAACCGGTCTTGGCAACAAGTCAAATGTTCCCTGGAATGAATGCGTAGAAACAATGCAACAAAACAAATTATGTTGCATGTAAACGTGCAAAAATATTTGCAAAAACCCTTGCATTACAATGCAACAAGTGCTATTATGTTTTCAGCAACAAGACAGAACAGCTTGAAGATACACTAAAAAGAGAAGAGAAATGAACAGAAAGGAGCAAGAAATGAGTAGGATGTTGATACTGTCCCCGCTGGATGGCAGGGTGATACCGCTCGAGGAAGTGCCGGATGAGGTTTTCGCGGAAAAGTTGCTGGGAGACGGCGCAGCTGTGATCCCGGAGAATGGGAACATTTACAGCCCGCTGGACGGCGAGATCATCGCCATTCCGGAGAGCCTTCACGCATACGGCATCCGGTCTGACGCAGGAATCGAAATGATCGTCCACTTTGGCCTTGAGACCGTGAACCTGAAGGGAGAAGGGTTCTCCCCGAAGGTGAAGGTGGGGGACAGAGTGAAAGCGGGTCAGCTCCTCTGCACAGCGGATATGGACTTCCTGAAGTCAAAGGGCATCAACACGGTGACGCCGGTGCTGGTGACAGGCGGGGCGGAGGAAGGAAGCCTCTCTGTAAAGACAGGAGAGATCCGCCACGGAGAAGAGATCATGACGGCGGAGATCAGCGCGGATGCGGCAGCCGCCGCGGATGGAGCAGCGCAGAAAGCGGACCCCTCGGACGCACAGCCGGCAGGCAAGGCAGCTGCGGCAGCACCCTCCGCCAAAAAGAAGTTCCCCATCGACTTTGACTTCCTGCAGAAGCTCGGCAAATCCCTCATGACCGTGATCGCGGTCATGCCCGCCGCAGGCCTGATGATCAGTCTCGGCAACATTCTGATGATGTGCTTCCCGGCAGGCTTCGGCCTTATGGTGGGCAACACCATGGCCCAGATCGGATGGGCGATCATCGGAAACCTGCACATCCTGTTTGCTGCCGCCATCGGCGGTTCCTGGGCGAAGGAGAAGGCAGGAGGCGCTTTTGCCGCAGTCATCGCTTTCTGTCTCATCAACGTCGTCACCGGCGCCATGCTGGGTGTGAGCTCGGCCATGCTGGGAGATCCGACGGCGATCACGCACACGCTGTTCGGAAAAGAGATCCTGGTAAAGGATTACTTTGTCGACATCCTGGGAAGGCCGGCACTGAACATGGGCGTGTTCGTCGGCATCATCGCCGGTTTCGTGGGCGCCAACGCATACAATAAGTATTATAACTTCCGGAAGCTTCCGGACGCGCTGTCTTTCTTTAACGGCAAGAGATTTGTTCCCCTGGTGGTGATCTTCTACTCTACGGTGACGGCGATCATCTTAAGCGTAGTGTGGCCGGTGGTCCAGGGCGGCATCAATGATTTCGGCGTGTGGATCGCGAACTCCAGCTCCACCTCCCCCATTCTTGCCCCGTTTATCTACGGCACTCTGGAGCGTCTGCTGCTCCCCTTCGGCCTGCACCACATGCTGACCATTCCCATGAACTATACCTCTTTCGGAGGCACCTACACGATCCTTACGGGAAGCAGCGCCGGGACCCAGGTGTTCGGACAGGATCCGCTGTGGCTCGCCTGGATCACGGATCTCATCAACTTTAAGAACGCGGGCGATACCGCTGCCTATACGAACCTCCTCACCACGGTGACGCCTGCCCGCTTCAAGGTTGGCCAGATGATCGGCGCCACAGGCCTTCTTCTCGGCATCGCCCTGGCGATCTACCGCCGGGTGGAGCCGGAGCACAGGGCAAAGTACAAGTCCATGATGATCTCCACTGCGGCTGCGGTCTTCCTGACCGGTGTCACGGAACCTCTGGAGTTCATGTTTATGTTCTGCGCACTGCCGCTCTACGGGGTGTACGCAGTTCTCCAGGGCTGCGCGTTCGCCATGGCCGGCATTATCCACCTCAGGCTTCATTCCTTCGGGAACCTGGAGTTCCTGACCCGCGTTCCCATGGCGCTGAAGGCAGGGCTTGCCGGGGACCTGGTAAACTTTGTGATCTGCGTGGTCGTCTTCTTTGCGATCGGTTACTTTGTGGCGTATTTCATGATCGGAAAGTTCGGCTACGCTACGCCGGGCCGTCTGGGAAACTACATGGATGACGAAGGCAAGGAAGAGGCAGACCCCGCTGCCGGCGCGGCAGGAAACGCAGCGGGCGGGAACAGCCAGCCCGAGCGCATCATCGCCCTCCTTGGCGGACGGGAGAACATTGAATTTGTGGACGCCTGCATGACCAGACTCCGCGTGACAGTGAAGGATCTCTCCAAGGTGGCTGAACTTCCGGCGTGGAAGGCAGAGGGCGCCATGGGCCTTGTGAAGAAAGACAACGGCATTCAGGCAATTTACGGACCCAAGGCGGACGTGCTGAAATCGGATATTAACGATATCCTGTAACAATTCAGCACCCCGGAAAAAATGAGTGAAATATGAACGGGGAGCTTGCTCACCGGGCAGATTTTGCTCAATACGCAGAGGAAAGAACTATGAGACTGCTTACTATCAATATTCACAGCCACG
>CAJGCI010000161.1 GCA_904501855.1 Oscillospiraceae bacterium | reverse complement strand
GGTCAGTTCAATAGAGAGAGTCAACCGATCAACAGACTACTCAGCCATTTCAAGCCGGGCAAAGTTGGAACTGATGAAGCAGCTTACAGTTCTCGAACAGACAATAAATACCATGCAAAAATCACTGGTTGAAAGGACAATGCAATGATAAATGAACTCAGTGAATATATACCTAATGTCCATTTTGAACTTGTTCCAATAAAGGATCTGGTATCAAATCAGGAATATCAGAGGAATCTTTCCTGGTGCCATGTAAAAAAAGCAGTCGAGAACTTTGACCTTAACCAGGTAAATCCCATTAAAGTCAGCCGACGTAATGGAATCAACTATGTCTTTAATGGGCAACATACAGCGGAAATAATAGCTCTGGCATCAGGCAGCCGTGAAACGCCTGTCTGGTGCATGATCTATGATGATCTTGATTACTCTACCGAAGCAGATATTTTTGCTAATCAGATGAAAAATGTCAAACCCCTTCTGCCATATGAAATCTTCAATGCTAACTGCGAGGCCGGCAGTGATACGGAACTCCTGATTAGAGGTTTGGTGGAATCATATGATTTGAAAATATCTCCCGGAAGCGCTCCTGGCTGCATATGCGCTGTCGGCGCACTTGAGACAATTTTCCAAAAATATGGTTATGAAATGCTCGATCGAGTCCTAAAACGTAAATGGTAAATAGTGAGTGTCCCGACAAATATAAAGGCCGCTTTCTCAGCGGCCCGGTTTTTTACATATTTCTGGGAGATCCTTCGACCATGGCAGAAGAGGCTCCATTGCTCGTTCCTCATCTTCTTCGGTCGTGAATTCTTTCAGTTTCGGCAGTTCCGTCAACAGATACTCAAAATAGCGATAGGTATTCAGTCCGTTTGCTTTCGCAGTTTCAACCAGGCTGTAGATAATCGCGCTTGCCTTCGCTCCCGAGATCGTATCGATCATCATCCAGTTTTTGCGGCCGGTCGTGAAGCCCCTGATCGTTCCTTCAGTGCTGTTGTTATCGATCGGAACTTCCCCGTCTTCAAGAAATACACGAAGCTGTTTCTCCTGATTTATGCAGTAGTTTATTCCGTCAGCGGTCTTACCCGTCAGGAGGAGCGTCTGATCAGCGGCAGTCTGATGAACCCACGCAAAGAAAGCGTCAACAAGGGGACGGACTTCTTTCATCCGCTCCTTTTGCCGTTCCTGTGGCGAAAGCTCTGCAAGCCTGCCCTCCGCATGATAGATCGCTGCGATCATCCGCAGGGCATCATTGGCAACGCCGCGTTTATTCGGAGCCGCTTTGGCTGCATCGCTGAAATAACGTCTGGCATGTGCCAGGCACTCTGCGATGCATATGCTGCTTACCTTCCGGTCAAGCGTCTTATATCCTGAAAACCCGTCGCAGACGAGATATCCGCTGAATCCATCCAGGAACATCTGCGGATGCTCGTGATTACGGGTTTTCTGATACTCATACAGAACGATCGGCGTATCTGTATAATACTTGCCGGTTCGGTAAACCCACATGTAGCTCTTCGCGCCTGTCTTACGGCCGTCTTTCGAGACTTCAACCGTCGTCTCATCGGCCTGCAGCACGTGAAAGGCAAGCAGCTTTTTATGAAGGTGTTCATAGAGTCTGCTAAGGTATCTTTCCGAACATTTGATGGTCCATGATGCCATATCCTGCTCGGATATCGATACGCCGTTCCGGGCAAAGTCTTTTTCAATTCGCCTGTAAGGCATTGCGTTCGTAAACTTGGCGTTGATGATGGCTGCTTCAAGGGACGGTGTAACGATGCTGCCTCTCAGAAGATACGGCGGAGTTTCCCCTTTCAGGAACTTCGATGGCCCTGTGCGGCTGCGATAGACAGCGATGTGTGTTTCTTCAACTTTCCATCCGGCAGGTATATAGACCAGACGCTGGATGACCACGTCGTCCATACGTCTGCAGTTGTCCAGGGATCCAAACTCGCGTATCCGGTCTTCTTCGGAAACATCGATCGTCGGCAGCACGATAACAGGAAATCCTCCCAGATCCTGAGCCTTTTTTCCTTTAGGTCTGGGCGTACGCTTTTTGATGACCTCGTCTATACCCGGCTCGTCAACAGGGCCATAGGCATCACAGATCGCTTCGGCCTCATTGAAATAGATGTTGCCGTCTGCATCAAAAGAACCCTGGCCGTCTATCACGGTCAGCTTCTCACTGTGTCTGCCAAACCTGTAATTGTTAGCCAGATTGACCTGCTCTGTAAGTTTTTTGATACTTTGATCCATCTGCGTAAGCTGGTCCTGCATGGATAAGATCAGCAAAACAAGTGCGTCTTTAGGAAGACCGTTAAGCTGTTCCGGGGTGAGTTTTTTGTTCATAGCGCCTCCTGAATCTCTGGTCTTATTATACCAGAAACACGGTAAACAGGCTATTTTCAGAGGCTTGGACATTCGGCATAATGCCTATGGACAGAAGCTTGCAGGAGCGCTTTATATTTACCGGGATATTCACTTTTCAAAGTTCAAAGTCTGGCGCCTTTCACCGCCCTGACAGGCAGCAGAGGCTGTTTATGAGTTATTAGAGATATGAGAGAACGACCTTTGATCTACGCGAAAAAGATGTCCTGAAATTTCTCTGTATTGCACAAAAGTCATCCGATGCGGCGGGCTTTTGACTCGCCAATCAACCCTTTTTGAAGCGGGTTAAAACCTTTCATGAGATAACTGTACTGCTCAGGTGTCAGTTCCCTGACCTCCTGAAGCGTTCTGGGCCACTGATAGCGGAACCCCGGGGCCAGCCGCTTATACAGGAGCAGGAATCCATCTCCCTCAAAAAGGATCGCTTTGATCCGGTCGGTTTTCCTGCCGCAGAACAGAAAGAGTGTGCCCTTTTGAAGCGGATCAAGGCCAAACTGTTCCTGGATCAGGCCGGTGAGGCCCGGAATACCCTTTCGGAGATCAGTGAATCCACATGCGATATAGATCTTTGAGATGCCGATTGCATCCCTAAGCATGGCGGACCACCTGAAGGACATACTTAAGCAGTTCCAACGGAGTATTCTGCCCAACACCTATCGTTGCACCGTTTAACGTCACAGTCATTTGGGGTATAAAAGTGTCTTCCGATGATGAAGACGTCATTGGAGCAGGCGGAACGACCTCAGCAAAAAACGGTTGATTGGCAGCGATCATTTCTTCGCGGACATGCTTACGGCGATAATAAAACGTTTTAGTGGTAATGTTATTCAGTTCGCACCACTCCCGGATTGAAAGACCGCTGTTTATTTGCTGCTGGACCATTTCTGCCCAGAGACCGTGCTGAATGTCCTTAACAGTTAACTGAGTGTTCATCGTGATACCTCCTGATTCTAAAAAGTCTTAAGATTCTTAAGAATCTTTAGACTAATTGTCTCATGGAATGAGGCTGCACTAAAGACACTTAATATTTACCATTTACGATTGCGTAGGTGCGATCAAGTATCTAAAACCTGAGATCATCGACATGATTCGAGAATTGAAAATATAAGAAGGGGGCCTCTGTATGAACCTTGAGAATACAAAGGATAAGCTTGTATTTTTCATTGATCGCATCTGTTGGGCTTTTATCACATGGATCTGGTATAAACATATTCTTTTCAGGTGCCTCGTACTGCATTCTTATAAAGCATCCAATTTGATCCTTTTGGGCTGCCTGGTTGCTTGTACTGTAGTCGGTATGTTCCTTCAGCAGAGGAAGATACGTAAAGGTTTCAGTGTATTTGCGGATCTTTCTACCGGATATGGAATTTATGCCGGAAAATCAAAAACAAGAAAATAAAGAAAGAAAATACTATATAGAAGGCTCATATGTGTTAAAAGGGACGGTTCTTTTTGACACATTTCGGAGGAGGTTTAAGCTGGGAAGAGAATAGGATAACGACTGGCCTCGATGGTGAGAGATATGCTGCGGGTAGGAGGGGCATTGAAGAATACTATTTCCAAAGGTGTAAAAATGTGGTATGGTAGTAGAGGAGAATGTCATAAAAAAGGGGACCTTACCTGGAAGGAATTGAAACTGCTTTTCTCATAAAATGACATCCTATGTAAAAATGAAAACATTATCTTATC
>CAJGCI010000160.1 GCA_904501855.1 Oscillospiraceae bacterium | reverse complement strand
CAATGTAACGGTCTTTGCTCTTCAGATCCTGCTCGGCGATGAACTTCTTGATCTCGTCGATGGCCAGTGCCTTATCCACGGCACCGCGGGTGCAGGCGTCTTCGCAGCGGCGGTTGCAGACGTAGCCGCAGACGGACGGGAACGGGTTGTCCTGCTTGATCAGAGCGAGAGCGTCCTGATAACGGCCTTCCTTGGCCAGTTTGATGTAACCCTGAATGGCGATATGTGCCGGGCAGGCGGTCTTGCAGGGAGCCGTGCCGGACTCATGGCAGTTCTTGCGGTTATCAAACACGTAATTGGGGTTCCATTTGGATCTCGGCCATCTGTTGTCGTCGGGAAGTTCCTGTTTCGGATACTCCACCTCGCCCTGTTTGGTGCAGAGCTTCTGACCAAGTTTCAGAGCGCCTGCCGGGCAGACTTCCACACACTTGCCGCAGGCCACGCAGTCTTCCGTCGTGACATGAGCACGGAAAGAGGATGCGGACATGTTCGGGGTGTTGAAGTACTGGCTGGTACGCAGTGCAAAGCAGACGCCCAGGTCGCAGTTGCAAAGGCCGAAGATCTTGTCCGAACCATCGATGTTGGTGGTCTGGTGGACATAGCCGTTTTCTTCGGATCTCTTGCAGATCTCCAGAGCCTCTTCCTTGGTGATATAACGTCCCTTGTCGGTCTCTACCAGATAGTCAGCAAAGTCGCCGAGGCCGATGCAGCAGTCGTCCTGGATCTCGCCGGAGCCTTCGCCGAAGAGACGGCGGGCGTTACGACAGGAACAGTAACCCACGGACAGATGTCCGTCATATTTATCCAGCCAGTGGGAAATGTGTTCGATGTCCATAGATTCCTGTTTGGCAGGAATGGCCTGTTCCACGGGGATGACGTGCATGCCGATACCGTTGCCTCCGGGAGGCATCAGGTGGGTCTTGCCTTCCAGGGGAAGGAAGGTCATCTTATCAAAGCTGTCCGCCAGTTCCGGATACTTCTCGACCTGCCACATGACCATGTTGGTCATCTCGGCGATGCCGGGAACAAACAGCTGTACGTACCACTGTTTTTCATGCTGGGGATTCTCGAAATGGTACTCCACGATGCCGTGCATTGCAGCATCGGTCAGCAGTTCCTCGATCTTAGCCTCGGACTTGCCGGTAAGCTTCGCGATCTCTGCAGTGGTTTTGGGTTTGCGCAAACCCATCTTCAGCATGACTTCCGCGATCTCGTCGCTGGAACATGCGCGATCCAGGATAATGTATTCCGGATCGGTTTCCGTGATCTTCTTGATTCCAAGCTTCTGCGGAATCCGGTCGGTGATCATTTTACCAAGATCGAATAAAATCTCTCTTGCCATTAGTATCTCCCTTCTTTATGAACCTATTGAATTCCCTCAAAACGAGCAACCATAAATAGTTTCGTTCAGTTTACTATATCAATAAAGGAAGGAAAATGCCAGAACAATATCAATTATTATCGCAGTAATATGGACTTCAAAAATAAATGCACCCTCTTTTAGGACACATCACTGTGTAGTGTCTAAAAAGAGGGGGGCTTTCTTCTCCCTTAAGCCAGGATTTCCTACTTATTTAACTAAAAAAATAAGGACTGCTCCATGTTTAACACTTCACAGTCCAATGTGCAGTTTTTGTGATGTCAGACTCCATGTTTTCTTCCGTGCAGATTCAGCCGGAATACGGAATTGACAAGGAAGACCGACAGCGCGATGAGCATGGAGATCATCACCGCCTTGACAAAATATTCCTTGGACAGTGCATGTTCTCCTACGGCAAAATTGTAGACTCCATAATACAGGGAATATCCTGGAACGATGGGAAGCACGCCCGGAACGAAAAACATGGGTGACGGCTGTTTGACGATTCGTGCCAGAATCTCTGCGATCAGTGCGATCGACGTGGCGGCAATAAAATTTGCCCCATACAGACTGATCCCGTATTTCAGGCACAGCAGATAGATCCCCCAGCAAAGGCCTCCCATGAGTCCGCCCACAGGGACCAGTTTTTTCGGCACTTCAAACAGGACGCAGAATGCAGAAACTGCCAGAAAAGTAAATATACATTGCAGAATCATATTTCTGTATCCTCCTTAAATCAGACTTCTCAGTATCAATGCGAGGCCGGTTCCCAGTGCAATTGCGAGAGACGTCACGACTGCCTCCATGACACGGGCCGTTCCGGACACATAGTCTCCTGCCAGAAGGTCTCTGGCCGAGTTGGTGATGGCCAGTCCAGGTACCAGCAGCATCAGTCCTCCGATAATCACCGTATCCAGATTCATCCGACCCGGAAACAGTCGGTACAGCAGCACGGCAACCACGGAAACCGCAAAGGACGCCAGCGCAACTTTAATGATCCCGGACAATCCGGTGTAGCGATTGAAATACTGAACCGCATAGACCGCGACCCCGCACAGCATCGCAAACAGAAGATCCAGCCCCCGTCCTCCGAAGGTATAGGTAAATCCCATCACACCGATCATCGAAGCAATCAACCGGACCCATTCCGAATACTGCTTTTTCTCTCTCAGCTCCTCGAGCTGGTGGAATGCTTCCTCCAGAGACAGTCTTCCCTCGCACATTTCTCTGGAAACCACATTGACCTCGGCGATCCTCTGAAGATTCGTTCCCCTTCTCCGGATCCGACGTGTCGCAGTGATGGCATCCCGATAGGGATTTGATACCGTCGCCACCATGCTGGTTCCCATGACCACCACTTCCACGTGTTTGGCGTTGGAGGTATTCAGCATCCGGTTCACCGTTTCTTCCGCACGGTAGGCTTCCCCGCCGTTTTCCATGATGATCTCTCCGGCCAGTATCGACGTATCCATCAGGAGTCTGTAATCCATTCTGTTCACCGCCTTTGCATATCGTCTGGAATGGTATAACACAACCGTCCACGGAAAACAATGAAGAATATATGAATTTTCACTCCAAAGTTCCGCGGAAATGTGCTATGATTAGTTTTCACAGCGATATCAATCAAAAATGGTTCATTTTTTGGCTGTTTTAACACTTTAAATCGCTAATGAGCGGGTATATAATTATCCTCACACTAAGTAAACTAGGTGATCTGTATGGAAATGCAAATGGAATTTATCCGGAAGCTGCCTAATCCGCAGGACCTCAAGGAAGAGTTCCCTGTCACGGATGACATCCGGAGAATAAAGGAAGAACGGGATCAGGAGATCGCGGATATCCTCACCGGCAGGAGCGACAAGTTCATTCTTATCATCGGCCCGTGTTCGGCAGACCGCGAAGACGCTGTCCTGGATTATATGAACCGTCTGGCAAAAGTTCAGGAAAAGGTCAGGGACAAGCTGTTCTTCATCCCCCGTGTCTATACCAACAAGCCCCGTACCAAGGGCATCGGTTACAAGGGCATGCTCCATCAGCCGGACCCGGAAAAAGAGGAAGACATGCTGGCGGGCATCATCGCCATCCGGCAGCTTCATACCGACGTGGCCCGGGAAACGGGATTCACCTGTGCCGAGGAGATGCTGTATCCGGAAAACCACCGCTACCTTTCTGACCTGCTGAGCTATGTCGCCGTCGGTGCCCGGTCTGTGGAAAACCAGCAGCACCGCATCGTGGCAAGCGGCATCGGTGTTCCGGCAGGACTGAAGAACCCCACCAGTGGAGATATCACGGTAATGATGAACTCCGTCGTGGCCGCTCAGAGCCCCCAGAAATTCCAGTACCGCGGATGGGAAGTCAAGACCCAGGGCAACCCGCTGGCTCACTGCATCCTTCGGGGATACGTGGACAAGTTCGGACGCAACATTCCCAACTACCACTATGAGGACCTCCAGAACCTGCAGGAAGCATACGACAAGCTGAATCTGGAGAACCCTGCTGTGATCGTGGATACCAATCACTCCAATTCCGGCAAGAAATATCTGGAGCAGATCCGTATCGCCAAGGATGTCCTGCACAGCCGCAGCCAGTCTCCCAAGATCTGCAGTCTCGTGAAGGGCCTCATGATCGAAAGCTACATCGAAGATGGCGCACAGAAGATCGGAGAAGGCGTTTACGGAAAATCCATCACGGACCCCTGTCTCGGATGGAAGCGTTCCGAAAAACTGATCTACCAGCTGGCAGATCTGGTCTGATTATAAAAACAACGCGCGATGGTCACAATGAT
>CAJGCI010000159.1 GCA_904501855.1 Oscillospiraceae bacterium | reverse complement strand
TCGGGAGTCCATTCGATATCGTAGGGCTCTTCCTTGTGCTCGTGGACGATGGGTGTCTTGGCACAGAGCTTCTGGCCCATCTGGATGGCGTTGTTGGCGCAGCGGGTGGTGCAGCGTCCGCATGCCACGCATTTCTCCTCGTCGATCTCGGCGACGTAGTTGGACTTGGAGGTGTCCGGCGTATTGAAGTACTGGGTCACGCCCAGTGCCAGACAGCTCTCCGGCTGGCAATTGCAGATGGCGAAGGTCTCGCCGGAATGCAGCGTGGTGATCTGGTGGACATAGCCGCGCTCGTCGGCCAGCTTGATGATGTCCTTGGCTTCCTGCACCGTAAGGGGCTTGCCCTTGCCGGTGTTGTTGAACATATCGCCCACATGGCCCATGAAGACACACAGATACTCATCCAGGTCGCCGGAGCCTTCACCCATCAGAATGCGGACACGGCGGCACTGACACGGTGTGGCGCTCAGATGGCCTTCGTTGTCTTCAATGTACTTGTTGCAGCGCTCGTTGTCGATCTTCTGCGCCTCGGCGGGGATGGCTGCCTCCACCGGGATGACACGCATGATGCCGGCGCCCATGGGGGTGTTGGGTGCATGATGGATCTGGCTGTCGGTGGCATGTTTCTGGAACGCGTAGGCGATCTCCGGATGCTTCTCACACCATTCACCGTTGATGAGCAGGAACTCGAAAATGCCCGGGGTGTACGGCGGCAGGAGATAGATCTCCAGGCCTACCTTCGGCACCAGCACCTGTACCACCAGTCCGATATCCGTCAGTTCATGCAGAACTTCCTTGGTCCTTTTCTTGCTCATTTTGGCCCTTCTGGCGATACCGGGGATAAATGCCGGTTTCATGCTTTTCAGGGCAAGCATAACTGTGATCTGATCATCCGTGATCCACTGTTCCAACGCCTGGTATTCGGCGCAGTCCGGAGTGATCTCGTAATGACCGTCATTGATCTTTTTACACAGTTCAATAAGATTCTGTCTAACTTCCAAATTGTAACCCTCCTTATGGTCGCGGACCTCTGCGCCGCGACATTCTTCCTCACAGTTTAGTTTAAACCCTTAAGAAACCATAGTCAATGTGAAATCTTTGGCACAATCGGTTTTTTCCGTGTCTTTTCCGCCGGTTTCGGAGTAATCTCTTCTCCGTTAACCTGCAGGATGTCCGATCGGATCATTTTACGTTCGAAAAAAACAGCGGCGCTGGGCACTGCAGGTTGCAGAACCCGGCGCCGCCGTCGGGAAAGGCGGTTATTTTTTGTTGATCATGGTGCGGATCACCACACTGCCCATCTGTTTCATGCCGTTGATCATGGTGTTGATCTTGGCCTTCTCATAGGGTACGTAATTGAGGAACTCGGGATGGCTGCGCTCCAGCCGGATGGCGCCGAACATGCACCGGGTGGTGCAGATGCCGCAGCCGATGCAGCGGTTCTCGTCCACATGGGACACACCGCAGCCCAGACAGCGGTGTCCCTTGCCGGCTTCCGGCGGAAAACGCAGATCGGTCTTGTCCATGGCTTTGAATTCCCGGGGATCCCGGGCCAGCGTCAGGTCATGGCCGGGATGGACATGGCGGTGGATGGATTCCGCCGCCTCGTGGCCGTCCTCCACCTGTCCGGCCGCGTCCCGGCTTCCGGATGGGAAGACGTCCGGGTAGACTGCGGCGTACTCTTCCCTCACCGGTGTTCCGGAGGTGATGACGACTCCCAGCTGTTCCAGGATGTACCGCTCCGCATCGTTGCAGGGCAGCGAATCGGCAAACAGCGTCACGGGATAACCGGTACGGGCCAGGAAGTAGGCGCAGCTGAGCGCGTCCCATCCGCTGCCCTCCACGGCGATCTTCTCCGGTTGATCCTCTCCGGTGCCGTTCATGGGTACCTTCTTCGGGATCAGCTTGTCTTTATACTGTTCCTCCAGGGATGCCAGCCGTGTCATGGTCTCGGCGATATTCATGGGCGCATCCAGGATTCCCCGGGTACAGGCATTCTCGCATGGTTTATCGCAGGAAGCGCACAGAGACGGGAACGGAAGATCCTGGCGCAGCAGACGCAGCGCCGGCAGGACGTGATCCTTCTCCATCAGCTTCATGACGCCCTGAACGGCCGCATGGGCCGGGCAGGATGCCTTGCAGGGCGAGGTGCCCATGGGATAGCAGTTTCTCTTATTGTCGTTTCGGTAGTTCTCGTTCCAGTCGGATTTTCCCCAGAACAGTTTCTCCGACGGCAGGGTCTGCCGGGGGAAGGTCACTTCCCCTTCACCGGTGCACAGTTTCTGACCCAGCTTTGCCGCCCCGGCGGGACACACTTCCACGCATTTGCCGCAGGCCACACAACGGCCGGGATCCACCTTGGCCCGGTAGCAGGATGCGGAACCGTTGGGAGCATTGTACAGCTGCGAGCAGCGCAGGGCGAAACAGTTGCCCACGGAGCAGTTGCAGATGGCGAAGATCTCGTCTTCCCCGTCCCCGTTGGTGATCTGGTGCATGTACCCGTTTTCTTCCGTGCGCCTGAGCACCGCCAGGACTTCCTCGTAGGTGGCACGGCGTGCTTTTCCCGTCTCCACCAAGTAGTCCGAGTAGTCTCCCACGGAGATGCAGGTCTCCTCCGGCAGTTCGCCGCAGCCCTGTCCCAGCTTGATCATGGTGGTCCGGCAAACGCAGTTCTGCAGGCCGTAATGGCCTTCGTATTTCTTCAGCCAGTGGCTGAGATGTTCAATGTTCCAGGAGACGCTCTCCTTGGGGATGGCTTTCTCCAGAGGGATCACGTGAAAGCCCAGACCGGCGCCTCCCGGCGGGATCATGCCGGCGATGGGATCCAGAGGCAGCCTGCTCATGTCATAGAAGAACTGTGCCGCTTCCGGCCCTTTTGCCATGAGTTCCTTGTTGAGGATGAAGTTCTCCGCGCTTCCCACCACGAAGATGGGAACGACATACTGCTTGTGCCGGTCTTCGTTGTGCCGGTTATACTCCACGACGCCGAGATCCGCCATCTCATCCAGGATCTGCTGCGTCTTGTCCACGGACCAGCCCAGTTTCCGGGCCAGCTGCTCCGGAGTGGTGGGCTTCCGAACTCTCATCTTAAGGATGGCTCTGGCCATGTCATCCGTGAGGATGGCATCCAGCATCTTGTATTCCGGACGGTTCTCGTCCATCTTTACCAGACCTGCCGATGCATCCAGACAGTCTGTCAGCATCCGTGCGGTCTTCACGATCAGTGGTCTCATCTTCGTTCCTTTCCCTTAAACGCGTCCCGTTCATACGGGACCTTTCTTCCTGAGACTATTATATGGGGACGGAGCGGGGACGAATACTTCACGCTTCGTCGCAGATGCGAAACCGTTTCTCTTCGAGTCCTGTTTGCGAATGCCCAGGGACAGGAACAGAGCGGCCCCGTATGGGACCGCCCCGTAAAAGAGAGAAATTGGATTTGTCCAATCAGTTGATATGAATGACCACGTCGCTGAGATCCTTTGCCTTGACGTGCTTGTTGGTGTAGTGCTTGCGGATCTGAGTCAGCTTCGTGATAGAGATGGCTTCCTGCGGGCAGAACTGCAGGCATCCCAGACACTGGATGCAGTTTCTTCCGATGACAGCCTTGCCGTTTTCCAGCTTGATGTTCTCACGGGGGCACAGCTCCACGCACTGGCCGCAGCCGATGCACTTGTCGCTGACCTTGAAGCCGCGGGTAACGAGCTTGGTGACGGTGGACCAGCCGGCGTTCTCAATGACGTTCAGCGGATTCTTCGGCGGTTTCTTCTCCGTCCTGGCGCCGGACAGGATGTCCTTGGCGATGGAGACGGCCTTCTTGTCCGCCAGCTTCGTCGCCAGAGATGCGGGCATGGGCGGGATCATGATCCAGTGCGGGAACAGCCAGATGCAGGTGCACTGATGATGCACGGCCTTCCAGTAGTCCAAGCGGTGGATCTTGCTGAGTTTATGCAGGCCGATGCCGGCGTAGCTTGCCGACTGGCTGACGGCAAAGGTGTAGGCATTGGGGCTGATCTTCACATCCTTCATGTACTCCAGGAAATCCACCGGAGCGCCGCCGCCGTGGCACGGGAATACAAATCCCACACGCTCGGCATCCGTCACGTCCAGACGGGCCGGTTTTTTACGGGCCATGATGATGTCCGTGTCTCCCAGTTCCCCGGCGATGATCTTCGCCATGGTGAGACAGTTGCCGGTACC
>CAJGCI010000158.1 GCA_904501855.1 Oscillospiraceae bacterium | reverse complement strand
GTTGCAAATAGATTTTTTGTATGCTTTAGATAAATACTTAAAACAGGCGAAAATCAAGGAGTGGAAATAAAAAACTTGTGGTGCATGTATTTGACATGTAATTCTTAAAGCAACCGTCTTTAAGATAAGAAAACCATTATAAAACCAGCAATAACCCCGTCTTGTATTGCAATCAATATAAGACGGGGATTCCCATTTTCTTTTTTGGGAAAATAAGGGGAAGAAGCTATGATAACCACTTGGCGAAAAACAAGTCAGAGGGTACAATGAAAAATAGAAAATGAAACTCAACACATAGAAATAGAGAGGTCGCCATGAATCCTAAAGGTTATGAGAAACACTACGAAAAGGTAATCGAAAAACTCATCGAGGAGGCTTCCGTTCCGGAATCGGAACGGGCTGCCAGCATGCTGGCACAGCTGGAAGCAGATATGGACGGAAACAGTAGTCGAAGTAATGAAAAGAGTACGGTCATCAAAGTTGGAAGAAATGATCCGTGCCCCTGTGGAAGCGGCAAAAAATACAAGCGGTGCTGCGGCAGATAACAGTTGCCTGAGATCGTGCTGTTTCTGACAAAAAATCAGGCAAAACAGACGGAAACACTTTTTTAAGCCAGAAAGATATAATATATTAATAACATATAATGTGCTGCCCGGATCCTCCAATGAAACTCAAGGGCAGCAACGAAAACAGACCAATGGAAGGTTAAAAAGAAATGCAGATATCCCGAAGAACAAAATGGATCTCTATCGTACTTAGTATCGTGATCTGTCTGAGTCTTCTGGTACTCCCGGTTTCCGCAGAAACAGAAGAAACTGCCGAAACCGTGATTAACGTTTCTCAGAAGGAGATCGCGCTGAAAGTGGGGGAGACCGCGGCTATCAATGCGGAAGTATCCCCGGCTATGGAAGGAGCGGAACTGCTCTGGTATTCCAATAACAGCAGCGTGGCTGCCGTGGACGCAAAAGGAACCGTGACCGGTGTGAAAGCGGGTACCGCCGATATCCTGATCCGGCTGAAAGGACAGGAAGAGGTGGAGACCACGGTCAAAGTAACGGTAAACGAGGAAACTCCCAAAACAGTGCCGCTTCAGGATTTCTCCGTGGAGGAGAAGAGCGTCACACTGAAAGCGAAGGATACCGTTGCCTTGACGGTGAAATACATCCCTGCTGATGCAACGGAACGGCCGGAATGGTCCTCCTCCAATGAATCCATCGTTACAGTGAATAAGGAAGGAAAGCTCACCGCAACTGGTGTCGGTATCGCAACAGTCACGGCGAAATGGAAACTGAAGACCGTTACCATGGATGTGAAGACTCTGTTTTCCGATGTGGACGAGGATCAGTATTATTACGCACCGGTGTACTGGGCACTGGAAAACGGGATCACCAGCGGAATGAATCCCACGGATTTCAAACCGGACAAATTCTGCACCCGCGGCCAGATCATGACCTTTCTTTGGCGGATCAACGGAAGCCCGGAACCGGATCCTAAGAACAATCCCTTTACGGATGTAACGGAAGATCACTTCTATTTCAAACCGGTCCTGTGGGCGTATCAGAGCGGGATGACCGCAGGGACCTCCGCCACCACGTTCTCGCCGGAAGCCTTTTGCTCCCGTGCACAGGTGGTTCAGTTCATCTGGGGATGCCAGAAAAACAAGGAGACCAGAACGGTAGGATTTTCGGATGTATCGAAAACGGCATATTTCTACCATGCGGTGAAATGGGCCTATCACAACGGCATCACTGCCGGCACGTCCAAGACCACCTTCGGTCCCTATGAAGCCTGCACCCGCGGTCAGATCGTGACCTTCCTGTATAAATGCAAGGACAACAAGGCAGATGTCTATGATAAGGACAAAGTGGCAGCATTCGATGACGATGCGGCTCATGTGCTGGACCAGGTGGGCTGGGACCTGAGAGCCGCCTTCAACTGGTCCGCCGGCCTGACCTATTTCGGACACAATTCCCAGATGCCCAGTGACGAATCCCCCGGGATCCAGTGGTTCTCCGATTACGGATTCAAGTATCATAAGGGCAACTGCTATGTCATGGCATGCACCTTCTACCGCATGGCGAAGATGCTGGGATATGAAGTGTATCCCATCTCCGGATGGGTCCCGTCCTCCCGGGGAGGTATGACGCCTCACTCCTGGACGGAGATCGTGGAGGACGGAAAGATCTATGTGTATGACCCGAATTTCACCAATGAGACCGGCAGGAACGGCTACCGGATCACCTACGGACAGTCCGGCACCTGGCGGTACGCCGATTATCACCGGATGACGAAATAAGCCTTTATAACTGGAGAAGACGAACATGAAAAAGATTTCCATCATTTCACTGATACTGGCACTTCTGCTGCTGGTGCTGTGCGCATGCGGAACCACGGCGGAAGTGGCTTCCGAAGGGGAGAGCAGCGTCCACGTGGTCACCCCCACACCGAAACCCACACCGGAGATGAAGACCATCGGCGCAAAAACGGACAGTGAGACCGCCGTGTCCCTGGAAGTGAAAAACTTCACCGGGGAAGCCATCACCTCCTGGAAGGTGCGGTATACGGGGGAGAATGCCTTTTCCGAGAACCTGCTGGAAGAGGACGATATCTACATGCAGAACGGGACCAGACTGCTGATTCTGGACCCAAAGACGAAGGATTCCAACCGCCTCTGCGATATCGAACTGACCTTTGAGGATGTCACGGCCACCATCCACAACTTCCCGCTGGATGATGCGGACTATGTGGAACTGCGCAAGGAAGACAATGTGGTCTATCTGATTTATGAGTCCCTCACTTCCAAGAAGGAGATCAGCACTTTGGAAGATGAACAGGCCATCGCCGCGGCACAGGAAGCGGCGGAGGCAGCCCAGGCGGCGGCCAAAGCCAAATCCTCCGGTTCCGGCAGTTCCTCCGGCGGCAGCAGCTCCTATTCCGGATCTTCCGGTTCCGGCGGATCCTCCGGATATTCCGAACCGTCGGGCGGGGGTGACTCCGGTTCCTCCGGCGGCGGGGATGACGGTTGCATCGGAGACGACGGGCTTCTATATTAAAGTATGAAACGAACGAATTATTATTCCTATCTCCGGGCCATCGCCTGTATGGCCATCGTCCTTCTCCATACGGCGGACGCATCGGTCATGCTGTATGGAGATGCGATTTCCAATGTTCAGAAGACCGTCTCCATGGGAATGGTCTACTGCATGATGTGGGCGGTACCGACCTTTGTCATGGTGACGGGAGCACTGCTTCTAAACACGGAGAAGGAGATCACCTACCAAAAACTGTACGGGAAATACATCCTCCGCATCGTGCTGGCACTGGCCGTATTCGGACTGATCTTCCGCTGCTTTGATATTGTCATGAACGGGGAGACCTGGTCCGTGACGAGCGTTCTGCAGGGGCTGTGGAACGTGATGACCGGCAAATCCTGGGCACATCTGTGGTACCTGTATCTTCTCATCGGAATCTATCTTCTCCTGCCGTTCTACCGGAAGATCGCCGCCAACAGCAGCACCCGGGAGATCTGGTACCTGCTGGGGATCTATGCCCTGTTTATCTCCATCCTTCCTCTGACGGGGATGGTGAACGTGGATCTGGCATTCTATATCCACACCTCCACCATCTATCCCTTCTATCTGTTTCTGGGATGGACTATCAGCAGCGGAAAACTGAACATCTCCAGAATGGGAGGAGCCATCCTGTTCGTAGTAGGGACCTTGCTACTCATCACTGTGGTCCGTTACCGGTATCTGAACGGGGTGGAGGAACTGGCAAAACTTCTGAACTATTCGTCGGTATTCGTGATCCTGCAGTGCATGGGGCTGTTCGCCCTGCTGAAACGGGAAGCGGATCCTGAGGAGAAGGAATCCTTCGGGGAGAAGATCCTTCTCAGCATCGACCAATGTTCCTTTGGAATCTATCTTGTCCATATGATCTTCATCCGGTTGGTGCTGCGGTACTGGGAAGTGAATCCCTATGTATCCGGAACCTGGATGATCCTACTGATCAGCATCGGGATCTTCGTTGTCAGCTGGATCCTCATCTGGATCCTGAAGTGCATTCCACCATGCAATAGAATGATATAGAACCTTATGGCGGAATAAAGCGCAAGTCACTCCAAACGTTGACTTGCGCTTTGTCAATATTTTTTTAAAGAGTTGGATCGGGAAACGGTCGTTTTTCAGTAGTCATCCATATGCTCCCGGATAAAACGGTCCAATAACCAGTCCGG
>CAJGCI010000157.1 GCA_904501855.1 Oscillospiraceae bacterium | reverse complement strand
CGCCGACCGCATCGCGGTCATGGAGAACGGCTCCATCATTGCCTGCGCAGGTCATGAGGAGCTGCTCCGGACCTGCGCTACCTACCAGGATATCTATCAGTCTCAGGTGAAGATGGGAGGTGCTGCCGAATGAGTACTTCCAATCATACCCGGAACGATCCCCAGCAGGCCTCTTTCCGGATGGGAGCACGCCGCAATCTCGGGGCTCCGGTGGAAAAGGCACTGAACAGCAGCAGAACGTTCCGCCGCCTGATCGCCTATTTCCGGCCGGAGACCGGACGGCTTGTACTTCTGTTCATCTGCGTGGCGGTGGGTGCCTCCGCGTCTATCATCGCTCCGACGCTGCAGAGCAGCGCCATCGACAGCATTGCCGCGAAGCAGTTCGAGGCTCTTCCGCGGTTTCTTGTTCTGATGATCATCATGTACCTGCTCCACAGTGCGTTTACCCTGCTGCAGGAATACGTCAGTGCCCATCTCAGCCAGCGGATCATCAAACGGATGCGCAGCGATCTCTTCGGAAAGATGCTGCGCCTGCCGGTCTCCTATCTGGACAACCACTCCCACGGGGACCTGATGAGCCGCATGACCAACGATGCGGAGAATATCTCCAATGTTGTATCCTCGTCGTTCAGCTCCCTGTGCTCCGGCGTACTCATGCTGGTAGGAACCCTTACGGTCATGCTGATCTACTCCTGGCAGCTGACGCTGATCTCCTGCTCCGTCATTATCTTCTCCGTGCTGTTCACGCGGATCATTTCCAAGAGCATCCGCAAGTACTATCTGAGGCAGCAGGAACTGCTGGGATCGGTCAATGGGATCGTGGTGGAGGATGTCAACTTCTACCGGACGGTGACCGCGTACAATCAGCAGGACAAAGCGGTGAGGAAATTCGCAGAGACCTCCGACGACCTGACGAAAACAGGAATCATCGCACAGATCATCAGCAATTCCATGGGGCCGATGATGAACATGCTCAACAATGTTTCCTTTGTACTGGTGGCGGTATTCGGCGCGATCTTCGTTATCCGGGGCTCCATCACGGTAGGTGTGATCTCTGCGTTTATCGTTTATTCCAAGCAGTTTTCCCGGCCCATCAATGAGCTGGCACAGCTGTACGGCGAGATCCAGACAGCACTGGCCGGCGCCGAACGAATCTTTGAAGTGCTGGATCATGTGGATGAGACCGACACCGGGACACACCGGATGCCGAGCACACAGGGCGTCATTGAGTTTAAACACGTCAACTTCTCCTATGTGCCCGGAAAACAGATCATTTACGATTTCAATCTGAAGGTGGAGGCTGGAAAGAAGATCGCCCTCGTCGGTTCCACCGGCAGCGGAAAGACTACCATCATAAACCTTCTGATGCGCTATTATGATATTGACAGCGGAGAGATCACGCTGGACGGAGTCAACATCCGGGATATTCCGCTGAAAGACCTCCGGGACAATATCGGCATCGTGCTTCAGGAGACCGTACTGTTTACAGACACCATCCGTTCCAACATCGCATATGCCAAACCCGATGCCACGGAAGAGGAGATCCGTGCCGCTGCGGAGTCCGCCTGCTGTGATGCCATGATCGAGACGCTTCCGGAGGGATATGAAACAGTGCTCACCGGGTCCGGCGCCAATCTGTCTCAGGGCCAGCGTCAGCTTATGACCATCGGACGGGCATTCCTGTCCTATCCGTATGTGCTGATCCTGGACGAGGCCACGTCCAATGTGGATACGCGAACCGAAAAGAACATCCAGGACGCCATGTGCCGGCTGATGGAAGGAAGGACCAGTCTGATCATTGCCCACCGGCTGTCCACGATCCAGGACGCCGATCAGATCATCGTCATGGATCACGGACATATCGCAGAGACCGGGACACACAACGAGCTCATCGCCAGACAGGGTCAGTACTATTCCCTTTACAATACCCAGTTTGCCGGCAAGGCGACCTGATCGAACCGAGGAGGAACAACCATGGCTACAAGCGCAGAAGTATTACCGAAACTCATAGCAGACGGGGAGAGCAGGGGAATCCATGTGCCTGATGTGCCGGTGTCGGAGGCGATCCTCCGGCAGCAGGCTCCGGTGTGCCAGCAGATCTATCAGGGCGTTGTGGACTACTGCAAGGGGACAGATCAGATCTCCATGATCCCCATGCAGTATATCCAGCTGGGTGCCTATGCGGGCATGCTGGCAGCGGCGTGGCAGAGAAAGGATCCTTCGGCGCTGGAAAAAGAGGACTTTCCGCAGATCCTGATGGCGGGGCGCAGGGCGGAAGAACTGGGAACTCTGTGCTGGGAGATGCAGGGGGTCGCTCCGGGAAGCGAAACGGCGGATCGCATCGACGATCATATCCGCAACCTCTATATCAAGGCGCTTCTGGCGGCCTGTGATAACGGAAAAGCCCCCATGGACCAGAGCCATATCGATGAAGCAGCGGGAGGAATGTACCGGTACGGGGCACTCATCGCCGAAAATCTGAAGCCGTGACGGCTGTTAAAATGATCCGAAACGGCAGGTTGGTCCGGTAAAAAAACGACCTCAATTGACATAATCTCAAAAGAATCAAGTGTGACAAAAAAATGCAAGTCTATTTTTTGTCACACTTTTTACTTCTTAGGACAAAATGTCACAAAAGCATATCCTATGAGACAACACATTGTGAAAAAAATAGTTATACTGAACTCACCAAGTAAAAGCAACGTCGAATGCACTGGCGAAGGTCTTCGAACGGGACTGAGAGGAAGGTCTTTCCGGTGTGATTTTTCCGGGCATTTTCAAGAAAATACCGGATCCTGAAACAGCGGCGGACCTGCCGTGAGGAGACAGTAATTCGTACAGGCATTGTCGTTGACTTAAAAATTTATGGGAGGAAAAAACATGAAATACTTTGGCGGATGCGACGTAGGTTCCACCTACACTAAGGCAGTCATTCTTGACGAAGCAGGAAAAATCGTAGCTGATACCACCATCAGAAGCAAAATCAACTCCGAAGAGAGCGCAAAGCTCGCTATGGAAGAAGTTTGCAAAACCGCAGGCCTGAAGGGCTCCAAGGATCTGGCTTACCTGATCGGTACCGGATACGGCCGTAACAAGGTTCCTTTCGCAGATGAAAACATCTCCGAGATCTCTTGCCACGCAATGGGCGTTCACGTCACCGATCCCAGCGTTCGCGCTATCATCGACATCGGCGGACAGGACGTTAAGGGCATCAGCGTTGACACCGACGGCACTGTTAAGAACTTCGCTATGAACGATAAGTGCTCTGCTGGTACTGGTCGTTTCTTCGAGGCTATGGCTTCTGCATTCGAAGTAACTCTGCCCGAGTTCTCCAAGCTGTCCCTGACTGCTAAGAACGTTATCCCCATCACCGCACAGTGCACCGTTTTCGCTGAGTCCGAGGTTATCACTCTCGTCGGCGAAGGCAAACCGACTGACGAAATCGCAGCTGGTATCGAGATGTCCGTTGCAAAACGTTGCTTCGTTATGGCTAAGAAAGCCGGCGCTGTTGACTCCGTCACCCTGACCGGTGGTTGCGCAAAGAACGACGGCCTGAAAGAAGCTATCGAGAAAGTTCTGAAGCTGAAAGTCGTTGAGCTGAAGACCGACCCGCAGCTGATGGGCGCACTGGGTGCAGCAGAGTATGCTCGCCAGAAGGGTATGGCAAAGAAATAATTAAATCGATTATTTCCAAGTAAAGTACCAAATAGGAAGTTGCTTTTGCAGCTTCCTATTTTTATATCCTTTTCGAAAGGAGAACCTGTTATGAATATGACGACAGCCATCATCACCATCAGCGATGCCTGTTTCTGCGAGGAGCGGGAAGACGAGACCGGTCCGGTGATATCCGAAATGATCCGGGAAATGGGTTTCCCCGCAGAATACCGGACGATCATCCCCAGTGACCGGGAGAGCATCCGGGACGAGCTGATCCGGTGTGCCGATGATAAGAAGATGAAACTGATCCTGACTCTGGGAGGTACCGGCTTTTCCAGGCGGGACATAACGATGGAAGTAACAAAGGAAGTCCTGGAAAAGGAAGTTCCGGGCATTCCGTATCTGATGATGAAGGAAGGTGTGGAGATCACACCGAATGCCGTGCTGTCAAGAATGACGGCAGGGATCCGGGGAAAGTCTCTGATCATCAATCTTCCCGGGAAAGTGAAAGCGGCAAAGGAGGATCTGCATGCCATTCAGAGTATCCTGGAACATGCCATGCTGATGCTGGGATTACCGGCCAACTTGGCGCTTGAAATGG
>CAJGCI010000156.1 GCA_904501855.1 Oscillospiraceae bacterium | reverse complement strand
TACTGTCTGGGGATTCCCTTTTCTCTTTCGATTTCTTCGATTGCGTCAAAAAATTCTGCGTTCATTTTCCAATTTACCTCTCGTTATATTGACAGGTGCAGTCTCACCTGCGCGCATTCTTTTTTCGTCAGTTCCACCGTTTCGTTCGGTGTTGCAACGACCACCGAACCATCCCGGTACTCTTCCAGTTTTCCGATCAGCGTTTTCTGTCCGTTACGCGGCTGATACAGACGGACCTCCACTTCTTCTCCGATGCATTTCTCGAAATGCTCCGGACGGGAAAGGACCCGTTCCGCACCGGCGGACCCGACTTCAAACACATAGCTGTCCGGAATGGGATCTTCCTCATCCAGGACAGGATCCAGGGCTCTGCTGACCGCTTCGCAGTCATTGATGCCCACACCGTTTTCCTTGTCGATGTAAATCCGGAGATACCAGGTACCGGCTTCCTTCACGTACTCGACATCCCAGAGATCACAGCCGTTGGCTTCCACGATGGGACGGGCCAGTTCCGTGACCTTATCCGTAATCTTGCTCATAATTCACCTTTTTGTTCTTGTCGTTATTCAACAAATAAGAGTGGGCCGAAGCCCACTCTCAAATTACTTACATCTTAACGGTGCCATAATATCACTGTGTATCACGGAATGCAAGCTTTTTTCCCTGCTTTCCGCCTGTTTTTGCTATTATTTTTGCTATTTTTTATCATTTTCAGCCGCTTCTTTGTTTTTATACAGCTGAATGAACTCTTCCAGACACAGTTTATTCTTCTGAATGTACTCTGCAGCCGTCTTCCCGACATACCGGAAGGAATACAGCTGACGATATCCGGTGATGCCCTGCTTCCCGTCCGGATACCTCTGAATGAAGCCGTACTGGGCACAGTGATCCCGGAGCCAGACGTATTTTTCCGTGCTGAGTTCCTCATTGGTGTACGGAGTAAAGTAACCGTCCGTGATATCCACACCGAGAGCCGTCTGGTGATCGCTCTGTCCGGCACGGGGCACGATGCGCTCCGCCTGATTTTCGTATTTTTCCGATATCTCCTCGTCTCCTGCTAGCTCTTTGACCTTCTTTTCGTACATCAGTTCCTGATAGCTGTAAGGAACATAGGCCATATTGACATGGAACGTATAGCCGGCCGCTCTCATATCCGACAGCATCTGATTGAGGGAATCCACCGCTCTGGAATCAAAATAACGGTCGATCTCGCCCTGGATCGGTGCCACCTGCGGAAGAAGATCATAGGTATTTGCCTTGTTGGCCAGCACGTATTCCCAGCTCTTGATATCGATATCCGGAAGATCTTCCGGCACGGCGGTCGTCATGGGTTTGTCCGTGGGACTGAGGGACGTCAGAACGATATCCTCTTCGATCTGTGTATTTTCACCGCCGTCATACTTCACTTCTCCCAGCTGGTGGTTACGGATGCCGATCACAAAGATCAGCAGTGCAACGAGAAAAATGACCGTCAACATGAGAAGCGACTTTTTCCTTTGTGCAGACATAAGTTCAGATCCTTCTGTTTGGATGTTTTGATTTATTTTAACATAACGGTTTTTTTCATACAAGAAGGGTCCTTTTCTTTCATTTTTCCCTTCTTGCCAAATACGTCCGATTTCCGTATAATTCATGTTCAAGGGGGCGATTCATAATGGAACACCAACATGACGAATACTGGCATTCTCACGGAGACGGTCCGATGCATTCCCATCACCACACCCACGATCATTCCGATGCAGAACACGACCACGATCATCACCATCACACCCATTCCCATGATCCCGAAGAGACGAAGAAGATCGTCCATCGGCTTGCCCGGGCCATCGGACATCTGGAATCGGTCAAGCGGATGGTGGAGGACAACCGTGACTGCACCGAGGTCCTTGTGCAGCTGGCTGCAGTCCGTTCCGCCCTCAACAGCACCGCAAAAGTGATTCTGAAGGAACACATGGAGCACTGCATGACGGATGCCATCGCCGGAGGCAATCTGGAGGAGCTGGAAGCTCTGAATGAAGCCATCGACCGGTACATAGGATAAGAAAAGAAACCCGCCTGTAAGAGGCGGGTTTTTCAATACTCGTCGTAGTATTCTTCGCGGTATTCCGAGATATCATCATCCACGATCCGCTGATATTCGGTCATGGGAAACTCCTCATCAAACAGAGTTTCTTCCGCTTTCATCACTTCCTCCCTCTGGCTGTGATAATGAAGCACGATGTTCAGCACAGCTCCGTTAAGCACCGAGAAGGCGCACAGGTAAAGCCAGAGCATCAGAAGGATGATGGATGCGAGAGATCCGTATACCAGAGGATATCTGGAAAAACGGTCGATATAGGTACCAAACAGAAAACTGATGATAAACAGCAGCATCGTTGTGACCAGAGTTCCCGGCTTGATATCGTATTTTGCTTTTTTCGGTATGGAGATATCATACACGAAATAGATCAGCAGGAAGATGATCCCTATCAGCAGAAAGATACGTCCGTAGTTCCAGAATGTTGTCATGGAAACGAAAGGCAGATACTTCTGCAGCTGATTGAGAACACCGCGTCCGGACAGGATCAGGATTACGGCGAAATAGATCATCGCTACGAAGACCACAGCCAGCGGGAAACTCAGGAAAAAGCCGAATACTCCGCGGAACCGGATCCTTCCCTGCATCTTTCCGATGGTCACGTGGACCGAGCGGAATGCGGCAGCCGCGGATGTGATCAAAACTACCAGTGCCGCAATGAACATGGTATCGTTCGTATTTCTGGCAACATATCCGAGGAATGAAGATACCGTCTCATAAGTATCTTCCGTCATCACGTTCTGCGCGTTGTTGAGAAGCCGGATCAGGAAGGAATACCGCGTACCCAGGAGCGTATACATCACGATGATCAGCGGGAAAAACGTCAGAGTCAGATAATATGTCTCCGCTGCCGCGATGTTGGGGATCCGGTATTTGAGATAGGTATCGATATACTCTTTTAAAATGCTCTCCGAATAGGATTGCTTGATGCGATCAAATACTTTCATAACACACTATCAAAAAAGACGGCTCATAAGTGAATGAGCCGTCCTTGATTGTTATATCTTACTTGGAATTGAAAATCTTGAAGATGCTGTCGAACGGATCATCGTCTCCGGATTCTACACCGTCCACGACTGGCTCAACCGGGACCTCATCGGATGCAGGCTGAACGCTGGGAGCCGGATTCGTAGTGACAGGAGCGGAATAAGCAGGAGCCGGATCTGCCTTAGGAGCAGAAACATGGACCTGCGGTGCTGCAGCAGCTTCCTTCGGAGTCTCAAAGGAAGCAGTGGGAGCACTGTCAAAACCGGTGGCGATAACGGTCACGCGGATCTCATCCTGAAGGGAATCATCAAAGGTTGCACCGAAGATGATGTTTGCATCGGGATGTGCTGCTTCCTGTACGAGAGTTGCAGCCGCTTCCACATCTTCCAGACCCATTTCCTGAGAGCCGGTGATGTTGATCAGAACACCGCGTGCGCCATTGATGGAGGTCTCCATCAGCGGGCTTGCCACTGCCATGCGGGCTGCATCTTCAGCCTTGCCCTTACCGGAGGAGCGGCCAACGCCCATATGAGCAAAACCGGCATCCTTCATGATGGTGGTGACATCTGCAAAGTCCAGGTTGATAAAACCGGTGTTCTTGATCAGATCGGAAATGCTGGTAACAGCCTGTTTCAGGACATCATCCGCAATCTCGAATGCGTTGGACAGAGTTACTTTCTGATCCGTTGCATATTTCAGACGATCATTGGGGATAATGAGCAGAGAATCGACTTTGCTCATCATTTCCTGAATACCGACCTCTGCCTGATCCGCGCGGCGTTTACCTTCGAATTTGAAGGGACGCGTTACGACGCCGACCGTCAGCACGCCGGATTCCTTAGCGATCTCAGCAACCGTAGGTGCCGCACCGGTGCCGGTGCCGCCGCCCATACCGGCAGTAATGAATACCATATCGGCATTCTCCACTGCTCTGGCAATGTTGCTGCGGTTTTCCTCGGCAGACCGTTTGCCGACTTCCGGGTTGGAGCCGGCGCCCTGACCATGGGTCAGTTTTTCACCGATCTGTATCTTCTCATCAGCAGAAGAAACTGCCAATGCCTGTTTGTCAGTATTGATGGAGATGAACTCCACTCCCTGGGTCCCTGATTTTACCATTCTGTTGACCACGTTATTGCCGGCGCCGCCTACGCCTACTACCTTGATAGCAACAACATTATCGGGCCCATTTTCGGCTCTTACATCCATGTTCGTGCCTCCTATATTAGTTTCATCCTGCGG
>CAJGCI010000155.1 GCA_904501855.1 Oscillospiraceae bacterium | reverse complement strand
TCAGCCAGTCCGGGAAAGTGTGCCCGGAAAGACTGTTCGCCGCCATGACGATGACGGAAAGCCCGCAAAGGATGGCACTCAGTGCCCACCAGCGGTCAACATTCATGGGTTCTCCTCCTTACATGGTCATCTGGCATAGTTCTCGAAACACCAACCGGCGATCCTCCGGATCAGATCCGCGGGCAGCGGCCGGTCATAGCGCAGCCGGATCGTCCCCTTGCTCACCTCGTATCCGGCCAGTTCTTCCGCGAACCGGGCGACGGCTTCCTCCCCGGGATAGAGTCCCACATGTTTCCTGGCCGCCGCGAAGTGGATGATGTTCCTTCCCTTCCGATAGGTGGGCATGGACCAGGAGATCGTCTCCTCCGCTTCGGGGATCGCCTCGCGGATCACCGCCCGGATCTCATGGAGTCTGGGTCGGACCGCCTCTTCCTGTCCCTCGATATATTCGTCGATAGTCCGGGGCTTGCCACAGTAATGGTCCTGATTCTCTCTTGCAAACTCCCGGCCGCATTTCGGACATTTCCAGGTCATTGGATCACCTCCAAAACATTCATGGCAGATCCTCCTTTTCACAGCCTCCCGGCTGTCTGGACACTTTCATTATACACGATACGGGTCTCGTTTTGGGAGATGTTTTGATGAGAAAGGAAACTATTTCCATCCCCGGATCAGCGGTCGTCTCGATCCGTCACGTAACGGGCAATCGTCTTCTGTTTTTCCGGCTCCAGGCGCTCCGGAAGCCGGGGCAGGATCTCCTCCAGATAGGGCAGACTCTCCTCCATGCGTCGGGCCTCCGTCAGCAGGCTCTCCGCCTCCTCCCGGGCGTGCAGCCGGTCCTTCAGTGCCCGCATCATCTCCTCATGGTATTCCTTCCAGGAGATTGGCCGTTCCGTCCGCCGGGGATCCAGCAGGCGCTTCAGCTCATTGCGCCGGGTGCAGAAGGTGCGGAAGGCCTCGGCATAGATCCGGCGGTATTTCGGGTAGAGACCCAGAAGCTTTCCGATCCCGGTGCGGAGCTTCTCCAGATGGCTCCGCAGTCCGGCGGCATCCCGGATGTGCTGCTGTTCCAGTACCCGGGGCACGTCCCGGCGGGACAACGGGTATTCCTCGTAATGCGTTTCCGGCGACACGAGGAAGGGATCCTTCTTCCCCTGCCGGAGAGCTTCCAGCCGCTTTTCCACGGAATCCTTCCGATACCGCGTCCCCAGAGTCTGGCCGGAATAACCCTTCTCTTCTCCGTTCAGCGCGTACCGCCACCGGTCCTTTTCCTCCCGGACCGTCACGCCGAACTGATTCCGGAGGAGATCCGGAAAGTCCGCAGTCTCCGGACATTGTCGGACGCAGGCGTCCACGGCGCGGCGGATCCGTTCCTTTTCCGTGACGAATTCCGTCTCCTCCGGCACCTCTCCGTTTTCCCGGATCCGGCCGTTTTTCCGCTCCAGCGCCTCCTGTCCCCGCCGCCGGGCCCAGAACTCCCCGTCGCTGATCCACCGGTCCGCTCTGGATTGGGAATCGGTATTCTGGAGTCTTTCCCTTCGAAACAGATTATTGAGTCGTTCGCGCGCCTCCTTATGCATTGCAGGGCTCTCACTGCTCTTGTATCCTGCAGGGAATACTCTCTGAGCATGCAAAAGAGAAGGCTCTTCTCTCCATTGGACCGGGCTCAGAAAAACATGGCAATGGATACTCCCGCCTCCCAGGTGTCCGTCCGTATGGGTGCCGATGATGCCCATAAGCCCCGGGAAACACTGGTGGATCCACTCCATGGTCAGCTGCTGAGCCAATTCGCCGTCCAACATGTATCTCTCACGATCCTCTGGCGAAAAGGTGATGATATAATGACGCAGATTCACATTCCACGGATCTCGGTTTTTTCCGTACTGCCGATCCAGTTGCTTTGCCTGGATGGCAAAGGCGAAGGGAGAACAGTGGATCCCCTCCAGATAGTATTCCTCCCGGGGGATGTATTCTCCGGTCTCATCGATGAGGAGTTTCCCCCGTTCATCCGACTGATACATCAGATAATCCAGGACACTCCCATAGTCCTTCCCCCGCAGCGAATGACGCCTTAGTATTGCCAATCTTGATATCCCCCCATTCTTCCATCCGGATCCGGATCTTTCGGATCTCGGCGAGCATCTGCTTCTGGATGCTCCGGCTCTCCTCCTGTTCCTCCGGCGTGCGGTCCGGCCGCAGGACCAGTTCCTGCATGCCGGAGGCGATGATGCCCAGATCCTCAAAGAAAGGCTGCAACTCTGTCAGATCCAGTTTCAGATATACATCTGTGGCTACGATCCTGTTCTGGATGATTTCCCGGATGCATTTTGAACGGCTCATGTGCCGTGCCGCAGCCAACTGATCAAGACATTCTGCAGCATCCTTTGGCAAACATATCCCGACCTTTTTCAGCTGGTCAGATTCATCCGGAGATTCTCCTGTTTTCTGCCGTTCGTTATGGACATGAGTGCCCATGATCATGTCTCGAACATATCGTGAACGACTGCATTTGCGCTTTTTTGCTTCCTGGTCGATAATCTGCAGTGTTTCCTCCGGAAGCTGAAATGAGATTACGTGCATGGGTGATTGCTTAGCGTTTGCCTTTTTTTGTTTCGTCATTTGGCGACTCCTTTCCGTTTTGATACGAGAAGGAGCCGTTCCAACGCGGTCACAGCGGGATTGTCCCCGGCGTTTCCGGAAAAACTCCCCTCACTATGTAGCGCTGAAAAGAGGCTTATCGTGACGTTTTTTCCGGAATCTTTTTCGGACTGCCGGAAACTCCCCGAACGTTTCGGACTTGAGAGAAAACTCAAAATACGGTATGATACCTACATCACCCTCAATACGGAAGGAGTACGACCGATGGAATTCGAGATCGGAAAAGAATATAAAAGTCAGGTAAAAGTCAAAGTGGGTCCCGTGTGGATGAAGATGCGCCTGGACTTCGTCGTCGACACCCCCACCACGTTCCACGGAAGGGGCAGCGGCGCGTTCAACAACTACTCCTTCGACAACGGAACCATCGAGGGAAACAAGCTCGTCTACACCACCACCATCATGGGCCGCGAGACCACCTCCACCGTGTGGATCTCCGATGACGGCACCATTGAGGGTGAAGCCACTTCCCCCGGCAACAAGCCTCTCATCTGCAGAGGCAGCCTGCTGAATAAATGATCACAGAAAAAAAGATCCGGAGCATCGCGGTGATGCTCCGGATCTTTTTCGTATTGACTTCGCTCTATTCGACTTTGGAAAACTTCACGGTGTCGATCTGCAGGTATTTGCTGTGATGACGGCTGACGGTGAGTGTCAGTTCGTAGGTGCCGTCCACCTGGCCGCCTTCCCAGTCCTGCTTGTACTGCATGGTCATGGTGCCGGTACCTTCCTTCAGCGCCACGATGTGGAACTGGGTGGACCCGCCGGCGCCCGCCAGCACTTCCTCGCCGGTGTCGGCGATGAACTGGTTGAAGTCCGTGGCGAAGACCTTGTTCCGCTCCGTTACCACCCAGGAAAACCCGGTGCTGGGATTGGAGGGCAGGTCCAGCGTCATCTCGCCGCCGTTGACCTCGGCGCTCCAGTTTTCCCCGTCGGATACAAAGCTTTCCCCGACGTAGCCGCGGTAGGTCACTGCCAGAACGACCACCGCGATGGCCAGCAGCACCACCAGCACGGACAGACCTATGAGGAGTTTCTTTTTTGCCATGATCGTCGATCTCCTTCGTTGATGAGGGGTATTATGTCTACTTTATCACGTTTCCAGCTGAGAAACAATGTTCCGGAACAGGATCTTTTTCAGAGCCTTATAGTCCCGCACCTCTCCCGTGAGGGAGATCACGGCGTTCCGGTCCGGCAGCACCAGGGTCCACTGGCAGAACTTCCCGTCCGCCAGGAAGGAGTTCTCCCGGTCCCGCCAGAAGAGATAGCCGTAGCCCTCTTTTCCGTTCTCCACCTGTTTCCGCGTGCTCTCCTCTGCCCATCCTTCCGGAAGGATCTGACGTCCTTCCCACTGTCCCTTCTGCAGGTACAGCATGCCGAACCGGTGCAGTTCCCGGAGATTGAGAAACAGTCCGCTGGCGCCGAAGGTACGTCCCATGGGATCCACTTCCCATATGGTCTTCTCAATGCCCAGGGGCTCCAGCAGACGGGGTTCCAGATAGCTCAGCAGATCGCACCCCGCCCGTTCCTGAATGAGGACTCCGGCGAGATACGCGCCTACATTGGTATACACGAAGCCGGTGCCGGGCTCGTCCTCGAAGGGCTGTGCCAGGCAGTATTTCACCCAGTCCTTCTCTCCCACGTAGGGACGTTCATCC
>CAJGCI010000154.1 GCA_904501855.1 Oscillospiraceae bacterium | reverse complement strand
CCTGAACTTCTTCGGAGATGGTGAGCATCGGAGCGGTACAGAAAGAGTCACCGGTGTGTACGCCCATGGGATCCACGTTTTCAATGAAGCAAACGGTGATCATGTTGTTGTCCTTGTCTCGGACAACTTCCAGTTCCAGCTCTTCCCAGCCGAGAATGGACTCTTCGACAAGGACCTGTCCCACGAGAGAGGCCTGCAGTCCGCGTGCACATACCGTCTTCAGCTCATCCCGGTTGTAGACGAGACCGCCGCCGGCACCGCCCATCGTATAGGCCGGACGTAAAACAACTGGGTACCCGAGAGAGTCTGCGATCTCCAGTGCCTGCTCCACGGAATAGGCAACTTCAGACCGAGCCATTTCGATACCCAGCATGTTCATGGTGTTTTTAAATTCAATACGATCTTCACCGCGTTCGATGGCGTCGACCTGCACGCCAATGACTTTGACGTTGTATTTATCTAAAATGCCCTCTTTGTACAGTTCGGAACAAAGATTCAGTCCAGACTGTCCTCCGAGGTTGGGGAGAAGTCCGTCGGGACGCTCTTTGGCGATAATCTGCTCCAGACGTTTTACATTGAGCGGCTCAATGTAAGTGATATCCGCCATTTCCGGATCGGTCATGATGGTTGCAGGGTTGGAATTTACGAGAACGATTTCGTAACCCAGACTGCGCAGTGCTTTGCAGGCCTGAGTACCGGAATAGTCGAATTCGCAAGCCTGACCAATGACAATGGGGCCGGAACCGATAATGAGAATCTTATGAATATCCGTTCTCTGCGGCATAGTTCTTCCTCCTGATAATTATTTCTATCTAATTATACAGGAATAGAAGTAAAAATGAACAAAAAAAGGGGCTTGAAAAAAAGTTTCAGCATACCGCTCAAAACCGTCGCCTTGAATGACTTTTTGCTTTTAGAAATTTGCTGAAAATAACAACAAAAAAACTACCTTCGATTGACATAATCGAAGGTAGTTGAACAAGGTTAACTCTTATGCGATATTTTGTCCGTCTTTTCCAAAGGAAACATTGAAAGGACGGTTGTTATAAGGGGGCAGCTTGATCCCGAGAGCATGGCGGATTACTTCGTCGATGGTTTCCACCGGCACGATCTCCAGACTGTTGCGCACTTCTTCCGGAACATCCTCCAGATCCCGGACATTGGCTTTCGGGATCAGAACTTTTTTGATGCCGGAACGCTGTGCAGCCATAAGCTTTTCCGGAAGGCCTCCGATGGGCATGACCTGTCCCCGGAGGGAAACTTCGCCGGTCATGGCCAGTTCATTGCTGACCGGGATGCCGGTGACAAGAGAGACCAGGGCCGTCAGCAGAGTGATGCCTGCAGAGGGACCATCCTTCGGAACTGCTCCGGACGGGACGTGAATGTGGAGGTCCGTATTTTTGAAATCCAGTTTATCATTCATGAAGATGGATTTCACGAGACTGACAGAGATTGTGGCGGACTCCTTCATGACATCGCCCAGCTGTCCGGTCAGGATGACCTGCCCGCTTCCATGCATGGCACGGGTCTCGATGAACAGGATCTCGCCGCCGATCTGTGTCCAGGCGAGTCCCGTAACAACACCGGCCGGGCTGTTTTTCAGTTTGCGGTCATGCTGAATACCTTTGTTGCCGAGATATTTGGGGACTTCCTTTGCGGTAACGGTAATGCTGTCTTTCTTGCCGTTTTCCACGTAGTCGGCAGCGGTGTGCCGGCAGAGGATATCCAGCTGTTTTTTCAGGCCGCGGACACCTGCCTCCATGGTATATTCCTCCACGATGCGTTTGATGGCACCGTCGGTAACATGGATCTGAGACTCATTGAGTCCGGCATCCTCCATGGCGCGGGGGAGAAGATGCCTTTTCGCGATCTGCATTTTGTCCAGAGGAGAATACCCGGAAAGACTGATCACTTCCATTCGGTCCAGCAGCGGTCCGGGAATGGTATCCCAGCTGTTGGCTGTGCAGATAAACAGCACGTTGGAAAGATCATAGGGGATGTTCATATAGTGATCGGTAAACGTGTTGTTCTGCTCCGGATCCAGCACCTCGAGAAGGGCACTGGCGGGGTCTCCCTGATATCCGCCCTGAATGAGTTTGTCCACCTCATCCAGAACGACAACAGGATTCATGGAGCCGGAACGGCGGATACCGTCCATAATGCGGCCGGGCATGGCACCGATATAGGTGCGCCGGTGACCACGGATCTCGGCCTCATCCCGAATACCGCCCAGGCTGACGCGCACATATTTGCGGCCCAGAGCCTCTGCGATGCTTCTGCCCATGCTGGTCTTGCCGGTGCCGGGGGCACCCACCAGAAGGAGGATGGAGCCGGACTGATCTTCCTTGAGAGTCATTACCGCCAGCTGCTGAATGATACGGTCTTTCACCTTGGACAGTCCGTAATGATCCCGGTCCAGGATCTTACGCGCCTTTTTGAGGTCCACCGGTTCGGTTTCATCCGGGACCCATTTGAGTGAAGTGACAAAATCCAGATAGTTTTCCAGTGTGCTCTTCTCCGGATCATTTGGCTGCGAGGCAAGATACCGTTTCAGGACACGGTCCACTTCCTTGCGCGCCTCTTCCGGCATGCCGGATTCTTCCACTTTCCGTTTGAATTCATTTTCCTCCGAAGCAGTCTCCGGATCCATGTCATCCAGTTCCTGCTGCAGCAGCTGCAGCTGTTTCTGAATGGCGGCTTTCTTATAGGCGATGCCTTCGGTATCCTCATAGCGCTGCTTCAGATCCTGACGCAGTTCGATGGTGCCTCGGAATTTCTTCAGCGCCTCCTGCGTCATGAGACCGCGCTCCTTGAGAGAATTGGTCTCCAGAAGTGCGTATTTCTCGTCCTGCGTCATGTCCATGAACTGGCACAGCACCACCGCGAACGCATTGATATCATCAATGGCACGGATATAGCGCATGGCCATATCTCCGCCTTCAAATTTGGCGGCGATTTCACCGCTGATCCCCTTCATGGTATCCAGCAGCTCCCGCTCACCCTGTACGGTAATGTCTTTCTCCTCGGGGATTATACTGCATGAGCCTTCCAGGATCTCTCCCACATTGGAGATGCCAGATACGGAGACCTTGTCCAAAGTGGTGGCATGAAGGATCCTTCCCATTTTGCTCTGAGAGACAGAGCGGATGTCCGCCAGAACTCCCAGCCCGTAAAAGCTGCCAGCCGTGACCTCACCGGGTTTCGCGTCTTCCTTCAGAGGGAGCAGGACGGCTTTGTTGCCGTCAATCTTGATCCGGCTTTTTTCGTTTTCCGTCAGATCATAGATCTTCATCTGCATGTCTACTGCGGGAAGGACAACGGTATCATATACCGGGATGATCATATATTTTTTCGTGTTAATCTCGTTATACATTCAATTCACTCCTAAAAATGCAATGCGCGCTTGGCACTCCTATAATATGAGTGCTAATATCTTCACTTGCATTATACTCGGTTAGGGGAAACTGTCAATGATTCTAAAGCCCCCAAATGTGAACAAGATGTAAACTTTGGAGAAACATTTATATAAAAGAAACTCAAAAATTCAAAAACTGGCACTTTAAAACTAAGAGTGACAAAAACGTCGAAGAAAGATGCCCGGCGGAAACCGCCGGGCAGGAAGATCCCTGTTCAGTTCAGGCCTTTCATGGAAAGTGAGATCCGTTTTCGCTTTTCATCCACGGACAGGATGCGGACCTCCACGACATCTCCCACGCGCACGATATCCAGAGGATGCTTCACATAGCGGTCGGACAGCTCCGAGATGTGGACCAGCCCATCCTGGTGGACACCGATGTCGACGAATGCACCGAAATCGATCACGTTTCGTACGGTTCCTTTCAGAATCATGTCCGGCTTCAGATCTTTGAAATCCAGAACATCGCTGCGTAGGATCGGTGCCTGCAGCTGCTCACGGGGATCCCGTCCGGGTTTCTCCAGTTCGGTGAGGATGTCCTGCAACGTGTATTCGCCCAGACCGGTCTCCTCTGCCAGACGGGTGGCACCATAGGACTGGACCTTTCCCCGGATGGAACGGGTGTTGCCGCTTTGAATATCCGAATCCGTAAATCCAAGAGTCCGGAGGAGTTTTTTTGTCTCCGGATAGCTTTCCGGATGAACACCGGTATTGTCCAGAGCTTCTTTTCCGTTGCGGATGCGCAGGAAACCGGCACACTGTTCGTACGCTTTCGGCCCCAGTTTGGGAACCTTCAGGAGTTCCCGGCGGGAAGTGAATGCACCGTGCTCTTCCCGATAGGAAACGATGTTTCTGGCGATGGCTTGGTTGATGCCGGAGACATATTCCAGCAACGCGGCGGATGCTGTGTTGATGTCCACCCCGACACGGTT
>CAJGCI010000153.1 GCA_904501855.1 Oscillospiraceae bacterium | reverse complement strand
CTGGAGGTTGGCGAGGGTGTGATCGGCACGCCCGCCGGTAACACCGTAGAGCTCAAACTGCCGGTAACCCTTCTCCAGCCCCAGCCGGATGGCGGCCAGGGTGTCGGTGTCATCCTTCTCCACGGGCATCCGTATGATGTTTGGATGATCCGGCGCGGTTCCCAGAGAATCAAAATCTCCCACCACCAGATCCGGCATGACCTGCTGCTGCACGCACCAGCGGTATCCGGCATCGGCGGCAATGAGAAGATCCTCCGGCGCGGGATCGGAATGGAATCCGAAAAAGTCCCCGGCGCCGACGATGATGCATCTGCCGTCCATAATGAAAAACTCCTGCTTGAAAATCTTTCCTCAGTATAGCACACCGCCGGAACAAAAACAGCAGAAAAAGCGAAAAAGGAGGACGGAGCCTGCGCTTCCGTCCTCCGGGTTTTTTAGAACATATACAGGATGTGTTCGGAATTGATGGTGTGGTCTCGGTCGGAGGTCTCGCTGGTCTCCAGCAGAAAGCTCCGAATGGCACCCATGGCCCGGGACTGAAGGGCAGGCTTCAGGAAGATGTGTCCCGCACCGGGAATGACCACGAGGCGGGCGCTTCGGGGGCCATCCCGTTCCGTTGCTTCCTCCTGTGCCCTGCGGTACGTCTCCGCGGCCCGCTGAGAGTAGGAGAGGGGCACCAGTTTGTCCCGGTCTCCGTGGAGGAGAAGCACGTTGCCCCGATAGGCACCCAGAGACTCAAAGGGATCCAGGTCCATGACGGAGGCAGCATATTCCCGCCCCAGCACCATGGGTCCGCACCGGAATGTTTCCGGGATCGCCTTCGGATCGAACTTCGACAGCATCATCGTTCCCTTCCGGGCATCATCGGGTATGGACAGCGCCGGGTAGAGGAGGATCAGCAACTCGATCTGCTCCGGATGACGTGCCGCCACCAGACCGGAAACCAGCCCGCCCTGACTGCAGCCCAGCAGAGTGATGTGGTGTTCATCCGTGTATTCCCTGCTGCGGGCATAGACCATGACCGCTTCCAGATCCCGGCATTCCGTGAAGACCGTCATGTCTTCGGATCTGCCGCCGCTGGATCCCACGACACAGCCTCCGCAGAAATCATAGGTGAAGGCCGCATACCCCAGCTCCGCGAACATCTTGGCATAGCGTGCAACGAACAGCCGGTTGGTCATGAACTCATGGCTCAGGATCACGATGGGCTGCCGGTTCCCGATCTTTCGCCGGTATTCCACACCGCGGATGGTGAGACCGTCCCGGGTGCACTGAAATGCTGTCCGTGTTATTGACATGTCTTGTTTCCTCCTTCGGCCCAAGGGTAAGTATTCGCCGGGAGGCACGGTGACGCCGGATCCCGGCACCGGCTGATAACGAAGCGGCAGAACCGTTCAGAGGAACTGCCGCTGCGATGAGAACAGATTTACATAATATAAGACGAACAGAACTCCTGATCATCCGCGGAGAACGTAGACATCCGCTTCCCGGACGCCGAAGGCGTTGCAGGAAGACACATCCCCCAGATAGATATCCATCCAGTTGGAGGAATGCCAGGATGCTCCGCGGTCTTCCACCACGCGCTCTCCGATGCCGTCCACATAGACCCGTGTGCCCAAGGGAAGGGAATTGCAGGCTACGGTATAGCCCACCGTGGGAAATGCGCCGTTTGCGCAGGGAGCACCGGTCCATTCATATGCGGTGAGCACAAAATGGCCGTGAAAAGCATAATTACCGAGATCCGATTTGGGATCCTGATCCAGGCTGAGAACATCATCGGAAAGCACCCGCGCCGCGCCGGAGACTTCGTCAAAATCGAAAACAGACTCCGTCCGGGCCCCGGGAATGAGCTGGACCAGTCCCACCGCCAGAGCAATGGCGATCAGGACACCAAGCAGTGCTTTCTGCATGTTTCCACCTCTCTTTGCCATAAAGGTTGCTCTTATTATACTAAAAGTTTTCATTTTTGTCCAATTTCGGAACCTAGGGTTGACATAATTACCGTATAAAAGTTCGGAATAACTGTAAAAATATCGGTTCCGAGCTACTAATTTCTGGTATTAACGCGTTATCGGTGAATACTGGATGTAATTATGCGGTGATGTAATCCCGCAGACAAAGCGCCAGCAGCACCAGAGAGCACAGAGCCAGAATGATCTTCAGCATGAAAAACCCTCCTTCTTCAGAATGTGCAGATGAGCTGAGAGAGCACCGCCTGCTCCGCCATGGCCTGAATATCGAAGCGGCGGCGGTCCCAGACGGTGGGGTCGGCGGCGATGTATTCGTCCCGGACCGCTTCCTCCCGCATCATGCGGGCGGTGAGTTCTTCCATATATTCCTCCGCCTGGTGCTGCAGGATCAGGCAGTGACGGTCCAGAGAACCGGACATCTCCATGCTGGAGTAAATGCCGCTGTGATGGGAGGCCAGATAGTCCTTCCGCATCTGGCCATATTTCTGCAGAGGTTCCGAGGGATCCGCCACGGGACGAGGAGCGGGTAGCGGAAGGTCGCGGATGGTGTCGTAGTTGGTCATCATGATAAAATCCTCCTTACTCAGAGTTCGTGTTTCCGTCAGTGCGGAATTTCTTTGTTGTTCCTTCTGATGTAATTATAGCAGTTAATATGTACAAAAGTACGTACTTTGATAATTCTTGCTTTAATATGTCGCATATTTTGAACATGTTGTGGACTGCTGGGCGGATATATGGTAAAATAAGGACATCTCTTTGGGGGGTGGATTCCTATGGCAAGTGAACAGAACCGTCACCGCATCCTGTATCTGCTGAAGTATTTTCAGGAGAAGTCCGATGAGAAGAACGGAGTCAGCATCCGGGACATGCAGGCCTACCTGCAGGGCAAGGGCATCAATGCCGACCGCCGGACGCTGTACCGGGACATCGAGGAGCTCCGGTCCATCGACTATGACATCATCGCGCAGCGGGGAAAGGGCGAGTGCCTGTATTTCCTGGCCAGCCGTGATTTTGAGCTGGCAGAGCTGAAGCTTCTTGTGGATGCCGTGCAGTCCTTCAAATTCATGACCGAGAAGAAATCCCGCAATCTCATCGACAAACTGAAATCCCTTGTCAGCGAGCAGGACGCGCTGTTTCTGGAGCAGCATACGACGGCGGGAAGCCAGAACAAATCTCTGAACGAGGAAGTCTATTACAACGTGGACCGGATCCATACCGCCATCCGGGAGAACCGGCAGATCCGTTTCCAGTATTTCCAGTGGACCGTGTCAAAGGAGATGGCGCTGCGCCACGGCGGAGACTGGTATTACGTAAGTCCCTGGGGACTGCTTTGGGATGACGAGAACTATTACCTCATCGCCTATGACAGTGAGAACCGGGAGATCCGCCACTACCGTGTGGACAAAATGCTCCATATCGAGACACAGGAACAGGAACGGGACGGGGAGGAGCAGTTCGATCAGTTCGACATCGGCAGCTATTCCCGCAAGATGTTTGGCATGTTCGGCGGCGATCCCGTGGAAGTGAAGCTGCTGTGCAGCAATGACATGGCCGGTGTGATGATCGACCGGTTCGGGACCGGGGTCCGCATGGTACCGGTGAACGCGGAGCAGTTCTACGTTCAGGTGGATGTGGTGGTGAGCGAACAGTTCCTCGGCTGGGTTATCTCTCTGGGTGAGGGAGTGACGATCTTGGAGCCGGAGTCCGCGGTCCGGGCCATGACCGAGACGGTGAAAAGACTGAACAAACAGTATCCGGAAGGTTGATTCTTTCCGTTTCATGATTTATAGTAGAGCCGTAATCTTGATAGGAGTTAATGCATGATGACCAATAACCATAAGCTTGTAAGCATGATCCTGATCCTGACCCTCGCGCTGGGGATCCTGGTCCTTGCCGCCGGCTGCGGCAAATCCGAACCGGCTCCGGTGGAAGAGACCACCGTTCCGAAATCCGATGTGGACCTGTCCGATGCCAAGGATGTCGGGGACGGAGAGACCGAGTTCTATTTCGTTGCAGTGGATCGAGACGGGGACGAGACCGTCTATCTGGTTCATACCGATGAGGAGACCGTCGGGGAGGCTCTGGACGATGAGGACCTCATCGAGACGGAAGAGCGGGACTACGGCATGTATGTATCGGAAGTCGACGGCGAGGAAGCCGACTACGTCAACGAAGGAGAATACTGGGCACTGTTCGTGGACGGAGAGTACTGTTCCGAGAGTATCGACTCACTGAAGATCGATGAAAATGCCGTGTATCTCATGCGCATTGAAAAGGCGTGGTAACGAATAAAGGAAACAGACAGCCACAGATCCGATTCGGATCCGTGGCTGTTGCAGTAATGAGGAAAAAACAGATAGAATGGATTATGATGAGATCGAGGTGAGACGCAGCCGGAGAAAGACGCTGTCTGTGGAGATCCG
>CAJGCI010000152.1 GCA_904501855.1 Oscillospiraceae bacterium | reverse complement strand
GGCATCCGGTGCTGGAGGTCATCTCCTCCATGGATATCGGAGACTATGCCGCCGGCATCATCGGAAACGTCACCTGCCTCACCAATGCCGATGAGGTAAGGATGTATAAAAACGACAAATACGTGGCCACCTTCCATTCCGATCCCGCTTTCTCCGCCCTTCCCCACGGTCCCGTGACCATTGACGATACCGTAGGCGCACTGCTGGAGACGGAGGAAGGATTCTCCGGTGAGAAGGCCAGAGTGATCCGAAAATGCATGAATATCATCCGCCTCAAAGGACTGGCGGGACTGAGCACTGCCGACAAGGCACTGTTCGGTTATGCCATGGTCCGGTTCCGTCTGAAATATGAGGACCTGGTCCGGCTCTACGGTCTGTATATCGGCAACTGGGGCGGACAGGCCACCGCCTGGCGCTTTGATGCCGTCACAGACGGCGAAGTGGTCGCTTCCGTAACGAAAGCCCCTTCCCGGACTCTCCATCTGGATGTCACCGCAAGCCATACGGAACTGAAGGAAGGCGAAGTTTACGATATGGCCGCCGTGCGGATCCGTCTGCTGGACGAATACGGCAACGTGGCCGTATATGACCCTATTCCCGTCACCATCATGGCAGAAGGTCCCGTGGAGATCGTCGGCCCTTCCGTCACCGTTCTGGAAGGCGGCATGGGCGGCACCTACCTTCGTACCACGGGATCGTCGGGAACGGCCCGTGTGACGCTTTTCACGGATCAGACGGAACCCGTTTCCCTGATGTTCACCGTCAAACAGCAATAAAAAAGTACAGCAGGAGAATTCTTTCTCCTGCTGTTTTCACTGTAACAGACAGTCAAGAACAAACTGGTTCCGCAAAAAAGGCTCACGGCAAATTGCCGTGAGCCTTAACGATTTCGATCAATTAATCGACGGGACCGGTGCTGTAGATGTTCTGGTCAAAGCGCATGATGAGCGCGGCGCACTGGGCGCGGGTCAGGCGTCCGGTGGGATCCAGCTGCGTGGAATTCACGCCGTCGATGATGCTGTTGTTCCATGCCCAGCTCAGGCTTTCCAGTGAATACTTTGCGGCGGAACGCAGATCTTTGAATCCGAAGCGTTCCAGCAGGCTGATGCTGCCCTTCTGCTTCACAAGGCCCTCGAGCTGCGCGTAACGATAGAGCATGGTGACAAAGTCCTGACGGGATACATCCTTATCCGGTGCAAACTTCGTGGAAGTTACGCCCTTGACGATATTGTTCTTGTATGCCCATTTCAAGGCATTATAGTAGTATCTGTCTGCGTCGATGTCCTTAAACGGCAGTGTACCATCAACTTTTGGCTCGCCGGCCAGTTTCCACAGGACCGTGACGACCATGGCGCGGGTCATATACTCATCGGGAGCAAAGGTATCTGCCTTGGTGCCGAGCATGAGACTGTTGCGGTAGCAGTAGTCGACACTCTCACGGTACCATTTGTTCTCGGGAACATCAGCATAGGGCAGGATCACGGGAATGGCGTCCAGGATCTGTTTTGCCATATAGGCGTGACCTTTGTGGGTCGGATGGGCGTCCTCGCCGAGGCCCTTGAGGATGGAACCGGGCTTCAGGTCGGCATAGCTCTCGGTATCGGTCACATCGACATAGACGCAGCCGGTCTTCTCGCAGATCTGCTTGTAGTAGCTGTTGACTCTGTCGCAGACGAGCTGGCCCATTTTCCCGATCTTGATGAGGCCGGAGTCGGTGAGGGACATCTCGCCGTAGGGGTTGTACATCCCCACAATCGCGATCTGACCGGTGGAATTTATACTGCGCAGGCGTTCGATGATCTTGGGCATGTTGACCTTGATCTGCTCCACGCCTGCCTCCATGCGCGCCAGAACGGCGGGGATATACTCCTTGTAGTAGCCGAGCTGGTTCATCAGTTGATACATGCTGGCCAGTGTCTGGCACAGTTCTCCGGATTCGATGGCAGCGGCGATGGCGGCCTCGTTCTCTTCATACTTGCTGGCGGCCTCGAGCACGTCAACAGCGGCCAGAGAGAGCGGCGCGGTCAGGACGTCATTGTTGCCGACATTGATCGTCATAAGAGACGCGTATGCAGCACCGAAACTGATGGGCGTCGGAACCGCAGCGCTGCCGTCCCAGTAGTGGCACTGACCGTCCGCGTCATACATCCAGGCATAGCCTGTTTTGTGATAGAGATCCAGTTCTTCCTCCGGGATGGGGATACCGAGACTCACCGCAAGCTCCGTCGTGCGGTAGCCGATAAAGCTGGCGGGATAGTGCCAGCAGTTCAGCGTTTTGGCAACGATGCTGGGATAGGACGTCTCGGGGGTAGGCATATAGCCGATGCAGGTGTTGTTCTCAGCCCGGTCATATCCGGCGGAAATGCTGTCGCCGAGGCTGACATAGCAATTCCTATACTCATCACCGTAGGCTGCGTAGGGGGAATACGGAAGATACGCCTCCGGATTGCGGCTGCCGGCGGCAAACGCCTGCAGGCCCAGGACACTCGCCAGCACCATGACTGCGAGCAGCAGGACCAGTACTTTGCGCAAGTTCTTCATTGATTTTCTCCTATACAATAATAAAAATAGTTCAACACTTTGAAGTGTTTGTAGGATTATATCAACGGAGGATAACAGCGTCAATCTGACAATTTCCATGAATTTCCTGTTACGAATTGTATCATTCCCACAAAGAGCCCGGTTCCCTGTTATTCGGTTCGCATGACGCATATCACTATTGCCACAGAATGTGTCATTCGTCCCCTTCTGTAAAGCAGGATCCGGTTCCTGTTCATCCGCAGATCAGAAAAAAAATTTATGTAGGAAATAACCGCTTCTATTTGTCATTTTTATAACAATTTCACATTTATGGCTGATTTTCATCTGATTTCAGTTGAATTTGCAAAAAACTCATTTAAAATTCACTTAAATTAAATTTAAAATATTTAAAAAAATTATTATTTTAAATTCCATTGTTAATAAATTGTTCATCGTTCGTTCAAGACCTGGTTAAAATATTGGGTTATAGTGTAGCCATAAAAGTGATACAAGCTTTTATAATTCTTTTTCTTTTCTTCTCTCTCCAATTCCGGCAGAACCCCACGTGAGGTCCTGCCGGTATTTATTTTTCCCGTTAAAAAGACCCATCGTCCCGCAAAGAGCTGCGGTGATGATGGGTCTTTTCATGTTTATCCGATCTTTTCCTCCAGCTGTGTCAGGATCACACAGAACTGGCCCCGTGTGGTCTTCGTTCCCGGTGAGAAGATCTCGCTGCTCATACCGGCTAGGATTCCCTGTTCCAGACAGAACGCGACCCCTTCCTGTGCCCACACTGAGATCTCGGAGGAATCGGAGAAGGCACGCAGCTTCTGCCATCCGGCGTCACTGACATCGATCTCCTTGCCGCGGAAAGCCAGATACTTCTGAATAATGAGCGCCATCTGCTCTCGCGTCACTCCGTCGTCCGGCCCGAAGTTGCCGTTGGGATAACCGAAGAGGATCCCGTTTTTCTGAGCCCAGGCCACCGGTCCGGCATAATACTCCGTCCCCTTGATATCGGGGAACGTGGCTGACAGTTCTTCATCGTCGGCATACTCCGGCGTAAATTTGGCAAAGATGGCTGCACACTGTCCACGGGTGAGAACGTTGTCCGGGCGAAAATGATACTCGTCGTATCCGGCCACCCAGCCTTTTTCCAAAGCCGTTTCCACATAGGGTCTGGACCAGTGATGCTTATAGTCATAGCGTTTCAGCCCGTAATAATCGGCGATTCCCGCGGCATCGGCCCGGGCAATGATCCGGAGTTTTTCATCGGTATTGAGATACCGGCTGTAATCGGCGGAATCCATAAAACAGTTTTCGATGATCATGCTGGTCACACCGTTCAGGATCCCGTAGTAATTGTTCTTGAAATGATCCGCCGGCTTTCCGTTGGGCCAGTAATAATCCGTGGTGTTGGTGATCTGGCGTCCCCTCGTGGGGATCCCCGCATTCACTTTCAGGCTGTTCAGGATGGAATCGGCCAGTGCGTAGACGGAGTCTTTCTTCCCGTAGGGATCATACAGACCGTTCGTCACCAGAGCCAGACTGCCGGTTCCGCCGCCGGCATCCAGGTGGAAGCTCACCACCGCATCGGAATGATGGGAAACACCGATCTTGATCCTCTCCTCCAGTTCGGGTCCCTCTTCCCGCGTCGTACGGGTCATATAGACTTCCACGTTCTCATACTCTTCCAGATACTGCTTGATGTACTGGCAGATGGTGAGATTGAGGTCCGATTCTTTTCGTCCGTTGGCAACAGCACCGGAATCCACTCCGCCGTGTCCCGGATCCAGTGTGATGACGACAGGATCCGTCTCCGCGGGTGCCGCCATCGCTGCCGGGACGGCAATGGATGATATCAAAAGGACGGCAAGGAT
>CAJGCI010000151.1 GCA_904501855.1 Oscillospiraceae bacterium | reverse complement strand
CATTCGAACGGTTTTGAACGAGAAGAAAAACCAGATCTTGTCCTCCTTGTTTATCATCTTCATCGTAATCATGGCATCGTCTCTTCTGATGTACAACGTGGAAAACAAAGTGCAGCCGGAGAGTTTTGAGAATGCGTTCTCCGGACTCTGGTGGTCGGTATCCACGATCCTTACCATCGGATATGGCGATATCTATCCGGTCACGATTCTGGGAAAGATTCTGGGCGTCCTCATCTCATTCCTCGGTGTGTTTGCCGTGGCACTGCCCACCGGTATCATTTCAGCCGGCTTCGTGGAGCAGTATCAGGAGATGAAAGCGGCGGAACGAAGCGGAGGCGCGGATCTGGACATGCCGACCCACAATGTCATTGTCGACATCGACAGCAGGTGGATCGGAAAGAGTTCGCAGGAACTGGAGGATGAATTCGGCCTGATGCTCGTTCTGGTCCGGCGCGGCAGCAGTGTTGTGAAACCGACGGAAACATATCATGTCGAAGTGGGGGACATGCTGGTTCTTTACTATCTGCCCCAGAGTATTTGAGAAAAGCTGTGAAAACTAATGTTTTTCACAGCTTTTAATATTTTTTAATAATTTTCCTACATCATGTGAATTGAAATATGCGAGAAGTTATCCTTAAAATTAAATGAGTATAAATACACGTTTTATCAGTAATTCGTGTAAAACAGGAACCATTTAATGAAAAAGAGGAGGAAACTCACGTATGACAAGAACAATGAAAAAAGTCGTCGGGTTTGTCCTGATGGTCTGCATGATTGTATCTTTGTTTGCTGGCGTTACTTCCGCATTTGCTGCAAAGGCATTTAAGGATGTTCCGGATGGACACTGGGCGAAACCTTATGTGGACTTTGTGGTGGATAAGGGATACTTTGCCGGTGTCAGCGAAGATAAATTTGACCCGGACGGCAAAATGACCCGAGCCATGTTCGTAGCTGTCATCGGAAAAGTCGAAGGACTTACTTTCGACAATTCCGTCTCGTCCGGCTATAGCGACGTTCCTTCCGGAAAGTACTATACCGGCGCTGTGAAATGGGCCACGGACAGCAAGATCGTCTCCGGTATTGGCAATAACCAGTACGGACCGAACCTTCCCATTACCAGAGAGCAGATCTGTGTAATGATGGATAAGTATATCCAGTATCATGATGCCAACAACAAAGAGAAATATCTTGACCGTGACTCTTCGGTAGAATTCAAGGATGCTTCAGATATTTCCACATGGGCCAAGGAAAGCGTCCAGAAATGTGTTTCCTACGGACTCATTCAGGGATATCCTGACGGAAAATTCAAACCGAAGAATCATGCTACCCGCGCGGAAGTTGCAGTTATGATCTACCGTCTGGCTCTGTACATTGAAGAAGAGACCAAGCCGACGGAATTCAAAGCAACGTATAAATTTGTTTCCGGCACGGAAGGAAAGAAACTGGACAGCAAAGTGGAAGCCCTGCTTCCCAGCGATGCCAACAAATACAAAGACGGTGATACCGTAAAAGCAGTCAATCCGGCAGAAGCCACCGTTATGGCGGATGACGGCGTATGGACCTTTGCCGGTTATGATAAGAAAGAAGCGAAAGTCGAGAAAGCCGATGTGGTATTTACCGGCAAATGGACATTCGCTGCAGTGGATACGAAAGAGTATTCCGTTACGTATAAATTCGTGTCCGGCACCGATGGTGCTGAGCTTCCTGCAGCACTTTCCGCAGCTCCCTATCTGCCGGTAGATGAGCAGAAATATCTTAGCGGCGAGACCGTGAAGGCAAAACAGCCCGGACAAACGGAACTCGCCACCCTGCAGGGCTACTGGACCTTCAAAGGATATGATAATGAGTCTGTAGTTGTAAATCACAAGGATGTCGTGTTTACCGGCACCTGGGAGAGATCCCCGCTTACCCCCACCACCTTCAGTGTGAGATATGTATTTGTCGATGAAAAGGGCGAAAGCGTTCCTGCACAGGTTACCACCAGCGCAGCCCCGATTGATCTGCGTCGTGTGAGCAAAGATCAGAAAGTTGCACCGCAGGCACCCAGAGCAACCAGCGTCCGTGTCGGCGATGATGTCTGGGAATTCGTATCCTACGATAAAGACGAGAAGACTGTTGGAGATCAGGATGTGGTATTCACCGGAAAGTGGAAGAAGACATCCGCAACCAAAAAGTATAAAGTCACATATAAAAACACCATTAATTCTCTTGGTGTCACCGTTCCCGATGCCGTAAAGAAAGAACTGGATTCCAGACTTCCGGCTGAAAAGAGCTATGCCACCGGTGACCGTGTCGCTCTAGACACCCCGGTGCAGGGAACCTATACTACCAAGGAAGGAACCTGGACCTATATTCGTCTTGATCCTGCCGCTTACAGTTTAACAAGATCCGTTACCATCGCTGACAGTGATGTGGAAGTGGCATGGGTATGGCTCCTCATTCCGGCAAGATCCTATACCGTAACGTATCAGTACAATTACGATGGTATCGGACTTGCGGACCGCAGAGCAATCCGTGAAACACTCCCAACGGATGATGCCAGTTACTATTCTGGAGATGAAGCAGTGATTCTGCAACCCTCCACTGTCCGTGTAGTGGACAGCAACCGCAAAGGCGCCTTTGTCTTTAACGGTTGGGAAGATGTAGAAAAGGATCAGAAGACCGTTGAGATTGAAGATGCCAATGTTACGCTGACAGGTTCTTGGACATATAAACCATATAACACTGTGACCTATGTAAATGACCCGACAACTGTTCCTGTCAACGTTCCGAAAGACACCGGAAAATACATTGAAGGTGATAAAGTTACCGTTAAGGCACCGGAAAAGACCAGTGCTGAGAAAGACGGCAAACTGTATTCCTATGAAGGCGCATTTGTTGATGGCAAGAAAGTAACATCCGGAACTACAGTTATGCCCGGAACAAATCTGACCATCGTACATAAATGGAAAGAGGCTAAGTATTCTATTGTAGAGTTTGAAGCCATTTCTGCCACAGCCGGGAAGACCATTCCGGATGAGGTAAAGAGCGTAATGCCGACGCCCTTGAATGGACAAGCAAAGGGCTCAAAAGTAGAGGGTACAAAACCTTCTGAAACCAAAGTGAATGTTGCAGGAGGCTACTGGGTATGGCAAGGCTACAAGGAACCTTATATCACAGTTGCCAAAAATGTAGAAACATTCCATGGTGAGTGGAAATTTGTGAAAACCTTCACTGCAACCTATGCGTATGAGTATGCAGATGAAGCCAGCAGAACCGAAGGAATGCCGGGTTCAGTGATAGCAACGCTTCCGGAGGATGACAATACGCTGGAGAGCGGTAAGGCATATACTCCTAAGAATCCAGAAAAGACAGAGGTAGGCAATTGGACTTTCCAGGGTTGGACTCCCAACAAAATCGATGCAGTTTCCGGAGATCAGAAGTTTGTAGGAAAATGGAAATATACAGCAAAACCATAACAAGGTATTTCTGTATTAAAGAGAAGACCACATAAGAGTTTTCGTGTATAATGGAGTCGGGTTCATCAGAGCTCGACTCTGTTTTTTTGGGGAGGTTTCTATGCTTCGCATCGGATGTCATTTATCCTCGTCAAAGGGGTATCTGAATATGGGGAAGACTGCCGTGGATATCGGCGCCAATACCTTTCAGTTTTTTACCCGCAATCCCCGCGGCGGTTCTGCCAAACCGCTGGATGTAGAAGATATGCAGAACTACTGTACCTTCGCAGAGGAACACGGGATCGTACATATTCTGGCACATGCACCATACACGCTCAATGCCTGTGCGGCGGACGAAGGACTTCGGACCTTTGCTCGGGAGACCATGGAAGACGATCTCATGCGCCTGGAATATGTGCCCGGTTCCTGCTACAACTTCCATCCCGGCAGTCACGTCAAGCAAGGCGTGGAGATCGGAATCCGGTATATCACGGAGATGCTCAACGCTATTCTAAAACCGGAACAGGCTACGACCGTCCTGCTGGAGACCATGGCAGGGAAAGGGTCGGAAGTCGGCCGGACATTTGAGGAGATCCGCGCTATTCTGGACGGAGTGGAAATACAGGAGAAGATGGGCGTGTGCCTGGACACCTGCCATGTCTATGACGGCGGCTACGATATCATCAACCATTTGGAGGAGGTGCTGGAGGAGTTTGACCGGGTCATCGGCCTTGATCGTCTGAAGGCCATCCATCTCAACGACAGCAAGAATCCCATGGGCAGCCATAAGGACCGCCATGAAAAGATCGGAGAGGGGAGCATCGGGCTGGAGGCGGTGACTGCCATCATCAACCATCCCAGCCTGAAGCATCTGCCGTTCTATCTGGAGACGCCCAACGAACTGCCAGGATATCAGAAAGAGATCGAACTGTTAAAGAGCTTGTATCAGGAGTGAACGATGGAGAT
>CAJGCI010000150.1 GCA_904501855.1 Oscillospiraceae bacterium | reverse complement strand
TGCGGGTCTGGATCTCCGCCCTCATCGCCGTGACGGGTCTGTATCTTCTGTGCATGAAGGGCCGGTTCTCCCTGGAAGCCGGGGATGCCATGGAACTGCTGTGTGCCTTCCTGTTTGCCTGTCACATCATGCTCATCGACCACTTTTCCCCGAAAACGGACGGCGTCGCCATGAGCTGCATCCAGTTTTTCGCCTGTGCCCTCTTCTCCACGGTGTGTGCCCTTCTCTTCGAGCATCCCCAGTGGGCGCAGATCCGGGCGGCGCTCCTGCCCATCCTGTATGCCGGCATCTTCAGTTCCGGTGTGGGCTATACGCTGCAGATCATCAGTCAGAAGAACCTACACCCAACGGTGGCCAGCATCACCATGTCCCTGGAGAGCGTCTTCTCCGCCGTGTTCGGCTGGATCCTTCTGCACCAGGCCCTGAACGGCCGGGAGATCCTGGGCTGCCTGCTCATGTTCTCCGCCATCATCCTGGCGCAGCTTCCCTCCCCGGGGCAAAACGACAGAAACTGATCGTACGGACATCGCCTTCCCGGTGATGTCCTTTTCTTATTCCGGTATTTGTGCTAGAGTTTTTTTATCAGCAGCAACAGGAGCTTTTGTTATGAATTACGAGACCATCGATCATATACGGTTCAATGACGGCGCCGACGGCGTGATCATTCTGGACCAGACCTGCCTTCCGGGAACGGAGCGCTACGTCTGTCTCACCTCGCTGGAGGAGATGGCGGAGGCCATCCGGTCCCTGCAGGTGCGCGGAGCGCCCGCCATCGGCATCTTTGCCGCCTTTTCCCTGGCGGCTCTGGCAAAAAAAGATCCCGCGGATTCCGCCTCCGGGATCCTCTCCCGCCTCCGGGACGCCGGAGACGCGCTGGCTTCCACCCGTCCCACGGCGGTGAATCTCTCCCGGGCGGTGCGACGGATGCTGGATGTCGCCGGAACCTGTGACGGAATGACGGCGGATGCGCTGCGGGACCGTCTGTACCGGGAGGCGATGACCATCCTTCAGGAGGATATCGCCATGTGCCGGGCCATTGCCGGCCACGGTCTCACCCTTCTCCGGGAAGGAGACGGGATCCTCACCCACTGCAACGCCGGTCCCATTGCCACATCGAAATACGGAACGGCTCTGGGGCCCATCCTGCTGGCGGCGGAACAGGGAATGCATCTCCGGGTCTACGCCGATGAGACCCGTCCCCTGCTGCAGGGAGCCCGCCTGACCTCCTGGGAGCTGCAGCGGGCCGGCGTGGATGTCACCCTCATCTGCGACAACATGGCCGCCTCCGTCATGAAACAGGGCTGGGTCCAGGCCTGCTTCGTGGGCTGCGACCGCATTGCCGCCAACGGCGACACCGCCAACAAGATCGGCACCAGCGGCGTGGCGATCCTGGCCCGTCACTACGGGATCCCCTTTTATGTTCTGGGTCCCTCCTCCTCCGTGGACCTCTCTCTTGCCAACGGGGCGGAGATCCCCATCGAACTGCGTCCGGAAGAGGAGATCCGGTCCCGCTGGTACGCCGAAGACATGGCCCCGGCCTCGGTTCCCTGTTACAATCCCGCCTTTGACGTGACGGATCATGATCTCATCACCGGGATCATTACCGAAAACGGGATCTGTACCCCTCCCTACGGACAAAACCTGCCGGATTTCGTGAAAAAATGAGGGGTATTCCCATTTTTCTCCATGGATATTCTTAAAAATTATCAAAATAACGGTTTTCCTGTTGAAAATTCGTTGCAAAATGTTGACAAAATAGTTACTTAAATGCTATAAATTTTATACTGGTATTATGTCAGCCGGAAGTATTATTTTTTCCGACCGAATGTTTCTGCATACAAAATACCTGTAAGAAAAGTCCTAAGGAATCATTCTCTCTCCCGGTTCCGGGAGAAGGAATGGCTCCGTTTTTGTACGCTCAAACGTGCAAAAGCAAAAAATACCAAATGGGGGAACATGTAGTAATGAGAACGAAGACACAGCGTTTAATCAGTCTTCTGCTTGTTCTGGTGATGTGCCTGAGCATCAGCTGCAGCGTCTTTGCTGCCACACCGGAAACAGTCGGAAAGTACAGCACCTACCTTTGTCTGGGCGACTCCGTCGCTTCCGGCTTCGGTCAGCCTCAGTACAACGCATATGGTGATCTGGTCCATATGTGGGACCGCATCGAGGGAAGCTATCCCGATGTACTTGCAAAATACGTACACGCGGATACCATGTACCCGTATGCCGTTCCCGGCCTGAGCTCCCAGACCCTGCGTTATCTGTTTGATGACACCTATGACGGTGGCCATCTGCTGAATACCAGCCAGATCGACAACCTGACCGCAGGTGCATTCAACAAGGAGATCCTGAATGAATGGAGACCGAAATTCCGCAAGGCAGCTGCCGAGGCAGACCTGATCACCGTGGATATTGGTCTGAACGATACCTGGGAAGGCGCCATTGGTCTGGTCTACGAGATCGCCGAATACGGCACTCCGCTGGGCGGAGATCCCCGTGCTACTCTGCAGGAAGAGCTGGCAAAATACGGCACCTGGACGACGGTCATGCGCAACGTGGAAGCATTCCTCACCGCATGGGCACTGAATCCGGACAAGATCGCCTACTGGATCATCTGCTGGATCCAGTTCCTGATGACCTACTTCACGGAATTCAGCGCAAACTTCCCCGCCACCGTGGATGCACTGTTCCAGCTGAATCCGGACGCCATCATCGCTACTACCACCAGCTTCAACAGCTTCAAGTCCTTTAAGCTGATCCCGGGCGAGCGCGGAGCATATCTCCTGACGCTTCCCACCACGACGGGTGATCCGATCCAGATCGGCGGATTCACGATCCCGAAGGAGATCCATATTTCCAGCACGCTTCTGGGCAACATCCCGCAGTCCAGCTATGACTTCTGCTACGATGCCGTTCGCGAGGCTATGGAAGTGAAATATCGTGGCAAGTTCTTCGTGGCAAATGTCGGTGAGACCCCGCTGATCGGTGATCACCTGACGGTTCCTCTGTTCGAGAACCAGTCCATGGACAACTCCGGTTACAACCCGCACCCCACTACCGCGGGCCACAAATACATCGCGGATCAGATCCTCGCTGTCCTTCCGGAGAGCCCGGTTCCGTATGATCCGTCCGTTACTCCGACTCCCGATCAGGGATACCCCGCAGTGCATGACAACTGCCCGTCGGTGAAGTATACCGATCTGGACACCACCATGTGGTATCATGAGCCCGTGGACTATGTCCTCAACCGCGGCATCATGACCGGTTACACAGAGACCACCTGGCAGCCCAACGCCAACATTACCCGCGCACAGGTCGCCACCCTGCTCTACGCCATGGAAGGCAAACCGGCAGTGGAGACTTCCGCCGGATTCACGGACGTGGCCGCCGACGCATGGTACGTCAATCCTGTGAACTGGGCAGCCGCCACCGGCGTAGTCGCCGGTATGGGAGACGGAACCTTCGCTCCCAACGCAAACGTCACGAGAGAACAGCTCGTCACCATGCTCCGCAGCTATGCCGAGTACAAGGGTAAGGACGTGACCGCCACCGGCGATGTCACCACCTTTGCCGATGCCGCATCCATCAGTGCATGGGCCACCGAGCCTGTATCCTGGGCGGTTGGTGCCGGTCTGATCAACGGACGCAACGGCAACCTCATCGCTCCGCAGGGTACTGCCACCCGTGCGGAAGCCGCCACCATGCTGTGGAAGTTCGGCACCAACGTGCTGAAACTGGCGTAAAAACGCACCGGTCCTTCCGTGACCAACGTCACCGGAGAAACGATGCTGTAATACTCCAATAAAAAACGATCCGTATCTGCGGGTGATTCCCGCGGATACGGATCGTTCTGTTTTCCTTACTGCTTGGCCTGATCCAGTGCTTCCTGCACTTTCTCATAAATGGCCTCATAACTCATCCCGATGTGTGCTTCGAACACTTTCCGGTCTCCCACGAAGAAGGTGGGAACGGCCCAGTAATCGTAGCGGTCCGCCACTTCCGGCTGACGGCTCTCCTCGATCTTTGTGATGGGGATCTTCCGGTATTCCGGATTTTTCTCATACAGTTCCTCCAGGGCACGGTGTGCCTTGTGGCAGTATCCGCAGTCATCCAGATAGAACATGGTGATTTCCTGCATCTGTCATGGCTCCTTTTTGTTTTTTCTCATCATACCACAGGGGCGGAGCTCCTGTCCCATTTTTTTGGTCCCTCTTGTATTGTCCGCCGTTTTAGGGCAAAATACAAAGTAGGGATATTACTAGGAAAGGGTGAATGTTATGGCGTTTTTGTGGGGTTCCATCCGATGGATCGTTGCCATCACCATCGTCTGCTGGGCCGTGTTCATCATCTCGATGGTCATTGACCGCCGCCGTTATCAGAATGCGATCTATTTCAGTGCGTCGGTCCTGTCGCTGCTGATCCTTCTGGGATCCGTGTGCGGCAAGGCGCTCAGTTCCATCTGTCTGATCATACTGTTTCTCATCCTCGCCACCGTGCCGAGAGTGCTGGTGGAAGGAGGTCTTCGGGGAAAC
>CAJGCI010000149.1 GCA_904501855.1 Oscillospiraceae bacterium | reverse complement strand
GGAAAGCGCTGCATGTGCTTTGGGTTTGTGCGCTATGGCAAGTTTCAGTGCCCATTGCAGCTCACTTCCATGAAGTCCCTTGATATGGATCTCCTCAAAGGAGTGCAGACAGGGTTTTAAACAGCCGTCCGCGGTCAGGCGAAGTCGGTTGCAGCTTCCGCAGAAATCGCAGCTGAGCGGACTGATAAGCCCCACTCTGCCCCGACCGTTATTCAGTTTATAGAGACGGGTCACACCGTTGCTGTCATTTTTGTCATTGATACGGACCAGCTCCGGAACTTTCTCCAAAACGACGGAACACGGAATATATGCTCTTTCCGGGAACTGATGGATATCCCCGATGGGCATCAGTTCAATGAATCGCACATCCACCGGGCAGGAGCGTGTAAGCTCGGCCAGTTTGAAGATTTCATCATCATTGAATCCTCCGATCAGGACGGTATTCAGTTTGATCGGACTCATCCCTGCTTCGAAAGCGGCATTCATGCCGTCCAGCACCGCACTGATATCCCCGCCTCGGGTAATCTGCCGGAACTTCTTCTCGTCCAACGTATCCAAGCTGATATTCACACGATCAACACCGGCTGCCTTCAGATCTTTCGCCATTTCCTTCAGAAAAGTTCCATTCGTCGTCATGGTCACTTCTTCGACCCCTTTGACGTCATGGATCCTGGCGCACAGATCCACAATACCCGGACGTATCAGCGGTTCTCCGCCGGTAATGCGGAATTTCGTGATTCCAAGCGAAGCGGCCGCCTCCACAATCTCAACTATATCGTCATCTTTCAGCGCATTCCAGCTTCTTGGAACAGCATCCGCCGGCATGCAGTAAACGCACCGGTGGTTGCAGTCCTCCGTTACGGAAATCCGAAGATAATTTATTTCTCGTCCAAAACTGTCTTTCATTTCTTTATGTCGTTCCTCTGCGTTCTAAGGACGTCAAGCTCCTCCCTAAAATGGCTATTGCCCCTACTGATTCTCTGTCAGGTCACCGGGAATGAATCGAATGCCAGGATCTCGGGATACTCTTCCATATATCGCTTGCAGTCTTCGTAGGTGATAAACTGTGAGGATAATACGGTCAGATTATATGTGATATTTCCGTTGTGATGCTTATGGATCCCTGTTTCGGTTACTTTCATATCCAGGTCCTGCATCAGCCGCTGGATGATACGGTCCTGTTTTTCCACAGGGCCTACCGTGATCGATACAACATTGGTGGAGTACCCGTCCACCCCATACGGGAAGCGATGCATGATGTACTGCAAAAGCATGATGATGATCGTTCCGAGTATTCCCAGATAGTACATCCCGGAGCCGATACACATACCGATGGCTGCCGTCGCCCAGATGCCCGCTGCCGTAGTCAGTCCCTTGATGGAGTTTCCGGTCTTGAAGATCACGCCGGCACCCAGAAAGCCGACACCGGATACGATCTGAGCAGCGATACGCGCAGGATCAGCATTGTTGATACCCCATTCATTCTTAGAAGAGGCAATGATATCTGCAAACCCGTATTTGGATAAGATCATCAGGGCGCAGGATGTTACGGCAACCAATACGTGTGTTCGGATGCCTGCTTCCTTAAACCGGCTTGCCCTTTCCGCTCCAATGGCGAATCCGCAGGCGCAGGAGATGAGCATACGGGCAAGAAAATCCAGCATCACGATGCCGGTGATTTGACCGCCAAAAAATGCAGATAGATCCATTCGCAAATTCCCCCTCTCTGCAAAGATTCCGATCTTATGTAAATAAATATTTTATCTTGTACTGGAAATAAAGTCAACAGAGGCGGTCTTCACAAACGACCGCCTCTGTGTATCTTTCTGATTCAGTTCTGATCCAGGAACTGACAGGCTGCCAGCGCTGCTACAGCACCGTCCGCTGCCGCAGTCGTCAGCTGCCGGATGGTCTTTTTCCGGTTGTCTCCCGCAACAAACACACCCGGAGTTTTCGTGACGCAGTCTTCTCCTGCGTCCGCATATCCCTTTTCGTCCAGTTCGATCCATTCCCGAAATGCCTCATTCGCAGGAGAATGGCCGATGGCTACGAAAACACCGTCCACTACAAGATCTTTGGACTGCCCGTCGGAATCCTCCAGACGGATCCCGCTGAGGTTCTCGCCGCCCAGGAGCTCTTTCACCTGATAGCCCAGCACCATTTCCACATTGTCCATTCCGCGCAGTTTCTCCACCATTACCGGCTCACCGCGGAATGTATCCCTGCGGTGGATGAGATATACTTTCCTGCACAGGTCCGCCAGATAGGCAGCGTCCTGCAGCGCCGCGTTTCCGCCGCCGCATACCGCCACGACCTTATCTTTATAGAACGCACCGTCACACACGGCGCAGAAGCATTCTCCGTTGCCCTGATACTGCTCCTCTTCCGGAAGCCCCAGTGTCTTGGGCCTTGCGCCGGTCGCGATAATAACGGATCTTCCCTGGTATTCCTCGTCAAAATCCGTAGTGACAGCAAACAGGTCTCCCTCTTTTCTCAGGGCGACTACTTCTCCCACTTCGGTCTCTGCTCCCAGTTCCAGCGCACGGTTGGTCATAAGATCGCCCAGATCCGTGCCGCTTACGGGTCCCATGGCAGGGAAGTTCTCCACCATAGGAGACCAAGTGATCTGTCCCCCGAATGCATCCTTTTCTATTACAAGGACGCTTTTTCCGGCTCTTTTTACATAGACCGCTGCGGTGAGTCCTGCCGGTCCTCCGCCGATCACAATTACATCATAGGTCATAAGTTTCCTCCGTTTTCTGCTCTAACGGTTCAATTTCTAAAAAAGGTATCCCTTCGCTTAATGCCGAAAGGATACCTTTCTCTGCTATTTCTTTATTTCGGACTTCCGCAATCACGCAGACTGCTGAGTCAGGAATTTCTTGATTGCGCCGGCACCGGCGAATTTCTCATATCCGTTCTCGCCTACGACGACCAGTGTGGGAGCCTGTTTGACTCCGTAGGACATGGCCAGTTCCGCATTCTCATCGGCAAAGAGTTTTTCATAGGCATAGCCTGCTTTGTCCAGATAAGAAGTGGCGATCCGGCAGTTGGGGCAGGTCGGAGTAGCAAAGAGGATGGAGCGGGGTCCGTCGGAAGGTACCACGGGGGCTTCCTCGCGGGATACTTCCACATAGGATTCCACCGGACCCTGATGGGTCAGTTTGGAAGCGCCGATATTGTACTCTCTGCGGTCCTTGTACTCCTGAGTCTTGCCGGCATTCCAGTTCTTGACCGGACGGTAATAACCGGTGATGCGGCTCCAGACTTCGGTCTCCTCTCCGCAGTCGGGGCAGGAGAACACTTCGCCGGTGAGATAGCCGTGGTTCTTGCAGACCGAATAGGTCGGGCTCATGGTGTAATACGGCAGACGGTAGTTCTCTGCGATCTTGCGTACCAGATTTGCTGCTGCTTTCCAGTCAGGCAGTTTCTCGCCGAGGAAGGCGTGGAATACGGTGCCGGACGTGTACATGGTCTGCAGTTTGTCCTGGACATCCAGTGCGGAGAAGATGTCTTCCGTGTAACCAACCGGCAGGTGGCTGGAGTTGGTGTAGTACGGAGTGCCGCCGGGCTCTGCCGCGGTGATGATGTCGGGGAAGTCTTCCGTATCGTGTTTTGCGAAGCGATAGGTGGTGGACTCTGCCGGAGTTGCCTCCAGGTTGTAGAGATCGCCGTATTCTTCCTGATAGTCTTTCAGCCGCTCCAGCATGTGGTCAAGAACTTCCTGTGTGAAGTCCTGGCATGCTGCGGTAGTCATATCGCTGCGTACCCAGTTGGCATTGAGGCCGGCTTCATTCATACCCACCAGACCGATGGTGGAGAAGTGGTTGTTGAAGGTTCCCAGATACCGTTTGGTGTAGGGATACAGGCCTTCTTCCAGAAGCTTTGTGATGACGGTTCTCTTCACTTTCAGAGAACGGGCGGCCAGATCCATCATCTTGTCCAGTCTGCGGTAGAAGTCCTCCTTATCCTTGGCCAGATAGGCCAGTCTCGGCATGTTGATGGTAACGACGCCAACGGAGCCGGTGGATTCACCGGAGCCGAAGTAGCCGCCGGATTTCTTGCGCAGCTCTCTCAGGTCCAGACGGAGGCGGCAGCACATGGAACGCACATCGGACGGTTCCATATCGGAGTTGATGTAGTTGGAGAAATACGGAGTGCCGTATTTTGCCGTCATTTCAAAGAGAAGCTTGTTGTTCTCAGTCTCCGACCAGTCAAAATCTCTGGTGATGGAGTAGGTGGGGATGGGATACTGGAAGCCGCGTCCGTTGGCATCGCCGCGGATCATCAGTTCGATGAAGGCTTTGTTGACCATATCCATTTCCTTCTGGCAGTCACCATAGGTGAAGTCCAGTTCCTTGCCGCCAACGATTGCGGGCATATCCTTCAGGTCAGCAGGCACGACCCAGTCCAGCGTGATGTTGGAGAAGGGAGCCTGAGTACCCCAACGGGAGGGGGTATTCACGCCGTAGATGAAGCTCTGGATGCACTGCTTGACTTCCTTCTGGGACAGGTTGTCCACCTTGACGAAGGGAGCCAGGTAGGTATCGAAGGAGGAG
>CAJGCI010000148.1 GCA_904501855.1 Oscillospiraceae bacterium | reverse complement strand
CTGGCCGTACCCATGTAGTCGCATTCCACCAGCGTGTCCTCGCCGGGAACGGACAGGGTGAAGGCGCCGCGGGCTCTCAGATTGTCCACGGTCTTGTGGTCTTCTTCCAGGTTCAGAGCCACCATGTTCTCAGCACAGATGCCGCCCCAGGCCATGGCCATGGCGTCCACGGTGTCATCCTCGTTGTAGGTGGCGATCATATAGGTGGGCATGGGAAACAGATAGGGTTTCACACCAAAATCTTTCATGAATCATTTCTCCTTTTTCCGTCAGATGGAACGGCCCAGCTCAAAGGCTTCCTGCAGTTCCGGTTTTTCATCGATATCTCCCGGCTGGGTGACGTGTCCGCACAGCACCTTGCCCAGGCTCTTCCAGCCCATGTGCTGTTCCAGATGATCGTACCAGTGTACGCTCTCCTCGAACCCGGCGCCCTCCGCCGCCATGATCAGGACGGAATCCTTAATGGGATTCCGGACATTGGGATCGCACTCGGCGATGGCGAAGAGACGGTCGAAGGCCGTCTTCAGCTGTCCGGAGATGAACCAGTAGTACAGGGGGGAGGCAAGAACGACGACGTCCGCCTCGCGGTAGGCCGGGTAGATCTTAAGCATGTCGTCGGTCTGCACGCAGGGGTGCTCCGGATCCTTCCCGCCCTGCCAGCATCCGAGACATCCCCGGATGTCCATGCCGTTCAGGAAGAATTCCGTGACGGTGTGTCCCGATTCCTCCGCTCCGTTTTTGAATGCGGCAGTGAGGGCGGCGGTGTTGCCGTTCTTCCTCGGGCTGCCGTTTAAAATTACGATCTTCTTTGCCATGAGTCAGTCTCTCCTCTTGTGTTTTTGACGGCCTCATGATATCATAAGACGAAAAAATATCAAGTACCAACATATAAGTTAGGTACTTACCTGGAGGAAAGCATGGAGCGGAAAAAGATCGCCGAGGCGGATTTCAGCCAGACCGGCTACAGCTACACCCTGTCTCTCATTTCCGGCAAGTATAAACCGGTGATCCTGTACTGCCTGATGGAGTATCAGCCGGTGCGCTTCAATGAAATGCAGCGGTATCTGGGCAAAGTGGCGGACAAGACCCTGAGCCAGAATCTCAAGGAACTGGAAGCCGACGGGCTCATCCGCCGGAAGATGTATCCGGAGGTGCCGCCGAAGGTGGAATATACCCTGACGGAACGAGGACAGTCTCTGGTGGCGGTGCTGGATAAGCTCTGTGACTGGGGGATGGAGAACCGTCCGGACTGATACCAACAGAGAAAAGCTCTTTTGAGTTTTTGGATCCTATAGTGTCCACGATTACGAGAAGAAGATCGAGCTGCTGGAAAAGGATCTGTCCATGGGACTGGCCAGAGAATACCGCAGCCGGTACCCCCTGGATTTCAACTGATCCATATACCAACGGAAACTGCCCGGAAACGCAATTTGCGTTTCCGGGCAGTTTCTAGTTTGCACTGGGAAAAGATCACAGGATCTTCTCCTGCAGGTTTTTCAGCATCACGGCAAGCTCGGACCGCATGGCGGTGGCGTTGGGGGCGATGAGAGCTCCGGTGTCTGTGCCCCGGCCCTCGATCAGTCCCGATGCCAGCGCCCACTGGGTGGGGATCACGGCATAGTTTTCCACCGCTCCGGCATCGTTATATCCGTTCAGGGACTGCCGGGCACCGCTGTCTTTTCCGCGGTAGGAGGTGTAGGCGAACAGAATGGTCACTAGCTGCTGCCGGGTGATTGCGGTGTCGGGGTGGAAGGTCCCGTCATTGTAGCCGGACACCACTCCGTGGGACTGTGCCCAGGCCACGGCGGCGGCGTAATACTTGTCCGAGGTGACGTCTGTGAAAGGCGCGGAGGCGCCGGTGGCAGGTTTTCCATCCATGGCGTAGAGAGTCTGTACCACCATGGCACGGGTCACCGTGCCGTTGGGGGAGAAAGTGGTGGGAGAAGTGCCGTTCATAAGGCCCTTTTCCATGACATAGTCCACAAAGGTGTGGAACCATGCGCTCTCGGGCACATCCGTCATGTTGGCACTGGGGCAGCCCTCGTGACGGGAGGGAGCGGGAGTCGGTGCCGGAGAGGACCTGCCGGAAGAGGTGGATGCAATGGCATCCATGATGCTATGGTACAGATCATGGACTCTGGGGATATGGCTGATGATGCCCCCTACGATATCGATGTGGTCCAGATTCTCCACCGGGAACACGTTCCAGATGCCGGGGGACACGGAGCGTCCTGCGGTATAGTCGGTATGGGGATCCTCCACCTTGTTGTTTCCTTCAAAATGGAAGGGATAACGTCCGGAGACCACATTCACCATACCGTCGTTGGGATGCCAGGTCGCATCCAGCGGGAAGGAGGGGACATTGCCCGTGATCCGTTCACTTCCGGTGCCTTCCACCCAGGTGGTGCCGGAGCTTCCGTTGTACTGCGACATGGTGAGCCCGAAGGGCAGCAGGTAAGGCTCCACATCCAGCTGAGGGAGCGTGACTCCGCCCGTCGTGGTGGTGGTATTGCCGTAGATGGAAAAATAGTAGATATCGCTGCGCATCTCTATGTCGGCGTTGAGCGCCATGGCATGGGGGATACGCATGTCGTTGACCGCGTTGTCATCGTGACTATAGAAATCCGATGCGAGGATGCGTGCCACCATGCTGACGTCGGATTCATTGTCTCCCTTGTACAGCCCGAACTGATCCAGCATGGGATCCACCATGCCGGGAAGTGCGGTGTTGATCCCGTTGAACGCATAGAAGAAGAACCGGGGACCGACGATGGTGCTGAGGGGATTGGCGTCGATAAAGGTGCTTCCGTTGTTGGGAGAGGACACCGTGGTGACGGAGTGGATCCAGCCGTTATGGCCGCCCGCAAACAGGGGACTGACGGTCTCTCCGGCGGCACGGGAAGCATCCCTTTCCTCCGCCGATCCGTCGTACAGGAGATCCACGAACCTGCGGATGGTAACACCGCCGAAGGAGTGGCCGATGAGATTGATGGGATGGGCGCTGTCCCAGTTGAGGTTCGGGATCAGGCCGTTCCCGGTGAAGTCCCGCCCGTAGCGGTCATGGCCGCAGCGCCGGGAGTGGGCGATGCCGTAATCGGTCCTCGTGCCGGTGATCTGCGCATACAGCTCACAGGCCCGGTCCCAGCTGCTGGAGAAGGGCCCGACGGATGCGGCATAACATGGATGACCTTCTTCCGTGAGTTCATTGACGACACTGCCGGTATGGCTGCCCCAGTAGGGCAGGATATCGTTGATCCTGTCATAACTGCCGAAGCCGTAGAGGCCGTGGACGAATACAGTGGGATACCGGGACGGATCCGAATCCGCATTTGCCTGAGAGGGAAGAACCGCTGCGAAACATACGATCAGCAGCGCAAACGCCAGGATCCAGGTAATGCCTTTGGAGATGCGTTTCATAATAGTTTCCTTCTTTTTCCTGTATTTGACTTTTTCTGATTAAAGAATACCTCGATAAGGTGTCAGAATCAATGGTTTTCGACATAGAAAAAGCACTCTCCGGAGCAGAAAAAAGATCGGTCTGCTCCGGAGAGAACCTCCGGGTTGTTTCAGGTATCAGGATTCCAGGAAATCCAGGATACGCTTCCGGTAGTCGGGAGCGGTATCAAAGGCTGCGTGTCCGTATCCGATATACATATACAGACGGAAGTCGGGCCGCTCGTCCAGCTGCTCGGCGATCTCCATGGTGGCATCCGCGTCCAGAACGGCATCCTCAAAGACGCCCATGGCCAGCACGGGACAGCGGATCTCGGGAATCCTGGACGTGATGTTGAAGTCCCGGGTCCCTTCCGCAAGGATGCGGAAACGCATCAGATCCCGGTCTGTGACCGTAGCCGCCGCGTCGATGATGGCCTGCCGGAACTGCTCAAAGACCGCAGGGGGATAGATCTTTTCTCCGAAATCCAGATAAAGCTGTTCCCGGTCCTTCTGCTTTGCCAGACGGACCCAGTGGTCCAGGACCTCGTACTGGGAGTCCAGGACATGGGAGGACGTGGAGCCCAGGACCAGTTTGGCCACCAGTTCCGGATAACGGATGGCAATGACCTGTGCCATCATTCCGCCCTGGGACGCGCCGAACAGGAAAGTATCTTTCAGCCCCAGGTTTTTCATGGCTTCCGCCGTGTCCTCCGCCATGTGTTCCACCGTATAGGGATCGGGAAGTTCTTCCCGCCGGTCGAATACATAGATGGTGTAGTCCTCCGCCAGGGAAACATATCCCTGGGCGACGGCCTCCTTGCTGAGAAGGACGCTCTGGATGCTCAGACCGGGGAGGATTACGAAGGCACGTCCTCCGCTGCCGAAACGAAAATAATCCATGGAAAAGGATTCGGTGACGATCTTGTCGGTAAAAATATCCATGGGGGGCTCCTCTCTTTTTCTTACATATCGGGGACAGAGACATCCTGTCCTCTGCCATTTTGACACTCCCCATGGATAAATCCAGGGGATTCTTGGGTCAGCGACCAGCAGCTTTCATAGTGAAAGTCTTACGCAGTCTTACCAAGCGTTCGGTTCGGGTGTGTCCCACCCTACCATGTTGTTCTGTTATTTGCGCAACCGCAAGCCCTCGTTTCGTATGTTTATCG
>CAJGCI010000147.1 GCA_904501855.1 Oscillospiraceae bacterium | reverse complement strand
TTCGTAGGCTCCTTGGTTTTGCTACACCACTTCCTCCCCCGCAGTCATTGCTGGCTACGGCTTGTGGTTCGCTACACTTGGCGGTAACTACCTGTGATGGGACTTTCACCCATTAGAACTGTGCCATGCCCGGCACACTGCAAAAACCTCGATATCCCGTGTTGGGATATCGAGGTTTTTCCGATTTTGGTGGATCATTCCGGAACGTGGATCTCGCGGATGCTGCAGTCCTTTCCGCTGTAGACCGTCTTGGACTGACTGCCGCAGTCGGGACAGATGCCTTCGCATTCCACAAGATTGTAGATGGCATCGCAGTCATCGCATTCCGCCATCCCGGGGATCATATTGATGGTGAGTACGGTGTCCTTGAACATCTCCGTCTCTTCCGCCACATAGGGGTAGATCTCGGTGAGATATTCCGGGATCACCTGGCTGACTTCTCCCACATCCAGTACGATCTCCGACACTTCCGTGATATCGTTTTCCTTCGCGAACTCCTCTACGGTGCGCAGGACCTGTCGAACGATTCCGATCTCATGCACCGTTCGATCACTCCTTGTCTGTCAGCTTCGTGATGGGCCGTGCCACTTTCTTCACTGCCACTTTGGAGTAGCGCTTCACCGCATTGACGCCAACCTTGCCCAGGGTGTTGAAGTACACGCCGCCCTTTTCGTCACGGACCTTCTTCAGGGTGATGGCACCGAAGTTGCACTTCGTGGTGCAGATGCCACAACCGACACACTTGTTCTCGTTGAGGGTGACCACGCCGCAGCCGAGGCAGCGGGATGCTTCCTTCTTCACTTCGTCCGCCGTCAGATCATTTCTCAGATCCTTGAAGCTGCCCACGGCTTTTGCCACCGGCACTTCTTCCGGCGTGATCCGGCTTCCCTTCTTTCCTTCCGGAAGAACGGTATTCTTCATGTCGAATCCCTTGTAGTCGAAGTGATCACGGCCGAAGACCAGATTCTGTCCGGGATGGACAAAACGGTGGATGGAGATGGCGGCTTCGCGACCGGCGACCAGTGCATCCATGACGGTATTGGGTCCGGTGACCACATCGCCGCCGGCGAAGATCCAGGGAACATCCGTCTGATAGGTCATTGCATCCGCACGGAGGTTTGCCTTGGCATCCGCCAGAAGCTTGATGTCGCCGGTGAATGCCAGCAGATCCGCCTTCTGTCCGTCGTAGACCACCGTGGTGGCCTTGACCTTCTTCTCTGCTCCGTCCTTCTCCAGAACGATGCTCTTGGCATTGCCCTTGGCATCGGCTTCCACCTGTTTCGGTTCATATCCGAAGAGGAATTGTACGCCTTCCGCCTTGGCGATGTTGGCATTGGTCTTCAGGGTCTTTGCCACCACCGTCACTTTTTTCGCACCCAGACGGATCGCGGAACGGGCCGCATCCAGTGCCGCCTGTGTTCCGCCCAGCACCACGACATCGCTGCCCACGGCGGGACGGCGGGTGGAGTTGACGGCCTTCATGAATGCCTGCAGTCCCGTGACGCCCTTGGCGTCCTGACCGGGAACGCCCATCTTGGAGGTCCCGGAAGCACCGACGCCCAGGAAGATGGCTTCAAAGCCCTGCTCTTCCTTCAGCTGGGAGATCTTCACGTCTTTTCCAACATTCACGCCCAGCTGGAAGGTGACGCCCATTTCCTTCAGGATCTCCACTTCCTTCTGAACGAGGGTCTTGTCCAGATCGAAGGACGGGATGCCGTACTGCAGCTTGCCGCCAATTTTCTTCTCCCGCTCGAATACGGTGACGGGATAGCCCTTGATAGTCAGATAGTAGGCGCATGCCAGGCCGGCGGGGCCGGCACCGATGACGGCGATCTTCTTATCGAACTTGATGCCCTGGGGATTGAGCAGTTCGGGAACCTTCCGGTTTCCTTTCTCCAGGCCCCAGTCACCGAGGAACTTCATGACTTCATTGATGGCCAGACCTTCGTCCACGGAGGAACGGGTGCAGACCCGCTCCGGCAGATCATCATCCACGCGTCCGCAGATGGCGGGGAACGGAATGTATTTGGTGATCATGTCATAGGCCTGACGGTTTCTCCCCTGAGAAGCCAGCTTCAGTATTCCCTGATACGGAAGGCTGGCGGAATTGGCGGCCTTGCAGGGCGCCGTACCCACTTCCAGGACATCCGTGCGGTTGGTGCGGAATTCCGGGTTGTACTGCTTGGGTCCCCAGAAATAATCGTCGGGCATGGGATCGGGCTTCGGGCCCGGTTCGGGATTGATGCTGCACAGTTTCTTGCCCAGCTTCAGTGCGTTGGGATGACAGTTCTCCACGCAGGCGCCGCAGGCGGTGCACCGCTCGGGATCGATGTCTGCCACATAGTTGGTACGCAGCATGTCCGGCGTCTGGAAAAGATCACCGATACGAAGTGCGTAGCAAGAGCAGTGGCAGCAGTTGCAGATGGCGGTGGTGCCGTCAAAGCCGTCGGACTGATTGAGCTCATGGACAAGACCGTTGTCCTCGGCTCTCTTCAGAATCTCATAGGCCTCTTCCTTGGAGATATAGTGGTGTGCTCCGGCTTTGGTATAGGTATGGGCATTGTCGTTGAGGTAGATGCACATATCCTCTTCCAAGTGTCCGCAGCCCTCACCCATGAGGCGGCGGGACCGGCGGCAGGAGCAGGGACCGACGGAGATGGCTTCCGCATTCTCGATGAGCGTGGAAACCTCGTCGTAATCGGCCACCTTCGTGTTGTTCTTCACGGCCGCTTCCACGGGAATGACCCGCATGAAGGACATACCGGGGGCGGCATTGGGGCCCAGGATGGCCACACGCCGGCGGGTGTACTCTTCAAAGCAGAGGCCCAGATCCGGATACTTGTCGCACTGTTCCCGGTTGGACATGATGCCTTCCATGATGCCCGGGACCCAGATGGGAGAGTAATAATAGGTCTCTCCGTTCCGAACACGGCTGCGTACCGCACCGGTCTCTATGAGCTTATCCAGCAGTTCCAGCGTCTTTTCCTTGGAGAAGCCGGACTTCTTCGCCACTTCCTCCAGAGTGCGGTTGGTGTTGAGACGCAGATGCATGAACACTTCACACATCTCGTCATCGATGATGGGTTCCAGAATCCGGTACTCGGGATCATTGTAGGTGATGCCGGTGTAGGTCAGGCTCTCCATACTGATCTTCGTAGCCAGCTTCAGGATGTTGGGTCTGTGATTTCTCATTTCTTCCTCCTCCCCGACGATGTCCCTTTCATCGCCGGGTACATTTTATTACCTCTTTTGATCTTTCATATAATTGTTGTTTTTAACGTTATAATTTTATCATGGTTACAGCTTGTAATTCAACTGCTCCGGTAGGAATCTTCGGAAATGATGCCGTTTTCTGCCTTTCATGCGTCGCTCCTTCTTTTCTTTTCGACTCTTTTCCGTTATGATACGGACAGAAGGAGTGAATCAAATGCATCATTCAACATCCTCCCGTTCTCCCCTTCGGCGGCTCCTCGGGTTCGTGCTTACCCTGCTGATCCTGTGTATCGCCGCGCTGGGAGCATTTACAATCTATGAACTGAGCCGCATGGACCGGGATACCCGTGGAGATCTCCATCCCGGCGCGCTGGATTCCTTCCAGAGTACCGGTGAGAGCATCGACTGGGGACTGGATTCCATTTCCGGCATGAAAAGCCGCAAGGTCATCAATATCCTCCTCATCGGGCAGGACCGGCGCGAGGGTCAGGAATCCCAGATGCGAAGCGACTCCATGATCCTCTGCAGCGTACAGAAAAAAAGCGGCACCATCCGTCTGACCTCCCTGATGCGGGACATGTTCCTTCCCGTGGCCGGAGGCCGGTACGGACCGCTGAATCTCACCTATTATGCCGGCGGCATGGAACTGCTGGACGATACGATCCGTCAGGATTTCGGTGTCACCGTGGACGCCAACATGGAAGTGGACTTCTTCCGTTTCATTGCACTCATCGACCGTCTGGGCGGACTGGATCTGGAGCTGACCCAGGAGGAAGCGGACTGGCTCAACGGCACCACCGGGGACTACTGGCAGAGCCAGTGGAACGCGGACGCCGGGATCAGCAACGCCGGATGGAACCTCCACGCCGGATGGAACTCCATGACTGCCGAACAGGTCACGGACTACTGCCGGCTGCGCGTGGTGGGAAAATCCGACTGGGAACGCACCGAACGCCAACGCACCGTCATCATGGAGATCCTCCGGAAGGTACGCCTTCAGAGTCCCATGGATCAGATCCGGTTTCTCCACAGCGCCATGCCCCTCATCCGCACGGACCTTGGGATCGGCACTCTGTTCCGTCTCGGAATGGCGGCCCTGTTCCACCGCTTCGACACCTTTGAGAACAATCGCATCCCCGTGGCGGATGCCTACCGATCCACTAATGTCTACAGCAGCGACTACGGAAATCTGAACCTCCTCATCCCGGACCTTCCGAAGAATGCGGAGGCGCTGCAGAACAGCATATACGGTTGACACTCCCCATGGATAAATCCAGGGGATTCTTGGGTCAGCGACCAGCAGCTTTCAAAGTGAAAGTCTTATGCAGTCTCACCAAGCGTTCGATTCGGGTGTGTCCCACCCTACCATGTTGTTCTGTTATTTGCGCAACCGTAAGCCCTCGCTTCGTATGTTTATCGCGGCATTGATGT
>CAJGCI010000146.1 GCA_904501855.1 Oscillospiraceae bacterium | reverse complement strand
GATCATCATCGCCATTCATAGCTTTGATGGTTCCAAGGCTCTCATCGATATTCAGGTACATGGGTTCCACATCCGGAGAACCCTGCATCGTCTTCACCGTCAGGTAGGCGATTGCCAGCCCGTTTTTGACCTTGTAGGTCACCGTTTCTCCCGGTGCCGCGATGGGTGCTTCCCCGCTCCTGAACTCGGTCTTTCCCATCATGAGCACTACATCCGGGTTGTCCCAGGAATAGGACAGCTGATTGAAATCCACTTTGCCCGGAAGGTACAGAGTGCCCGTTCCGCCGATAAGATCAAGATCCACCTTGATCTTGTTATCCAGTCTGGCATCTGAGTTAGCTTCGATATACAGTTCCGAGCGGAATACGCTTTTCAGCTTGCTTTCCTTTTTCCCGGTCTCGGGTGCCGCCTGAACCTCTTCGGATTCCGTGCTTTCCGCAACACTCGCTGCGGCTTCTTCAGTGACTGCTTCCGCCGTCAGCTGATTTTCATTGACCGCTGCGTCAATGATATCTGCAGGGTCTTCTGCTGCTGCCAGTGCACCGGCTCCCATCACGCCAAGGAGCAGCACAACACACAGGAGCATGGAAATAAGGCTCTTCAGATTTTTCATAATAAATCTCTCCAGTCATCTTTTTTGGGGGATTTCGCTATTTTACGTTGTTATTGAATGCCTGCAGTACTACAGCTACCTGCGCTCTGGTTGCATTTCCTGTCGGCTCCAGTCCTTTATCGGTTCCGGCGATAAGCTTGTGACCCACCGCCCATTTCATCGCAGTTTCTGCGTAGGAAGCCACTTCTGACGCATCTTTGAACTTCTCAAGGCTGCCGCTTGCTTCCGTATCATATCCTTTGAATTTGGCATACTGGTACATGATAGCTGCCATCTGCTCGCGGGTCACCGGATCATTGGGTCCGAAATGATCGGAATCATATCCTCCCACGATCCCGTTGGCGGCAGCCCAGTTCACCGCGGTCTTATACCAGTCACTGGTCAGATCCTTGAAATCGGACTTGCCGTTCTCCGGTTTTCCTTCCTTTGCCCACAGCACCGTGACAAACATGGCTCTCGTCATTGCCGTATTGGGTTCGAACGTGGTCTCCGACATTCCGGAAAACAGTCCGTTTTCATATACATATTTCACATACGGGAAGTACCAGTCCCCGCTGTGAACATCGGTAAAGGGCAGTCCGGTTTCGTTTTCTGATCCGTCGGTCTTCACTGTACCGCCATGGAAGGTAACTATATCCACGCCCGGTGCCAGGTGATCGGTCAGCCAGAGCACGCGCTTGACGCACCACTCCTTCAGGTTGTTCACGTAATTGTCCCAGTTGACCGTAAACTCATAGTTGAGTTTATAACTGCCGGTACCCAGTGCGCTCATGATGTCAGGTGCCACCACATATTCACCGCAAACGTTGATAATGCCAAATTTTGCAGCATCCATTTCCGCGGATTGCCGGATCACTTCCCTCTGACGGTCCACATTGGCAGCTGCTCCCTCAAAACTCTGTTTGTTTTCGTTGTATACTTTTGCCACATGCCGCATGAAGCTTGCATGTTTTCCCAGCTCCTGAAGCAGACTGACAGGCTCATCCACTGCCATCAGTCCGATACTGTCGTTGTACCAGCCCTCGGCATTAATCTGTACATTTTCGGCTACGCCTACAAAGAACTTGTGAAGCGTCCGTCCAAAGGACACGTCATAGTCCCAGGCGGGACCTGCGATGAGCTTGTCCGATGAGGTCAGTCCGTCCCGATGCATGAGAAGGCTTCCGGAGAAACAGTCATAGGTCTTGGAAACCTCATACATCAGGAACATCTTGGCCCAGGAATCCATGTCGAAATAATTCTGGTAGTTTTCGGAGTCAAAGTCCTCCAGCGCAGCCCATGCTTCCAGAAAATAGGCTTCGATGGCTGCTGTATCCACGCCCTGTTTTTTTGCGTCCTTGCCGATGTCCTTCACCGATATCCGGTTATAGTAACCACGGTCGCCGGTGATCTTGCCGATTTCGAACATGCCGGGGATCGGGAATTGCTCCTCCCCTTCTTCGAGATAGTTGTCGTTTTCCAGCGCATATCCGCCGTCCGGCGCATTATAATCATTTTTCGGGGTGATCAGATAATTCCCGAGGTACTCTCCGTTCATCCATAGATCGGCAAATCTTGTCTTCATGCCGATGCCCAAGTCTTCCGCAAGATCCATGGCGATCTTGTTGCGCATCAGAGAGTTGTCAAGGAAGTTCGCAATCAGGGACCACTTCTTGGTCTTGACGCCTTTCACGAACTCCACTTTCTTGGAATCCTGAAAACCGGCATCTTCATAAATGGTAATGTTGTAGGGCTTTTTCGCAAATCCCCAAGTCGTCCATGTGGAGTTGCCGCGGCCTTTGATGCTCATGTATTTACTTACATCATCGAATACGACGGAGCCATAACAGCTGGTTTCATGACTCTCATCGGATTTCATGGCATCGATGGTACCCAACGCCTCGTCGATCTCCAGGAACATGGGTTCCACGCTGGAAGATCCTTTAAGAGTCTTCACCGTCACAGTAGATACCGCGGTTCCTTTCATTACCTGATAAGTAACGCTTTCATTCTCTGCCGCCACCGGAGCGGTTCCGCTGCTGTAAGTAACTCCGTCTTTGCTGAGAGATACGGAAGTATCATCCCATGTGAAACACAGCTTCTCCGTTACTGCCTTGCCGGGAAGGTAGAGTGTTCCGCTGGTTCCCAAAAGATCGGATGCCACATTTATCCTGCCATCCAGTCCTGCCTCAGTGTTGGGTGCAACATACAGGGGTGTGCCCTGTACTGTCAGTGTGCCTGTTGCCGGTGTCCCAGATCCGCCGGTTTCATCCGCGGCAAGAGCCGTTCCGGATATCAGGGCAGCAACCATACACACAATCGTTAAAATGGTTATTAGTTTTTTCATAATGTCTCTCTTTCGCTATATGAGTCTTCTTTGGAATGCTATGTCGGGGATAGATTGACATAATTTTCCATACTATTCCATTTTAACCCAGAAATAATCTAATGTAAATTTAATTCTTAAAGATATCTTAAAAAAATTAACGTTCTTTCGCTTAATAAAGTTTCTTCACTTTATATCTTAAAAGGACGGAAAACAGATTGAAATGTTTTAACCATTTTGCGTTTTTTGGCATTTTCTGGCTTTTTAGACGCAGTTTTGTATAAAAAAGAGGCGTGAATCCTGCGATTCACGCCTCTAATCTGTATTCTTGTTTTTTGAATTGATTCCGCAGATGATCCTTTCAGATCGCCCTCATTACAGAACGTTCGTCTTCAGGTTGCGGATCATGGTCGCCATCTCGGCTCTGGTAGCAGTCCCCTGCGGGTCGATCAGGTTGCCCGGCTTGCCGGAGATGATTCCCTTTTCCACGGCCCAGCGGACTCCGTCCACGGCCCAGGCACTGACGGAAGCGCTGTCGGAGAATCTGTTGATATCCACCGTGGCAGCCGTATTCTGACCCTTGAGTTTTGCATAACCGGCGAGGATCACTGCCAGCTGTTCTCTTGTGACATCGGCATTGGGCTGGAATGTGCCGTCTTCAAATCCGGCCACGATTCCGTTGGCGGCAGCCCAGTTGACTGCATCGGAATACCAGTCGCCAGCCGCAACATCGGTAAACTTTCCGGAAGAAGACCCGGCCGGTTTGCCTTCCATGGCGTAGAGGATCTGGGCCACCATGGCGCGGCTCAGTGATGCATTGGGTGAGAACATATTGTCCCCTGTGCCGGACATATATCCGTTTTCGGCAACATACTTCACCATATCATAGAACCAGTCTCCCCGATGAACGTCTGCAAACAGCTCATCTTCGGCAGGGATCACCGGAGTGGGATCCACCGGTGCATTCTCCAGGTTCAGCGAGTAGTCGGATCCGAGAGCATCCAGGATCTGCTGTGCCATATAGGCATGTCCTTCTGCTGCCGGATGGATCTGCTCGGCATATTCCATGCTGAAATTGTCCAGCTCTCCCGAAAGGATCGACGTCAGCAGAGAGTTTGTGAATCCGTTGAGTTTTACTCCGCGGACTTCCGCAAAACGGTAATCATATTCGTCGCTGTTGGCATAGGGAGAAAGCGTGCTCATATACTGGTCGGCAATGATGGAAGCAGGCTCCATCAGCTGACCGATATTGAAAAGAGATACGTCCGTCAGTTTCATTTCCTTGAAGGCGTTGTAGAAACCGACATTGACGATGGTGGCATCCTTGTTCAGTTCATAGATGCGGGCCACCAGTTTGGGATATACTTCCATCCATTTGGTAACGCCCTCGATCATTGCGGAACTGTATACCGCAAGCGTTTCGGGAAGTGCTCCGACCGTCTCTGCCCAGTCCAGGACAAAGACCAAAAGGCTTGTCAGGCTGCCGCCCATTTCCAGGATCTTTTTGGATCCCTCGATCAGGCCGCGCACACTGATGGATTTCTCTTCCTGCTCAAACAGTTCCTCCAGACGTTTCGGACCGATATCCGTCAGAGCAAGAGAGACGTCGTTGGAGCCGAGGTTCAGAATGACCAGTTTGGAATTCTGTACCTGTCTTGCCGCGTTTTCACGCATGTATTTCAATTCTGCCGCGGTCATATCCGAATAACCGGAAAGGATCTCTTCGTTT
>CAJGCI010000145.1 GCA_904501855.1 Oscillospiraceae bacterium | reverse complement strand
TCCTCGTCCTGTCTGGCTTCCTCCGCGGTATGTCCGTGGATCTGGTTCCAGTACTGGGAGGCCACCACATGCATGTTCGTCATGAGGAAATACTGGTTGAGCCGCTCGAAGGCAGCGCTGGCGCCGCCCCGGCGGCAGGACACGATGGATGCCGCCAGTTTCCCGTTCAGCTTCTCTCCCGGCACGCTGAAGCACAGCCGGTCCAGGAAGGACGTCAGACGTCCGTTGGGTCCGCCGTAGTAGACCGGAGAGCCCACCACGATGCCGTCGAACTCGTCGATGCGCCCGGCGATGGCATTTACGTCATCGTCAAACACGCATTTTCCGTTTTTCTGACAGTATCCGCAGGCGATGCAATCGGGGACCGCTTTCTTTCCCAGCCAGAGGGTCTCGGTCTCGATCCCGTTCTCCTCCAGCACGCGGCTGGTCTCCTCCATGGCGGTGGCGGTGCAGCCGTGCTCGTTGGGGCTTCCGTTTATGAATAACACTTTGCTCATACTGTTTTCTCCTTTGGGTTCCGGAGCAATCCCTCCGGGACTGATTTTTTCATGCTTTATCACAGACTCGCAGAAAAAGACTGGTTTGTCAATGGGTCCCCCTTCCGGAAAACGAAAACAGGAGGAGCCGAAGCTCCTCCTGCCGAGAACATTTTACCGGATGGGGGTCCGGTCATTTTTTATCCGTTGGTCCTGCCCCATGAGAAGATGGGCAGCGGGTCGCCTTTTGCGATGATCCGGATATCCTTACTGATCGTACTCACGGCTTTCTTGAGCACACTGGAAAGGATCGACGACACCCTGCTCTTTACCGCGTTCTCCACCGCCGTGACGTAGGGTTCCGTGTAGTTCTTGGTATCCACTCGGGAAACAATTCCCTCGATGGTCTTCTTCACCGCGGCATTGACCTTTCCGGTGATGGTGTCATCGGTGACGATGGCCCCGCTCACTTCCTGCATGAACGCCTTGAACTTCAGCGCCGCGTTGGTGCGGATGCTGGTGGTGGGCGTGTAGAACTTCCAGTCTCTGGTGATCTTATCCGTGATGACGGACTTGTTGGTCTTGACGATCTTGTTGCAGAGCCTCAGCATGTTCTGTGCCGTGCCGCCGGAGGCGTGGAGATACGGAAGCAGGGTGCTTACCATCTTCGCCTGATCGGCGGGCTGTCCCGTCACCTGATATAACGTGCCGGTGAGCATGTAAAGGGCCCGTTCGGTCATGTCCGCATCGCCCTCGATAATGTCATAGACAGGGTAATAGGTATTGAACAGTTTCTCCGTCTGCCCGCGCGTGATGAGATCCAGCATCTTGTCCGCTTCATCGACCAGATCCAGTTCCCGCAGCTGTTTGTAATAGTCTTCCGCAAAGTACGGCGCGATGAGTCCTACATTTCCCACGCTGCAGTAGCACCACTGGTCGGGACGTCCTACTGCATCCGTATTCCAGGTCAGTTCCATGGTATAGAACAGTGGATTATGGAAGTATCCGTCCGGCACGCCGGTCTCCAGCATGACATAGTGTCCTGTTGGCATCTTCCGGGTCAGGAGCCCGTGCTGCGGCAGGTATTCCATCACCTTATGGATCTCATCGGGAATGGTGATGTCCACAAATGGGACGTACTCCGCCAGATCCATGGCCCAGTTGGCGTATTCCAGCAGATGGTCGTTCTGAAGGATGGGGTAGAGATAAGTGTTGACGATGTCTTTGGCCGCCTTGCCGGAATCGTCCCACATCTCGATGCCGTCCACCATCAGCTCCTTGGCTTCCCGGATCACCATCAGCAGGATGGACTCCAGGACGGGATAATCTTTGAAGTTCCCCATCACATCCACGATGTCCTGATCGTCGATGTCCTGGATCTCCTGGCCCACCAGATGGGCCATCTGCAGAAGGATCTCCACGGACCAGGTCAGGGTGATATTGGAGTCCTCACTGAAGCGCACCAGACCGCTCTGGTCTGCCGTGGTCTGAAGCACCGCCGGGATCCGGATGTCCGCATCGGTTCCCATGAATTCCTTCAGCGGCTCATCGCCGGCGGCGGCGAGGAGTGCCCAGTAGGTCTCGATCAGCTTGAAGGCTTCCTCGTAGTCCAGATTGATCTGCTGGCCTTCCTGATCCAGTTTAAGCAGATCGTAGTTGAGGATGTTCAGCTCTTCCCATGTGAAGGCGCCGTTATCGATCTCCTGCATGGCATTGGTAAAGGTATCCTTGCCAAGTGTCAGTGCGGCTTTCACCAGATTCAGAGTCTCGTCCCGGTTCACCATGAGAAATTCCGTACCGGGCAGCGCATTGCCGCCCACGTCGGCGGAGGTAAACTCCAGCGCCGGTTCCGCGGTGGACAGATAGACTCCGGGAAGATAAAAGTCGACGTAACCGGCATTAATGCCTAATAATTTAAAATCTTTCCCGCCAAGGAACTCTTCATAGCCCACATAATTGACATGGTCGTCCCCCACGTGGACGCGCACTATTCCGTTTTCCGGTTCCCGCAGGACATAACCGTCCCGACCGATACTGCGTACCATCAGGGTATAGTCTCCCTCAGGGACATTCTTCGCGCCGTAGATCTTGTAGAAATCGCCGATGGTATCCACATCATTGATCAGCCACCCGATTCCGTCCTCCAGCCATTTGAACACATCATCCAGCCATCCAAAGGCGCCTCCGCTCTTCATGCGGAAGGACGACAGAAATGCGGCATCCTTCACCGCGTTGGGCTTCAGCTCGTATGTCTTAAGCTGATCGTTGACCAGATACATCTCCACATCGGGGATGGTCTCTCCGGCCAGGATCCCCTGCACAGAACCTTTCAGTGCGTCGATGAACGTAGTAACGGCACTGCTTTTCTTGGCGATGGCCTTGGACATGGCCTCTCCGTAGACGAGCCCCGCCACGTCCTCATCGCCTTTCGGCCCCGGTTCCCACTGGCCGCCGGAGCCCTCGTGGACGACCTCCGCCCCGGGCTCACCGCCCGTCTGATTCATTCCGGTGTCGATGTCACCGAAGCCGGGTACGACACCGGGCGTTTCCGTCTCTGCCAGGACGCCGACAGACAGCAGGCTCAGCATCATCACGAAAACCAGCAGCAGGCTGATCCATCTCTTTTTCATCTTTCGTTTCCTTTCTCCAAAAAGGGGGGATCATCGGTCGGTCATTCAACCGACATAATTTCACACTAAATATATCTGAAAAACACCTTGTTTGTCAATTAATTAACTTAAAATAATTAAGAAAGAAGACACCGCAGGCCTGTCTCCGGTCTGCGGTGTCTTCCCTGTATCATTCTTATTTCGTAAAGGTCATTCCGTCCGCCATATGCTCGGCGAGATCTTCCCAGGTCATGGTGTTGTCCTTGAAGATAAAGGAGCCTTTGCCACCCACATATACTTCCTCGGTGGATTTCACGGATCCGTCCTCATTGAAGGTGACGATCTTCTTGACGCCGTCGGTATAGTATACGGTAGTGCCGTCCTCATCAAAGTTGCCGCTCATGGTCCACTCGGCGCGCTCGAATGCGCTGCTGCTCCAGTAAACCTTGATCACAACGGAGTTGTTGGCCTCTCCCACGACATCCACCGTGCAGCGGCCGCTGCCCCAACGCCCGGAATAACGCTGTACCGGGCTTCCCGTGGCCTGATCGGCGCTGGGTGCGGGGGTCTGGCTGGGTTTCACGGAGTTCTGCGGCTGTTTGCTCTCAGATGCCTTCTTGGCTTCCTCTGCCTTCTTAGCCTCTTCTGCCTTCTTCTTGGCTTCCTCCGCCTTCTTGGCCTCTTCCTTCTTCTTGGCCTCTTCCTTCTTCTTGGCCTCTTCCTTCTTCTTGGCTTCCTCCGCCTTCTTGGCGTCGTCCGCTTTCTGTGTGGAAGTGACCTGAGGTGCGGTGTTCTCCGCGGTCTGTGCGTCCTTCTTTCCGCATCCCGTCATGGCAACCGCCATGGTGAGCATCAGTGCGATGCCGAGCAGTACAGTAACGATCCGTTTCATGTTCGTTTCCCCCATTTATGTTTGTTTTTTTGTTTTATCTGTACTATCATTGCTGGTACGCCTAGAATGTATCACACAATTCAGGAATCGTCAACCCCTTTTTCCGAAATTAATAGTTAATTCACAAAATAAGTATTTATTCGATTCCGGCCCCCTGTTCTCAGCGCATATGGCTGGAACATCCGGCCGTTCCATGATATCATGATTCTGCAATACTCAGATCTCAGAATGATTAAAAAAGGCTGGTGCGGAACGATCGAATTCCGCGCCACCGGCGAAGGAGATTGATCATGAGAAAACAGTTCAAGAATCTTATCACCGTGTTGTCGGTGGTCCTTGCAGTGGCCCTGCTTCTGACCGTATTCAGCGCGTGCGGCGAGAAAGCAGAATCCGATCAGGCAGGATCGGCGTCCACTACCGAGTCCGCCACCCCGGCTCCCACGGCCACGCCCACTCCCTCCGTCAGTCCCACAGCGACGGCGGAACCCTCCGCATCCCCGGCTACCGCCGGAAGAAAGGACGGCGAGCGTTTCGAGTCCGTCATCACCATCGAGGGCATGGAGGAGACCGTTCATTACGAACATATCCGGAACGAATCCATCGGATTTGAAATGGACTACGACTATGAGAATTTCCAGCGGCGCAGCGAAGCGGACCGGGAATGCTTCATCTCGGTCTGGGACGATGCCGCCAATCCCGAGAACTATCTTGAG
>CAJGCI010000144.1 GCA_904501855.1 Oscillospiraceae bacterium | reverse complement strand
GCGTACACACAAAAAGAAATGACCCTTGATCTTTTGTTAACTCAAGATCAAGGGTCATCAATTGTAGATGGGATCAATCATTTACGTAACCTCTTACTTTCTATAGATTTGTTAATGGAGAGTTTGCTTAGTACATTGGACTCACTCCTTTTTTGTATCTTCATAATACATCTAGTTTTCTCTTTTTTCAAGATGGGATGTTCCATAAGAAAATGAGATAAGTTTCTGGCAAAATGAGAATAGACGTTCCTATTACTTTTGTGGTATAATAATTTTGTTGGGCGGCTTCCATAGGGAGGCCGCCCTTTTTATAATCATGCCTTGCATTCTTTGGTTATGGCTAATACAGCTTGTGTTGTCAATTAATCAAATGGTCTGTCTCCGCATAAACAGCATATGACGAAAATGCACATCTAAACTCGTGTTCAAAAGCCTCCATCCTCGTTGCAAAACAGGAATAGTCTGGGGCATCCATGGGGATTTTGAGACCGTGCTTGATTATTGTGATATCATTTCGTGGGCTAACATTGGCCTCATAGGTGGAGCCGCGATTCATCCGCAATCTCAGATCATCAAAATCTCCCGCCTCTGGATAGAGATAGTAACCGGTTTTTGCATCAAAACGGAACATATACGCAAGCACTTGTAGATAATCCCGGTTGCCGATGTTGTTGATTGGCTTATACTTGGCATCCGCGATCATCCGATGCTCGCTGTTACGGCTGATAAAATCGGGATAGATCAGGCCCACATTTCCCTCAAATAGTCTCTGTGCACCTTTGCCCCCCTTATTCATTGGATGGTAGAATACATCCCCTATCAGCAAATTGACGTACTCCTCCCACAGCCAGGCACCGTCAAACAAGATGCCGTATATCTGCCTGGAGCCTGCACCGATCTGGTGTTTTTGATTCTGCAGAATCAGAAGACACAGCCTCTGCAAAGCAAGATATTCTCTGAAATAAGCATGGCGGACAGTGTTCTTCTTGTTCTGATCAATGATTTTTTGCCTGTCATAAGATTCGTATCCCGGCGTTGCATCTATTACCTGTTTAATCTCTTCCTTCACCTTCACCAAGAGTTTGTTACCGTACGGTTTTCTCTTGATAAATTCTATGGTGTGACGCACCAGTTCCATCAGACTGTTGTCATAGGAAAACTCACGCTGGCTGTATGCAATATTACCGACAAAGGGTGTGTTGTTTTCGATATGTCTTGCAACATCGATTGTTCCCTTTACATTCCCGTCATTGTATCTGCGGCGGATGTATTTTTTGAACAAGCCTTTCCGCATGGCTGTCTGGAGGTAATGAGGAAACAGGAACAACAGAAAATTGAACAGCCGATTATTATGATCGGCATCGGCCTCCATGTTTACGATGTTCGGGAAATCCAGAACTCTGTCCAGAAGATACTGAAAGAAGAAATCTTCATCATTCCCGCTGAAGCGGGATTCGATGATTAGACGTTCATCTCCACAGCCGAGAAAACCCATCACATTGCCGGTTCGATAGGTATCATTGAAGCTCTGGAGGATCATTTGATCCTGCGTAAGATCTTCTGCATCCCTTACAATCTCCGGGAATACAAACACGCCTTCCCGATCAAGCTGCTCCAGTGTTTTATCTGCTATTTTTTCTGTTAGGTTTCCGATCTGAGAAAAAGATTCTTTTTTCTGCTGGGAATTATCCTTGATTCTGAGCAGCTTCATTTACATCACCTCGAAACGGGCGCTGATAGCCATATGCCTTCGCAAACCGTTTCATAATGCCTTCCTCATCGTACATTCCATGAATATATTCCTGGAGAAGCGGCTGCAAATAATCGGTCCAAAGCTGATCAAAATCCAGGGTTTTCAGCTTCAGGAAGTAGGAAGCTCCAATCTGGTAATTCTCGTTCAGATCCTCAACGGATGCAATTTCCTTGTTGAGTGCAGCCATTCTTCTGATAGCCTCAGCTTCGAGTTCCTCATTCTCCAACAAAGCAAGCATCTCAAGGCGTTCATCCGCCCGAAGTTCCACAAAGCGGAAACGGCGGCGCATGGCAAAATCGAAGCTGTCCACAGAACGGTCAATATCGTTCATAGTGCCAATGATATAAACATTCTCCGGAATATAGAATTTTTCGTCCGGATCGGAATGAAGGTTGGAGTACTGTGTGGATATCTCACCAGCTCTGCCGCGATAACCGGGATCGATAGCAAAGAACAGTTCACCGAAGATTTTGGATATTTCTCCACGGTTGATCTCGTCGATGATAAATATGTATTTTTTTAGTTCGGCCTGCTTTGCTTTTACCTTGGAGGCTGTGCTTTTCTTTGCTTTGATGGCTTTATAGATGGCAAAATCATAGGAATATGCCTGGGTTGCAAAAGATTTTCCGAAGAATGTTGTGATGTCTTTGATCTTGTCGAACCTCTGACCGGACTCCAGCATTCTTCTGACCTCATCCAGATTCAATGAAAGCTTGTTGACCGTCGCATTTCCAGGGATGGAAATATTGATGTGACTGTCGTCCACGCTCACAATGGTAAATTCATTTCCGTTAATCGTCTTAAAGGTATCCACACCCAACTCTACACCGGCGAAGAATTCTGCCATAGCTTCCCGGACAGTCAGTTCCTTTTCCACTGTTTCTTTGGATTTCTGCGAATCCTCGTAGTTTTTTCTGGCTCTGGAAACAAATTTCTTGAAAATACCGTCCTGCAGTTCAAAACCCATGGTTCCGTCGTAATTGACCTTCGGTCTTAAACCTTCCACAAAATCAGAGTAGTCATAACTCGGATGGAACTGAACAAATTCTACCTGCTTTTTCTGTTCATCCGAAAGAAGGGTATAGTCATCAAAGTAACCATTACTGATGATATCCGCAGCAATTTCCTTTGCAAGGTAGGATTTGCCTGTACCGGGTGCGCCCCTGAAAATCAGATTTTTGGATTCAATCAGCATGGAAGAGAAAGGATTCCGATACCCTTTAAACTGCTGGACAAGCTCCTCCTGTGCAGCTGCTTCTGATTCTGCCGCCACAGTTTCTTTTTCATCCTTTTCACGGTATGTCAAAATAAACTGATCCCCCGGCTCACCGAACCGCTTCAGACATTCCTGAACAAAAATAACCGTAGAGAAGATATTCCAGCAGTAGATCACAAACTGACGGCCGTTGTCATAGCCATAGGTCATGTACTCTATGGTGTTCCGATGTTTCTTGAATTCATCGACACTTGTATAGATGCCACAGATCATATCACTGTCTGGTTTGTATTTACAAATCGGGAAGTTTTCCCTGCTCTCAACAGAAAGGGATGAAAGCTGCCGTTCAAAAACCTGACAAGCGATACGTGGTAACGTCTGATTGGTATTTCTTCTTTCGCCTTTACTATAAGAGCGCTTAACCACCTCACCGGATGCCTTTTTGAAGCAGGCATCCAGTGGCTTGTAATTATCACCCAGACTGATATTATCCATTGTGAAGCGGTTGTCCGTAGACATAACACCTTCTGCCATGATAGACAACTTAAACTTCTCCTGCTGCTTTGTTTCAATGGTGAAACCCTGGCTTTCCAAATAGCTTCTAGCTTCTAAAGTGTTAAAGCCATCCGTGGAAATATCCTGGCCATTTGCCAAATGGTCAGCTACAGCCAACACATACTTCGGCGGATACCGCTTTCCATCATCGGTAACAAGTTCGTACTTTGTGCTTTGGTTATGATCAGGAACACCATTCTTATCGATGTATTTTAAGGCATCGATGATATGCTCTTTTTTGAATTTTGGTATAGCCATACTAACCCTCCGGTACGTATAATCTGGGATCGATCATCATATAAAGTAATTTACATATGATTTAGTCCTTACGAAATGACTTATAGTTTATTCATAATCGTAAGCAAGCTCTGATAACTATCCACATCATGATACTTCACATGACTGGTGGAAATCTCATTGAAGAGCTTCTTTGCACAGGAAATCTTTGCCTGCTCAATGGGACGCAGATTCAGACTATCCATAGTACCCTTTGTTTCCGCAACAAAGAAGATGTGTTTTACTGTACCTTCGTTGAAGGCAATTGCCCAGTCAGGGGAATAGTTTCCAACAGGTGTAGGAATGTGGAATCCTTTAGGAAGCTTTGCGTATACACATACCTCGTCTGCGGTATCCAGATCCTCAGCAAACCGTCTTTCGATACTCTTTTCTGCAGAACCATCAGTGAATACATAGTCCTGAATGGCTTTGTTGGCACGGAATGCCTTGTCAAAACTCTGGCTATTCTTTTCAGCAGTGAAAATATCGCTTTCATACTTACCGCTGGTTTCATTATAGGAAATGTGCTCGACAACAGTTTTAGCCTTCTGCTCATTGATCAGCTTAATCACCTTGGAAATAAATTCTTCGGGATTGTACTTGAACATCAGAATCTTGTCTGCTCTCAAGCCGGACAGAATCTTTGCAACAGTCCGACGTGTCAATTTGGTTCCCTCTGCAATCTTACCAATCAGATCATACTTCACCCGGCTGGTTTCGGCATGCTGCAGGGTCTGTGTCCGGGTTTTTGCAGTCTTAAAGGAATCACCACGATCCACTTCGTGCCGATCCATTTCCGCCTTCTGCTGACCGACAGAAGTAGTGTACTGCAGCTGAGAGACAACCAGCTTCTCATCAATATGCTTAATGGCCTTTTCAATGAGTTCTTCGCTCTTGAAGTCAACCGTATAAGCATACTTGTGATTGATGAAGTTCCAAAGAGTCTGGAAT
>CAJGCI010000143.1 GCA_904501855.1 Oscillospiraceae bacterium | reverse complement strand
GGATCGTGTAATCGGTATACTTCATTCCCGGCATGCCGCCGATGACGAAGCCGTGCTTATCCTTCAGCAGTTCAAAATGCCCGTCCGGCGCTTTGACGATGGGATACTCATGTCCGGCGTTGCTGCAGGTCACCTCTCCGGTCTCAAGATCCACGATGCCCAGCCAGATGGTGACGAACATCTCCTCGGTATTATTGCGGCAGATCCGTTCGTTAAGGGTATGCAGTACTTCCGCAGGACCCTTGCCGCCCAGAAGTTCGTTCTGAATCAGCACCTTGGTGATGGTCATGAACAGAGCCGCCGGTACACCTTTGCCGGACACATCCGCCATGACGAGGGCCAGGTGGGTCTCATCCAGCATGAAGAAATCGTAGAAATCGCCGCCCACTTCCTTGGCGGGGATCATGGTGGCATAGATATCCAGTTCCTCATGTTCCGGGAAGGGCGGGAAGATCATGGGCAGCATGGCCAGTTGGATCCGGGACGCCAGATTCAGTTCCGCGCCGATGCGTTCGTTTTCCGCGGCAAATTCCTGGATCCTGTCCATATAGTCGTCCAGCTCCGATACCATGGTGGACACATCTTCCGACAGTTCCCCGATCTCGTTTCTGCTCCGGATCGCGGACAGATTCTCAACGACTTTCGCACTGTTCTTCGTATTCTTGTACTCCCGGATGTTCTCCTGCACCTTTCTCAGAGGCCGGATCACCACGTAAAGCAGGAGCAGCAGGCAGGCGGTGGCCATGATGACCTCATAGAGCACGGCAGCCAGCGCATCCCGCACGGTCTCCCGCATCTTGCTTTCAGCCAGGCCTTCCTGACTGTAGGTCACGCCCACGAAGGCGTTCTTTTCCGCCACTTCTCCCAGATAGGTATAGTAGTCCACATAGATGCCCGCATCCGTAAGGCTCTGTTTGTTCTGTTTGGCCAGACGCATGGACTCCTGAACGGTGCCCGCGGCTTCCTTGTCGGTACCCAGGGTATAGACCTGTTCGTATTCCTGTCCGCGCTCATCTCCGGGGTTGGCCGCACTCATGAGATAGAACTGTCTCTCGAACTTGTCATCGGAGAGGATCAGGAAGATATAGGAGGCCTCGGAGGCCTGCTTGATCTGGTCGAGGCGGGTGATGATCCAGGAATACATGATCTCGGCATAGATTCGCTGATCATCGGCACTCATTTTCCGGATCTTGCGGGAGTCGATGTACTCCAGCGGCAGATCCGGGTGACGTTTGTTCCAGATCTGGTTCTGAAGTTCCGTCTTGGGGGCGTCCTCGTAAGTGGCGTCGTACTCGATCTCCAGTTCTCCGGCATGCTTGTACCAGTATTCCAGCAGAAACTCGTATCCGGGATAGTCGGTAATTGCCTGGATCGCTTCTTCCGTGATGTTGTTGGCAATGCTCTCCACCTGAGCTTCGATGCTGCGGCTCGTGCGATGCTGCACCAGAAGGAATGTCAGCAGTCCCACGATAAGGATTCCGATCAGGAAGATTGCAGCCATCTGCTGTATGATGCTGTGTCGTTTCATCATGGATTGTCCCTCAATTATCAGGATCGGATCACCGGGGGGCGGTGGTCCGGCGGGATTGTTTTTTAATTAACTTATTATAACACCGTCCGCCCTGTTCGTGTACCCCAAGTTTCTGAAGAATCGCGCAAAAAAGGACCTTCCCGGAGGAAGGTCCTGATGTCTTATACGTTTTCGCTTATTGTTTGCGCCTCTGTTCCATCTTTTCCAGAAATTCCGGACCGTAACCGTAGTGCTCCGCCACGTAGTCCAGGTCCTTGTCTCCCCGTCCGGAGAGGCTTACCAGGACGGAACCGGTCATGCCGGTGCGGGCCACCTTGATGGCATAGGCCAGCGCATGGGAGCTTTCGATGGCGGGGATGATGCCCTCATGGCGGCTGAGAAGGAACAGCGCCTCGATGGCCTCGTCATCGTCGATGGTAACGTATTTGGTGCGTCCCATGTCATGGAGCATGGCGTGCTCGGGACCGGCGGCGGGATAGTCCAGACCGCTGGCGTTGGAATACACCGGGGCCGGGTCACCATTCTCATCCGCCAGCATGATGCTGTTGAAACCGTGCATGACGCCTTCCCTGCCGTAGGTGATGGAGGCGGCATGATCTCCCAGCGCAGGTCCCCGTCCCAGAGGCTCCACGCCGATGATCTCCACGGGATCGGCCAGGAAGGGCGTGAACATGCCGATGGAGTTGGATCCTCCGCCGACACAGGCCACCACCTTGTCCGGCAGGTGTCCGGTCATGCCCACGAACTGTTCTCTCGCCTCTTCCCCGATACAGTACTGGAAGTCCCGCACCATCAGCGGGAACGGGTGCGGCCCCGCGGCGGTGCCGATGCAGTAGATGGCGTCCTTATACTCCCGGGCGTAGGCCTCAAAGGCGGCGTCCACCGCTTCCTTCAGGGTCTTCAGCCCGAAGCTCACCGGGATCACGTTGGCGCCCAGCATCTTCATGCGGGTGACGTTGGGGGCCTGTTTGGCAATGTCCACTTCCCCCATATAGATATCGCACTCCATGCCGAAGTAGGCGGCAGCGGTGGCCAGCGCCACGCCGTGCTGGCCGGCTCCGGTCTCGGCGATGAGTTTCTTCTTTCCCATGAACTTGGCCAGAAGTCCCTCGCCCATGCAGTGGTTGAGCTTATGGGCACCGGTATGGTTCAGGTCCTCCCTCTTCAGGTAGATCTGGGTGCGGCCCAGGAGGTTGGACAGATTCTGGCAGTGGTACACCGGGGTGGGACGTCCCTGGAAATCCCGGCGGATGCGGCGCAGTTCCGCAATGAACTGGGCCGACTGAGCAATGGTGTTGTATCCCTCGGCGTATTCCTGGAAGGCTTTGATGAGTTCCGGATCCTCCAGATAGTTGCCGCCGTATTTTCCGAAATAACCGTCCGTAGTCGGATGTTCCTTCAGATAGTTATCGTAATCGCGGTAGATGTTCAAGTTCCCCATCCCTTTCTGGTCATTTCGTTTATGTTACACTTTTTGTGGAAAATGTGCAACCGGAATCTGCAAGTGATGCGTTTTGCACAAACAGTATTCCACTGTCCAAAAACCGTTTGTTTTTTAACACATGCTCATTTATAGTTAATATTAGTAATACATTAAGAAAATTAACTGCATCCTGCGGATGCGGAACATGGAGGGTTGGAATGAGCAAGAAACAGAAAAAGGAAAAGTTGCTGGATGCAGTGGGTATCCTGTGCGGTCTCATCGTACTGGGCTTCATCATCGGCAACATCATCGCCGCCCACACGGCCACCACCATCGGGGACGCGGATGTCCCGGATGATGCGCAGACCCTTACGGGTTCCGCCATCGGGCGAAACGGTCCCATCGACGTGGAAGTCGTGGCAACCCCGGACCGGATCTATCAGATCAAGGTCACCAATCATACCGAAACCGAGGGAATCGGTTCCGTGGCAGTGGAAGAACTGCCCGTGACCATCTACGAAAATCAGAGTCTGGCGGTGGATTCCGTCTCCGGAGCCACCATCACCTCCGACGGCATCAAGAACGCCGTTATCGATGCGCTGCAGTCCGGAGGCATCGATCCCGCCGCCTTCCAGAACGAGGTCGCAGCCGCGGCTCCGGTGGAAAAGGACGAGGTGGAACTGGAATGTGACGTCGTGGTCGTCGGCGCCGGCGGTGCCGGTCTTACCGCATCGGTCCTTGCCACACAGCAGGGACAGGACGTCATCCTGCTGGAGAAGATGCCCTTCGTCGGCGGCAACAGCCTCCGTGCCGAGGGCGGCATGAACGCGGCGGACACCAAGGTGGAAAAGGAACTGGGGCTGGACGACAGCACCGTGGAGAACTTCGTGGAAGACACCATGAACCTCGGCCATAACATTGCCAACCGCGAGCTGGTACAGACGCTGGCGGAGAACAGTGCCGAGGCTGTGGACTGGCTCTACTCCATCGACGCTCCCCTGCCCACCGTCGTTGCCACCGGCGGTACCACCCACAAGTATCTGCACAAACCGGAAGACGGCTCTCCCGTGGGCGAATACCTTGTGGAGAAGCTCAAGGTCCAGGTGGAGAAACTGGGCATCGATGTCAAGGTCAACACCACCGCCACCGAGATCCTCATGGAGAACGGACAGGCCGTGGGCGTCAAGGCCAATGACAATGCACACAACTACACCATCCATGCCAAATCCGTGGTCCTCACCACCGGCGGATTCGGTGCAAACTTCGACCTCATGGCAAGCTATGATCCCAGCCTTGCCAATGCCGTGACCACCAACCACTCCGGTGCCACCGGCGACGGCATCGCCATGGCACAGGCGGTAGGCGCGGACACGGTGGATATGGAACAGATCCAGCTCCATCCCACGGTCATTCAGGAGGATGGAACTCTGGTATCCGAATCCGTACGCAGCCACGGTGCCATCATCGTCAACACCCAGGGCAAGCGTTTCGTCAACGACCTGGCAGGACGTGACGTGGTATCCCAGGCAGAGCTGAAGCAGCCCGACGGATACTGCTACATCATCTTCGACCAGCATCTGGTGGATGAAGTGGCCCTGACCCAGAAGTTCATCGAACGGGGATTTGCCATTACCGGCGAGACCTACGAGGAACTGGCCGCCAACATGGGACTGCAGGGCGAGGCGGTACAGAACTTCGTCAACACCATGAACACCTGGAACCAGTCCGTAGCATCCGGTGTGGATGCGGAATGGGGCCGCAACAACGGCATGGATGACGATCTGTCCCACGCACCCTTCTATGCCATCAAGATCGCCCCGGGCATCCATCACACCATGGGCGGAATCAAGATCAACTCCAGCGCCCAGGTCATCAGCACCTCCGGTGCCGTCATCCCCGGACTGTTCGCAGCCGGCGAGACCACCGGCGGCATCCACGGCGG
>CAJGCI010000142.1 GCA_904501855.1 Oscillospiraceae bacterium | reverse complement strand
CCGCAGTTGCGGAACCGTCCCACTTCGGTAAAGCCCAGATGGGCATGGAAGTCGGCGCTGTTGTTGGTGAGATACTCATCCTCTTCCCCTTCCGGCACGCCGATGCAGGCATAGAGATTGAGGATCCCCATGTCCTTCAGGCGCCGTTCCAGCTCGGTGTACAGAAGACGGCCCAGCCCCCGCTTCACCGCGTCGTGCCGCAGATAGATGGTGAGCTCGCAGGACCAGTCATAGGCCGCCCGTCCCACGAAGGGACCGGCATAGGCGTAGCCCAGAAGGACCCCGTCCTCCTCCAGCACGAGGTAGGGATACCGGGCCATGATCTTCTGCATGCGTCCGGTGAACTCCTCCTGGGACGGCGGTTCCGTCTCCCAGGAGATGACGGTGTTCTCGGTATAGTAGGCATAGATCTCCAGAATGCCTTCGGCATCGGAGAGGACGGCATCACGTACGGTCATACGGCGTTCTCCTCAGTAGAATTTCGGGATCTCTCCTTCGATCCCGTACCGGCGGCGGAACTCCTCCAGCTCCTGCTCATTGTGGATGAGGGCCACTTCCTCGAAATGGCCGGAGGTGCGGTCCCGGAATCCGGCCACCTGCTCTCCGGTGCAGATGCTGCAGCGGATCGCTGGTTCCAGGTGCTCTTTATCATAGCCCTTTACGGGCGGTTCTTTTTTTCGAAACAGACTCATGGCGTTCTTCTCCGTTCCTGTCCTGATAACTCCATTATACGGGGAAGATACAAAAAAAGAAACAGCAGCGGACAAAACCGTTGCTGTTCCCTGATACTTGTTATTCTGTTTCCGAAGCCGCGTTCGTCTTACAGCTTCTCGATCCTGTAGTCCTCGTCCTTCAGGACGCGCAAGGCAAGATCCAGCTTCTCCGCCTTGACCAGCACATAGTCGGTGTTGAAGGTGGCGATGGGTGCGATCTCCACGCTGTAGGCCGCCAGGACCCAGGACAGCTTGGACATGATGCCCGTGAGGGACAGATCCAGCTTGCCGGCAAAGCGGATGGCACGCCAGCCGTCATCCCGCTCCTCGGTCTCCGCCGGGACGTCTTCGGTCCGGCACACCAGAGACAGCTCCTCGTCGGTCTTTCCCACGAAAAAGATCTCCTTGGAAAGATCGGCCTGGGACAGTTCCTTTATCTTGCAAATCGTTAAATCATACGGTAGCACCTGCAGTGTCATAACGGGTCTCCTCCTTGGTAAAAAACGGATGGACGGCTGCCGTCCTCCGAACACACTGTTCCTATTATACGGATTTCCACGGCGGATGCAATCCAAAACGGGCCCTTTTCCGAAAGTCTGTTTCCGTTGCCAAATACCGCGGAGGGAGCCTTCCAAAGTTTTGTGAAAAATGGTATACTTTTCTCAGCCAATTTCTGGACAGGAGGTGGATCCATGGGCCGTGTGATCGTCTATGTCATCGTGGTGATCGCGGACATTTTCTTCTGCGCATTCGATATCTTCAAAGGCTACTATCTCTTCTCCGTGATCTGGGCTCTGCTGGCCGCCTATTTCGTATACCTGTCGGTGAGCACCGTCCGGAAACTGAGAGCCGGCGGCACCGGGGATGACAAAACCGAATGATTCCGGCACGGGCAGACGTTTCCGTCTGCCCGGTTTTTTTGCGTCTCCGGCCGTTCTTCCGTGTCCGGAGGGCGATCTTTTATTGTTAATAATATATCAGACAAAACTATCGCAATTGTGCATTTTGGGAATTTTTCCCTTCTCATCCGGATTTTTTCCTTCTTTTGGAAACTATTCCGGCTTTTTTTCCGTCTTTTTTCATATAGGGCGCCCCCGGTCCCCCCGGGCGGCAGGCCCCTGAAGTCTAAAGGGAAAGAGAGCAATACCATGAAAAAGATCTTATCTCTGCTCCTGACCCTGTGCCTCATCCTCTCCCTCACCTCCGTGGCGGTCCTGGCCGCGGAAGGCGATCCCGTGGAGGAACCGGTCACAGCGGCAGTGACAGAATCGGTACCGGCGGATGACGCGTCCGCCGAAGAAGCAGCCCCCGGAGAAAAGAAGAGCGACCTCAAGAGCGTCTTCCGCTCCGAGCTGTATGTAAAAGCGAACGAAGACGCCGGTCTGGCCGGCGATGTCAAGGTGGACCTGGATCTTCTGGGCAGCACCGGGACCCTGTATCTGCCGGGCAAGGTGGATGCCTCCCAGCTGTGCTTTGCCTGGGATGACGACACCATCACCGTTTCGAAAAACGGCGAGGTCTTCGCCTCCGGCACCGCGCCCGTCGCGGCTCCCGGCAAGAGCGTCACCTACAAGATCAAGAAGAACCTGGCCTTCGCCCTTCTCACCGTGAAGACGGTGCAGGGCTCTCCGGACGTGGAGCCCATGTATCTGGAGCTGGACGAGTCCCTGGGGACCATCGAGGCCATGAACTCGGACAAGATCCACGAGACCGAGTGCTACGGTATGTTCAAGTTTGATGGCAAAGAAGAGTTTATCAGCATGAAGGGCCGGGGCAACTCCACCTGGGACCTGGACAAGAAGCCGTACAACATCACCTTCTGCAAGAAAGCGGACTACAGCGGAAAGAAGGAAGTGGAACTGATTGACGGCACCATGGCCAAGAAATGGTCCATCGTGGCAAACCACTTCGACGCCACCCTGATGCGCAACAAGATCGCCATGGATCTGGCGAACGATCTGGGCATCGGTCTGGCCGCCCGCTACGTGGACATCTGGATGAACGGGGAATATCTGGGCAACTATCTCATGACCCCGAAGAACGACTATGCCGCCCCGAAAGACGGCTACTTCTTGGAGAATGATAACTATCTGGACGATGAGGATCCTCAGTTCCGGCTCCCCGGCATGTACGAGATCGGTGCGAAGATCAAGGACGACGGCTACTATAACCTTATGACCATCAAGGACATTGGTGCCAAAAAAGATGCTGCGGGCAACAAAGTGGACGCCGCTTATATCGAGAATCATTTCCTGGAAGCATGGAATGCACTGGAAGACAACGATTCCGAGGAGTATCAGAAGTACTTCGATCTGGACTCCTGGGCCAAGATGTTCCTCATGTACGAGGTCTCCAAGACCTACGACTGCTTCGCCGGAAGCCTGCTCATGCACCGGGACGGACTGACGGAGGATGACAAGCTCATCGCCGGCCCCGCCTGGGACTATGACGTATCCTTCGGACGCACGCTGCACAAGTTCCTGGTGGCCATCGCCGAGAACGTGCAGGTCACCGCGGAGGGCTGGTTTAACGATTCCATCGGCATGATCGCCGTGGATAAGCCCATCAGCCTGCTGCAGGAACTGGGCCGTCACGAAAGCTTCATGCAGGCCGTGGCAAACGTGTACAACGAGAACAAGGCCGTCTTCGAGGATCTGGCGGACAAGGTCGACCGTGAGAAGGAAGTCCTGGAAGCCTCCGCTCTGATGAACAACGAGAAGTGGGGCACCCACCACCTGAACGCCGAGTATGTCGTCGCCCCCAACACCATGCATATCATCGGCACCGGCAAATACGCCCTCAACTACAAGGTCACCGTCAACTGGGACGCCTACGTAGCCAACCTGAAGGAATACTGCACCAAGCGCGTGATGTGGCTGTCCGATCATCTGTTCGTGGAGAAGCCCGAGGGCAGAATCGTCAAGAGACAGCATGAAGGCGGACCGGTCACCCTGCTGGCGGAGCTCACTGCCGGCACGAACAACAACACCTATCAGTGGCAGAAGTCCACGGATGGCAAGACCTGGGAAGATGTCGAGGGTGCCACACAGGCCAAATTCATTCCCGGGACAGAGGAAGCACAGTACCGCTGTGTCGTCACCGGTGACGGCGTGGACATCGTCACCCAGCACGGCGGCAGGATCACCGCAAGGGCATCGTCCGTTCTGGCCCCCGCGGAGGTCACCGTGACGCTTCAGAAAGTGGACGGACCGGAAGAGGGCAGGCTCACCCTCGTCATGAACGCATACGATATGGGCGAGTACACTTTCGCCAAGTCCGGCAGCGGGTGGACCATTCAGAACGCCCGGGGCAAATATCTTGCCACCGACGGAAAGAAGGTCACCGCCTCCGACAAGCCTTTCGTCTGGACCTGTGAGAACGGCGTATTCTCCGCTTCCGTCAAGGTGTCCCTCACCACGCTGGGCCGGGCACTGAAGGTCGGAAAGACCACCACGGTCTATCTCGCCGAGTCCGACGGCGCTCTGGCCGTCTCCTCCAACGGCGGCAGGAAAGCCGTCCTGAAGAAGGCCATAACGGAATAAAGCTCAAACCAGAGAAGAATCGCGTTTTAGACACAGAGGCCCCTCCGGCCGGCGTATTTCCGGTCCGGAGGGGTCTTTTTGCCCTATTTTGCATTGTGGGAGGTCCGTTCTGCATTGTTTTTCGTGCATATCATGTTACAATCTGTATAGAACGACCGGCGGTCAGCCGGGGATCAGGAGGGATCGATATGCTGCGGGCGGTGCTGATCGGTGCGGGAAGCATCGGAGGTTCGGTGGCGGTCATGATCACCAGGGCGGGCTATCCCCTGGACGTGGTGGCCCACGGCGAGGAAAAGGCGGCTCTGTACCGGGATCCGGGATTCCGGCTCACCGGTGCCTTCGGAGACCAGCAGGTCTCCCTGAATGCCTTCCCTTCCGTCGAGGCGCTGGAGGGCACCTATGACGTGTGCTTCATCGCCACGAAATATCAGCAGATGCCTTCGGTGGCCCGGGCCATGCTCCCCCACCTGAAAGAGGATTCCCTGGTGGTATCCCTGCAGAACGGCATCGTGCTGGATTTCCTCAGCGAGGTGGTGGGCGAAGACCGCACCGTGGGCGTCATGATCGGATACGGCGCTACGCTGCTGGAACCCAACCTCGTGGAAGTCACCGCCGGGGACGAATTCCGCATCGGCATGCCGAAGGGACACACCTCTCCCCGTCT
>CAJGCI010000141.1 GCA_904501855.1 Oscillospiraceae bacterium | reverse complement strand
TTCCATTCAGGAAATGCTCGGGCATGCCGATATTTCTTCCACTCAGATTTATTCTCAGCTTGTTAAGAAGCAGCTGAAAGATGTATACAAAAAAGCACATCCAAGAGCATAATCAAAACGTATAATAAACCAGCAGATATCACAGTGGTATCTGCTGGTTCTTATTTGCGCTAAGTACAAAAAAATGGTAGTATAGGGCAGGATGTGATCAATTTGAGAATACTAGGAATAGATCCCGGCATCGCAACGATTGGTTTTGGCGTGCTCGACTATGAGAACAACAATTTTTCTCTGGTAAAATGCGGGGTAATAACAACTCCGCCGCACATCAGCCTGTCCAGCCGTTTGGATCAGATATATAATGATCTTGGTGATTTGATTGGAGCCTTCAAGCCTGACTGTGTCTCCGTCGAAGAGCTTTTCTTCAACACTAATATCACAACCGGCATATCTGTTGCTCACGGCAGAGGAGTAATCCTTCTCGCATGCTATAAAGCGAATTTGACGGTTTATGAATATACGCCGTTACAGGTAAAGCAGTCTGTTGCCGGTTACGGACGAGCCGAGAAAAAGCAGGTCATGGAAATGGTCCGGCGTCTTTGCAATCTGAAGACCGTTCCGAAACCGGATGACGCTGCAGATGCAGTTGCACTTGCGATCTGTCATGCACGTAGCAGCACATCATTACTGCAAAAAGGAGTTTCTAGCGAATGTTCTACCATATAGAAGGCACTGTTTCTGAGATTCTGCCCAATCTTGCTGTTGTGGATTGCGGCGGTCTAGGATATGCAATCAATACAACTTCCAACAGTCTGTCACAGATTTCATTAGGGAAGACCGCGAAATTCTATATATTTGATTATATAAAAGAAGATTGCTTTGATTTATATGGCTTCACGACAAAGCAGGAGAAACACTCTTTTGAACTGCTAATATCCATCTCCGGTGTAGGTCCGAAGGCTGCTATCAGCATTTTGTCATGTACGACCCCGGAAATGTTTGCCATGGCTGTTATGAGCGATGATGTTAAGGTGTTGACCGCCGCTCCCGGTATTGGTAAGAAAATCGCTCAGAGAGTCATACTGGAGCTGAAAGACAAAATCTCCAAAGAAACCGATCTGTCTACCGTAACATTTACTCCCGCCGCTTCAGCACCGGCAGGTGCAACCGATGAACTCAACAATGCAATCAAAGGTCTTTCTGTACTTGGATATGGCAGCGATGAGATCAACCAGGCATTGCGCGGCCAGGATTTGACGGATAAAAGTGCAGAGGACATAATTAAACTAGTTCTGAAACAAATGGTAAAATAAAGGATAGGATCTATGAGTATTAGTTTTTCGGAAGACGACGAGCAGCAGTTCGTAACATCATCGGTATTACCTGAAGATTCCAACGAAGGATCGCTGCGTCCGAGATCATTAAGTGAATATATCGGGCAGAACAAGGCAAAAGACAACCTTTCTGTCTTTATCGATGCTGCGCGTATGAGAAATGAGCCTCTGGATCATGTTCTGCTTCACGGGCCTCCGGGATTAGGTAAAACAACCCTGGCTGCTGTTATTGCCAATGAGATGCATGTCAATATGCGGATCACTTCCGGCCCGGCGATCGAAAAGGCAGGGGATCTTGTCGCTTTGCTTACTAATCTGAATGAAGGCGATATCCTTTTTGTAGATGAGATTCACCGTCTGAACAGAGCCTATGAAGAGATTCTGTATCCCGCAATGGAAGACTATGCTATTGATATCATTCTTGGCAAAGGCCCTTCCGCCAACTCCATTCATCTTGAGCTTCCTCGTTTTACATTGATTGGAGCCACTACCAGATCCGGACAGCTGACTGCTCCTTTGCGTGACCGTTTTGGCGTAACACTGAGACTGGAACTGTATACTCCTGAGGAACTCCAGCAGATCGTGATCCGTTCTGCGCAGATCCTCAATATCGAAATTGAGGAATCCGGAGCTATGGAGATAGCATCCCGGTCCCGCGGCACACCGCGTATCGCAAACAGAATGCTGAAGCGAGTACGTGACTTTGCTCAGGTGAAAGCAGATGGGATAATAACAAAAGAAGTAGCTAATGAATCACTTCTCGCCCTGGAAGTCGACCATTTCGGTCTGGATGCGTTGGATCGCAGAATGATGAAAAGCATCATAGAATTCTATGGTGGGGGACCGGTAGGTTTGGATACATTGGCCGCTACCATCAATGAAGATGCTGTCACACTGGAGGATGTTTATGAACCGTATCTGATGCAGCAGGGGTTCATCGTTCGTACACCGAGAGGGCGTTGCGTTACGAGAAAAGCATATGAGCATCTCGGAATAGAATTTACCAATCCTCAGTATGAAATTGAGTTCCAATAATGCTATGACTCCCGGCTGTATACCGGGAGTCTTCTTAGTTTTCTTAATATCTTTTTACTGACTTTTATACGGGGTCTGGCAACCTTGACAACATTATTTATTGTTGTATAATCTATACGTAGTATTTTACGCTTTCATTCCTGTATACGTGAAAGCATGTATAACTCTCAGCGAAATCACATTGCAGATCTACAATGTTTTGGGGTTAAGACCTTTTTTGAGAAAGATCTTGGCATTTGAGAGAGCAGAAAAGAAAGAGTTTTACCACGGAAAGCAGAGGCATCTCCTCAAGCATTTCTGTGGAACCCCAGATTCAGATCTGGTTACTATGGCGATTACAGCACAGCTGAACGCAAATAAAAGCCTTAAGGCAGGATTTCAAAAGAGAGGAATTGCGATGTACGAAGACAAGACATTAGTTTGCAAAGAGTGTGGAAATGAATTCGTTTTCACAGCTGGCGAACAGGAATTTTATGCTGAGCGCGGCTTCCAGAATGAGCCCCAGCGCTGCAAAGCATGCCGTGATGCTAAGAAAGCAGCCCTCCGCGGCCCGAAACAGTATTTTGATGCTGTTTGTGCTGCCTGTGGTGGACCGGCAAAAATCCCATTTGAGCCGAAAGCAGATCGCCCGGTTTACTGCAGCGAATGCTTTGCGAAGATGAGAGAAGAAAGAGCCTGATATAATCTAGGTGAGATCCGGGACGTCAAACAGGCGTCCCGTTCTTTTTTATTTCAAAGAAAAGGGAGTTCAAACTATGGAAATTACAAGAGATACTTTGATTGGAGATATTGTAAACGAGTGCCCGGAAGCAATGCCTAAATTTATGGAAATCGGCATGCACTGCATGGGCTGTGCTCTGGCGAGCCAGGAAAGTGTTGAAGAAGCATGCGCAGTACACGGTGTTGATCCCGATGATTTCATTGTCGATCTGAGGGAATACTTGGCTACTTTATAATTATGATAAGTCGGCAGATGCCGGCTTATCTTTCTTTAAGGATACTCAAATGTCAAACAGACTAGACTGCATCTACAATATAATCCCGAAGGATTCCCGCGGTGTAGCCGATATTGGTACGGATCATGGTATCATACCGATCCGGCTGATACAGGAAGGTTATACCCGTACCGTTGTTGCGTCCGATCTCCGGGAAGGTCCTCTCAGCAAGGCTATTCATGCCGCTGAGGAACTTGACATTTCTGACCGCATCAGTTTTGTCCTTACGAACGGCCTCCAGGGAATCGAGAAGTATGATATAGACACCATTGTCATCGCTGGAATGGGAGGGGAGACCATTACTGCTATCCTTGATGAGGATTATTGGTGCTGTGCTCCAGGATATACGCTGATTCTTCAGCCGATGACGCAGTCTCAGATCCTCAGGTTCTGGCTGATAAACAACGAGTTCAGAATTGGAAGAGAGTTCCTTATAAAAGATGAGAATAAGATCTATAATGTTATTTTGGTAGAATACGGAGAATCTCTTTCGTATTCGGATGCGGAATTGTTTACCGGGAAATATGAACAGATAAAAGAGAATGATCTTTTTCCAGAATACATGGATCAGATGATACACAAGTTTGAAGTTCGTGTAAAAGGTCAGAGTCTTTCATCAAATGATAGCGGAAACAAGAATCTGAATCGGACTATTCTAAGCCAGTTATATGAAATGAAAGAAAGGTTTCTTCATGAAAGTTAAAGATATCTATCGTTATCTGTGTACAAAAGCTCCTGTGGAATTACAGATGGATTTTGACAATTCCGGTTTTCTTGTAGGAGATCCGGAACAGGTTGTTTCCAATATCTTGATTGCTTTGGATATTACATCGGAAGTAATAGAGGAAGCCATAGATCATAATGTTCAGCTCATTGTTTCTCACCATCCTGTGATCTGGGAACCAATGAAACAGGTTTTAACTACCGACCCTCAACAGAATAGAGTCATCAAACTGATTAAAAACAACATTTCGGCGATCTGCATGCATACGAATCTGGATATCGTCGAGGGCGGCGTTAATGACAGACTCATGGATCTTCTGGGTGCAAAAACCACCGGCATTCTGGAATATACTGATCCAGAAAACGGATGTGGAAGATTGGGTGAACTGGATGTTCCTATGGACCTTCAGCCGTTTATGGAACGCTGCAAGAGCGTATTACAAGCCCGCGGCCTGCGTTTTCATGATGCTGGCAATAAAGTCCATAAAATTGCCGTTATGGGCGGTTCCGGAGGCAATGAACTTCATTTTGCATGGGAAAACGGTTGTGACACATATATTACTTCCGACATCAAATACGATGTGTTTCTACGTGCAAAGGAAGTCGGCATCAACCTGATAGATGCTGATCATTTCAGTACTGAAAACCCTGTAACTGAAGTACTGTATCAATGGATCAATGATTTTGCTGCGGATGTACACGTGTTCGTTTCCGAAAAACAAGGTCCCGCTGCACAGTTTTATTCCTAATCAAATTTCATTGAAACATAGCAGTAAATACACTATAATTTTATCAAATTAAGTGAAGAAAGGCTGATTTGTATGAAAGAATTATCTCGTGTTGCCAGCGCCGTACAGGCATCCACAACGGTCGCAATCGATTCCAAAGCAAAACAGAT
>CAJGCI010000140.1 GCA_904501855.1 Oscillospiraceae bacterium | reverse complement strand
TCTCCCCGCCGGTGAGGACGAAGTCTCCCAGGGAGATCTCCTCATCCACGCATTCCTCGATGAAACGCTCGTCGATGCCTTCGTAGTGGCCGCAGACCAGCACCAGCTGATCGTAGTCCTCCGCCAGTCTCCGGGCCGTGGCCTGATCGTAGGGCCGGCCCTGGGGCGACATGTAGATCACCCGGCGCCGGCAGTCCCCGGCGTCGCCGATGACGGCGTCCAGGCAGGATTTCAGCGGCTGTGCCATCATGACGCAGCCCCGGCCTCCGCCGTAGGGGTAGTCGTCCACCTGCATCTGTCTGTTTTCCGTATAGTCCCGGATCTGCCAGCACCGGATATCCACGATGCCCTTCTTTCCGGCTCTTCCGATGATGCTCTCATGGAGCACCGCGCCGGTGGTCTCCGGAAACAGTGTCATAATATCGATTCGCATCTTACATTCCCTCAATGAGACGGACCGTGACGATCTTCTCATCCGTATCCACCTTCTTAATGAATTCCGGCACCGACGGAACGAGGATCTCCCGGTCCCCACGGATCACGTACACGTTTGCCGCGGGGCGTTCCAGGATGTCTTCCACGACACCGATGTCATTTCCCTCTTCATCCACGACGCGGCTGCCGATGATGTCCGACAGCAGGTGCACGCCCTCGGGAAGGATCAGATCCTCCCGGTACATGTGCAGCACTTTCCCCTTGAGGGGGATCACGTCCTCGATGGTGTTTTTATCTTCAAACCGGAGGTAGAGGAATCCCTTCTGCACCCGGGACCGGACCACTTTCAGTTCCTCGCCTCCCGCGACGAACCGGGTAACGGGCAGAAGATCCTCGGCGCTGTCGGCCCATGCCTGCACCTTCACTTCCCCCTGAAGTCCCTGCGTGTTGATGATCTTCCCTGCTTCCAGCAGCTGTTTTCCTGTCATAACAATCCACCTTTATAAATGGCTTAAGGGCTGCCGGATGGCAGCCCTTTCCATTCAGTCCATGATATCGACTGATACTTTCTTGCCCTGTTTCTGGGCGACAGCCCGCATGAGGATCCGAATCTCTTTCACGATTCTGCCCTGCCGGCCAATGACTTTGCCCATATCTCCATCGGCGACCCGTACTTCAAATACGGTCTCTCCGCCGCTGGCGCGCTCGGTCACAGAAACCTGGTCGGGATGATCCACCAGATTCTGTACAATATAAGTCAGTAATTCTTTCATGCCGGTAGCATTCTCCTTCATTATGCCTGAACTTTCTTCAGCAGGCCACGTACGGTTTCGGTCGGCTGTGCGCCGTTCTTGATCCAATACTCGACACGATCCATCTCGACTTTGACCTTGTTGTCCTCTGCCATGGGATCATAAGTGCCGATTTCCTCGATGAAACGACCATCACGGGGAGATCTGGAATCTGCCACTACGATACGATAATAAGGAGCTTTCTTTGCACCTACTCTGCGCAGTCTGATTTTGACCATTTTGCTTTCACCTCCATGTTCGCACAATAATCGATTGCATTTATATACAAGGACGATGCCTGTATATTCTCATTTAAAATCCGGGAATGCCGGGGAATCCTCCCATGCCTCCCATGCCGCCCATTTTCTTGCGCATCTTCTTCATGCCCTTGCCGGAGACCATCTTCATCATCTGCTGCATGGCCTCATACTGCTTGAGCAGCCGGTTGACGTCCACCACCTGCAGTCCGCAGCCGGCGGCGATGCGTTTCTTGCGGCTGGAATTGAGCACTTCCGGGTTCTCCCGTTCATAGGGAGTCATGGAAGTGATGATGGCCTCGATGTGGGCGATGGCCTTGTCGTCCATCTGCGCCCCCTCCAGGGCCTTGGCATTGACGCCGGGGATCATGGATGCCATCTGGGAGAGGTCTCCCATGTTCTTCACCTGACCCAGCTGCTCCAGATAATCCTGAAGGGTGAACTTGTTGGCGCGGATCTTCTCCGCCATCTCCAGTGCCTTCTTCTCGTCGTAGGCCTGTTCGGCCTTCTCGATGAGAGTCAGCATGTCGCCCATGCCCAGGATCCGGGAAGCCATACGGTCCGGATAGAAGGGTTCCAGCATATCCAGTTTCTCGCCGGTGCCCACGAACTTGATGGGCTTTCCGGTGGTGGCGGTAATGGACAGAGCCGCACCGCCGCGGGCGTCGCCGTCCAGCTTCGTGAGCATGATGCCGGTGACTCCCAGTGCCTCGTCAAAGGCGTTGGCCGCATTCACCGCGTCCTGACCGGTCATGGCGTCCACCACCAGCAGGATCTCCGCGGGATTGACCGCATCACGGATGTTCTGCAGTTCCTGCATCAGCTCCTCGTCGATGTGAAGACGTCCGGCGGTATCCAAGAAGATGAGATCATTGCCGTGTTTCTTGGCATATTCGATGGCGGACTTTGCGATCTCCACCGGATCGGTCTGTCCCATCTGAAACACCGGGATATCCAGCTGCGATCCCACCGTCTCCAGCTGATCGATGGCAGCGGGACGGTAGATGTCACAGGCCACCAGCAGCGGATGTTTCCCCTGCTTCTTCATATAGGCGGCCAGTTTCGCACCGTTGGTGGTCTTACCGGCGCCCTGCAGGCCCACCAGCATCACGAGGCTGGGAGACTGCGAGGAGATGTTGATCTTCTGATTGTCCGAGCCCATGAGCGCCACGAGCTCTTCGTTGACGATCTTGATGACCTGCTGCGCCGGGTTGAGGGCTTCCAGCACGTCCGAGCCCACGGCCCGTTCCGTCACGTTCTTGGTAAAGTTCTTGACGACTTTATAGCTGACGTCCGCTTCCAGAAGTGCCAGACGCACTTCCCGCATCGCTTCCTTGACGTCGGCGTTGGTCAGCCGGCCCTTGCTTCTGAGCTTTTTAAAAGTCTCGGCCAGCTTATCCGATAAGCTTTCAAATGCCATAGTTATCCTTTCAGCTTCTGCAGCTTCTCTTCCATCTCCCGGAGGATCTTCCGGGCCGGCTCATCACTGAGCGCTTCCAGTTTATGCAGATCTTCCTCCAGCTCCCTGTGGATCTGTTCCTGATCCTCAAACCGCCGGATCAGTCCCGTCTTCCGCTCCATGTCCTCCATGGTGCGGCGGGCCCGGGTGATGTTGTCCCATACCGCCTGGCGGGAGACCCCGCTCTCCTCGGCGATCTCGGTGAGGGAGTAGTCGGAATTGTAGTGCAGATCGAAGTACTCACGCTGTTTCTCGGTAAGGAGCGGACCGTAAAAATCCAGCAGCATGGCATTGTATAAAGTATCTTCCGCCATACGCTCCCCTCCTTTTACTGTAAAGGCTTTTTCCTTGATAGCAGTAGGATTATACGCCACTTGGGACCGGCTGTCAAGTAAAATTTCTTGTCAGTTGGAACTCCTCACGAATTTGAAATCCATCTACAAACTGCACCGTGTTTATGGTAGAATATTAAGAAGCAATTTGAGTAAACGAACTGTGAATTATTATAGAAGGATGGAGGCCATCAAGATGAGCGGACCTGTCCGAAAAGAGATCATACCCGGTGTCATGCTCACCGTCGTGCAGAGCGACCGGTTCAAGACCGGCTGCCTCAGTATCACCCTGCTGACCCAGCTGAGCGCGGAGAACGCGTCGAAGAACGCGCTGATCCCCTATGTGCTCCGCCGGGGCACGGGAAAGAGTCCGGATATGAAAGCCGTCACCATGCGTCTGGAGGATCTGTACGGAACGGAGATCGTTCCCGTGGTACGCCGAGTGGGCGAGATCCAGTGCACGGGACTGTATGCCAGCTTCCCCGACTCCCGGTATCTGCCGGAGGGCGAGGACATCCTCCCCTCGGTCACGGACTTCATGGGCGAGATGCTCCTGCGGCCCAAGACCCGGGGCGGACTGTTCCTGCCGGATGTGGTGGACAGCGAAAAGGAAAAGATGAAGAACATCATCCGCAGCCGCATCAACGACAAGAGCGGCTATGCCCTCACCCGGTGCATGGAGGAGATGTGCTGTTTTGAAGACTACTCCACCATGCGCTTCGGCACCGAGGAGACGGTGGACGTCATCCGGTACAAGGAACTGACCCAGCACTATCACCGGATCCTGGCGGAATCCCCCGTGGAGATCTTCTACTGCGGCGCCTGCGATCCCGACCGGATGGAGCTTCTCATGCTGCAGGCTCTGTCCACCCTGCCCCGGCAGGAGCTGGATCTGGAACTGGGCACCGATGTGCGGCTCAATTCCGTGGAAGCCGAGCCACGCAATGTGGAGGAGACGCTGGACCTTCAGCAGGGCAAGCTGGTGCTGGGATTCCGTCTCGGCGACTGCATGGAAGACCCCTCGGCGGAGGAACTGGCGGCCATGCGTGTCTTCAACGAATGCTACGGCGGCGGCGTCACCTCCCGCCTGTTCCGAAATGTCCGGGAGAAACTCTCCCTGTGCTACTACGCCAGCTCCATGCTGGAAGTCCATAAGGGCCTGATGTTCGTCTCTTCCGGCATCCGTCCGGAGAACCGGGATGTGGCCCAGACGGAGATCCTGCATCAGCTGGACTCCCTGCGGGAAGGCACCCTCACGGAAGAGGAACTGACTGCCGCCAAGAATTCCCTTTCCTCCGGCTACCGGTCCCTGCGGGATTCCCTGGGCGCCATGGAGAGCTACTATGTGAACAACGCCCTGGACGGTCTTCTCCTCACGCCCGAGGAGATGGCGGGACTGGTGGATGAGGTCACCGCGGAAGACGTGCAGCGCATCGCCCGCAGCGTGGTGCTGGATCTGGTGTACTTCCTCCACGGGGAAGAACCGGACGACGAGGACGAGGAAGGAGAAGTGATCGATGAATAAAGAAGAATATCCTTCCATCGGAGAAGTACGGTATACCGAGACACTGCCCAACGGGCTGCGTCTCGTGGTGGTGCCCAAGGAGGGCGTCGCCGCATCCTATGCCGCCTTTGCCACGGAGTACGGCGGAGCCTTCCGCCGCTTCCGCACCGGGCAGGACTGGCTGGACACCCCCGCCGGCATCGCCCACTATCTGGAACACAAGATGTTCGACATGCCCGAGGGAAACAACGCGCTGGAGATCCTCTCCGCCAACGGCGCCGATCCCAAC
>CAJGCI010000139.1 GCA_904501855.1 Oscillospiraceae bacterium | reverse complement strand
CGAACTGTTCTTTCTGTGCACGCCATGCGGAATAGCTGAGGAGCGAGACATACTGTGCGTCGTCCTCGCCGATCACCGGCTCTGCCACCGGTTCCAGTGTTTCGCGGATCGAATAATACATGGTGCACTCCTTTCGAAACTTTTTTTCTGTGCTCTATTATAAACAGCACGGAGAAAAATGGAAAGAGGTGAGATGCATCTCATCCGGATCGGAAGAAAATGACGAAGGCCCCTGCGTACGGCAGGGGCCTTCGTCATTTCGATCGGTCATGTCAGCTGGAACAGTCTGGAACAGACCTCCTCCAGATCCCTCAGCACTTCCGACTCCGGGATCCGGTCGTTGTACAGACATTCCGTGAAGACCTCGATGATACCGCTGGCATAGAAGCTTGCCAGCAGCTCCTTGGACACCGGGAAGGTCTTTCCGGTGATCTTCTCCACATTCTTCATCTCCTCCAGCAGAGGCGCCTTGATATTGTCCTTGATCATGTCCCGCAGCATCCACGCGGAGGGAGCCTTGATGTTCTTCTCCCAGATGAAGCGGTTCTCCTTGAAGTACCGGAACAGCGTCTCCGCCGTGCGGGCACGGAACTGCAGGAAATCGTTTCCGGGCACTGCGGAAGCTGCCTCGATGCTCTCCTTCTGCAGGGAGATGTAGAACTGGAAAAATGCGTATTTGTCCTCGAAATGGGAATAGAACGTGTTTCTGCCTACCTCCGCCCTCCGGCAGAGCTCCTGTACGGAAAGCTCGTCGATTGTCTTTTCCCGCATCAGTTCTTCAAATGCCCGGATCAGCGCGGTGTAGGTCTTCCTTCGTTTCAGATCAAACTCAAGCATGGTCTCTCACTCCATTTCTGCCCCGCAGTTCTTCCTTCTGCCGGCAGCGCCCGTTTGTCAAACGTACACTTTCTCAAATCTGTTCCTTACGGAACATTGTACCACACTTGCCGCGGGATTCTCCCTTTTGATTCCGTACAAAAACGGCAAAGTGTCCCATATCGTGCAGAAGGGAAAAACTGTCCTTTGAACAGAATCGAACATCTGTCCCGTATCGAACGGTCGGCGATTTTTGATTATGGTGTCCGGGACGCCGTTTTTATACCTTGGAATCAGATAGAAGAAACACGAGGGAGGGAAGAGCCAAATATGAAAGATCTGAAACATCTGATCTATTTTGAAGAACTGCTTCGGCAGGCGCACAACGAGCTGGTGGCGCAGGCCTGCGACGAAGGGGATCTGGCGCTGGCGTATAACTGCTCCTATATTCCCGAACCGCTTCTGGATGTGGAGGGGTGCTTCTCGGTCCGTCTGCGGGCACCGGGATGCACCAGCCCGGACCTGGCGACCTACTACATGACGAACCGGTCCTGCTCCTACTCCAAGAGCATCCTGGAACGGGCCTTCGAGGGCGGATACAACTTCATCTCCGCGCTCATCGGTCAGGAGTGCTGTACGACGATGAACCGGATGGAACAGTACTTTGAGTACTGCGATCTCATTCCCAACGAGAAATTCTACTTCGCATGCATCGACATGCCCATGAAGAAAGGGGAATGGTATGCCGGGTACTTCCGCCGTCAGCTGGAACAGAAGGTCACCGGACCCCTGGCAGAGCGCTTCGGCATCGATTTCTCGGAGGAGAAACTGCGCGAGGCCATCGACCGGCACAACGAACTGTGCTGCATCATGACGGAGATCGGGGACATGCGCATGGCGGAAAACCCCGTGATCACGGGATACGAGTATCACGTGATCCAGCTGGTGACCCTGACGTGCCCGAAACGTCTCATCATGGACAAACTGCGGGAGACCCTGGAGGAACTGCGGAAACGCAAACCGGATCCGAAACCCTGGTTCCGGGCCCGTGTCATGGTGGCCGGGTCGGAAGTGGACGATCCCGCCTTTACGAAACTGGTGGAGATGTGCGGCGGCATCGTGGTGGCGGACCGGTACTGCTTCGGTTCCCTTCCGGGCCGCGAGGTCATCGAGATCCGTCCCGGACAGGATGCCCTGGACGCCCTGGCCGTCCACTACATGGAACGGAACGAATGCCCCCGTCCCATGGGAACGGAGGCCACGGTTCACCGCCGCCAGTATCTGTATGAACTGGCGAAGAAATACCATGCGGAAGGGATCATCCTGGAGAACATGAAGTTCTGCGAGTACTGGGGCTATGAGCGGGCCATCGCCGGAAAGTGGCTGTCGGAAGGATATCAGGTGGAGGGCGCCGTCCCCACCTGCCAGATCGAGACCGACTACGCCAACGCCTCCGTGGGACAGCTGCGCACGCGCTTCCAGGCTTTTGTGGAGTCTCTGGAGATCAAGCGTCTGCAGAGCCCCGATGACTGAGAAGGGAGGAGAGACTATGTGGAAACGGAAGATCGGACTGAAGGAACAGTACGGCACCTGGGAACACTTCCTCAAAGGCGATGAGCCCTGTCACTATCTGGGACAGCGCCTGCTGGAAGGCACCAACTTCTACGCCCGCCGAGAGTGGCGCGGCGTGCGGGACACCGGCTATGCCTTCGTCCACTGGATGAAGCTCTGGGTCTCCATGGCGGGGCTGGTGCTCCGCAACCCGATCCGTGTCGCCCGGGCCTTCTGGAAATACCGCTGGCTCAGCGCCTATCTGGGAACCCCCATGATGGTGGACCGCTGGCTGGAAGGAGACCGCGGCACGGTGCTGCGCGCCGATACCGCGGCTATCGAGGGCATGATCGCGGAGACTGTGGATTCCCTGTGGAAGATGATCCGCGCCGACCGCCGTCTGGGAGAGACGAAGTGGACGGAGAAGACCATCACCTTCGACTACACCCTGCCGAAACACATCCTGTACGGATTTCCCGGATATGAGGGGATCAACATGCCGCAGTACTGCGCGTTCATGATGCCCCTGCTGCGCAAGCATCTGGGATGCTACTACATCGACCAGGCCATTTCCTGCGGCATCCCCGGGGACATGTGCACGCTGCCCATGCTGGAGACCGGCGTGGCGGTGGACAACGAGTACCCGGACGTGGGAACGATCTGGCTGACCACCAACACTCCCTGCGACGCCAACATGATGGACAACAACGCCATGTGGCGCGCCATCTCCAACGAGGGAAAGAAGGCGGTGTTCCCGCTGACCATCCCCATGATGTACGACGACCCCACCACACGGGAACTGGGCGTCCATGAGATCCAGGAGGGCATCGCCTTCATGGAGGAACATCTGGGACAGAAGTTCAACTGGGATACCTTCATTCAGCATCTGGAGAATACCAATACCTTCAACAAGGGGTCCCACGAGCGCTGGGACATCTACGCCAATACCGACTTCGGGACCATGAATCCCGTGGTCCAGGGCATGTTCCGCATCTATTTCTATCAGCACGGAGGAAACAAATACTTCCTGAAAGCCAACAGGAAACTGCTGAAGATCTTCGAAAAGTGCGTCCGGAAGGAGATCCGTCCCTTCCCGCACGCACGGCACCGGGCCCTGGCGTGGTCCTGCGGATCCACCTACAACGCCAACGTCATCCTCTGGCTGTACAACTGCTGGGGCATCATCACCGTCATCAACATGGACTCCCTCACCGGACACAACCTGGTGGACACGGAGGACCGGGACCTGATGCTGGGAGACCTGGCGGACTGGTACGCCCGGACCCCCATGAGGACCCACACGGTGGGCGGCAACCGCCATCTGATGCAGATGTGGGAGACCGCGGAAAAATTCAACTGCGACGTCATCATCATGTACGACGACATCGGCTGCAAGGGAATGGCCGGCGCCCAGGGGCTCCTGGAAGAGGAGATCCGCAAGCACCGGGACAAGTTCCACGTCATCTGGCTGCCGCACTCCCTGATGGACTGCCGCATCGTGCCCAGCAGCGAAGGGCGCAAGGCGGTGAACCAGTACATGCAGAACGTCCTGCATGAGGAGCCCATCGATCCCACGCTGGTGGATTTCGATGACGAGATGGGATGGTAAAGGAGGAAGACTATGAAGACCATAGCGAAACTACTGGGCCTGGGCAGTGCCGCGCTGGCCGCCCTGTTTGCCGTTTACTATTTCAATCTGGACATGAAGCTCGTGCGGAGCGTCGTGGTGCCCCTTCTGGACAGGCATTACGACAGCGTCCACCGGGAACAGACCATCTGACGGGAGGGAAGACCATGCTGATCAATGAGAACATCACCCCGCGGGCACTCTCCTCGGAAGAGAAGGAGAACCGGAAGAAGGGGGTCTACGACAGCTTTGCCAACTACCTGGTCTTCTGCCCGGGATGCCACCGCGTGATGAAGACGAACATGTATCTGCAGAGCGCGGAGATCTATCTGGAACGCCTTGCCCGGGAACAGACGGTGTGCCCGGAGTGCGGCAGAAGCGAATTCATCCTGGGGTATCCTCTGGGATCGAAGACGGGATTCGTGAAATATCATGACCGCCGGGATCCCTGACCGGCCGGAACGGAGAAGAGGAGGAACGAACGATGGTTGAACATATGGAAGGAAAATGCAAGATGCAGTTCATGGGCACCCATGATCTGATGCTCATCGCGGACGCGGACTGGGACGAGACCGGAAAGAAGGCCATGATCGACGGCGTGGGAAAGCTGAAGATCATCAAGTGGCTGGTGTATCAGTTCTCTCCCACCACCCAAGGGTGGAAGGACGATGACGGGACCATCCACTTTGAAGGCGGACTGAAGAGCCAGTTCGGAAACGGCGAGCTGGCGGCGTTCCTGCAGCTGGATCCCGACGGCACGGTCACCGGACACGTGCAGATCCTGCGGGGACTGCGTCTTCCCATCAAAGGCATCCGTATCGTATAACGAAGGACCCTGCGGCAACGCACTGGGATAAGAAGAAAGAGAGAGGGCCTCTGTATGATGATCATGCAGAGGTTCTCTCTCTTTGTCTTTTCAATCGTTTTACAGGCTCTGGATCCGGATGACGTCAAAGGAGCCCATCTCCGACAGCGCTTTCTCTGCCTGACCGGTGCCGCGGCAGATGGCGGCGGTGAAGTCCCGGCCGTCCTTCCGGAACACGACGGTCTCGAAATCCTCATTACGGGATCGGCCGTGT
>CAJGCI010000138.1 GCA_904501855.1 Oscillospiraceae bacterium | reverse complement strand
GACGGTGGATCTGGCTGAGTTTATGCAGGCCGATGCCGGCGTAGCTGGCCGACTGGCTCACGGCAAAGGTGTAGGCGTTTGGGCTGATCTTCACGTCCTTCATGTACTCCAGGAAATCCACTGGGGCACCGCCGCCGTGGCACGGGAACACGAACCCCACTCTCTCGGCATCCGTCACGTCGGTGCGTGCCGGTTTTTTGCGGGCCATGATGATATCCGTGTCTCCCAGTTCCCCGGCGATGATCTTCGCCATGGTGAGACAGTTGCCGGTTCCGGACCAGCAGAAAATCACGTTCTTGCTCATAGTATTTCCTCCCTAAAACTCTCTGATCAATTACTTATTTCTTTCTTCGTTTTTATTATAACGAACTGAAGGACAATTGACTTTCGCAATTTTCAGGTTCTGCGAAAAAGAGCACACTTGTTTCGATCTGAGACCTTGTCCGGTTCCGGCAGGAGGTTCCACTCATCGAAGGAAGGGCGCAGAAAGACCGGTACGGTCAGAAACCGTACCGGTCTTTCCCGATTCTCTTATTTACGGGCAAGCCGGCGCTTCAGCTCGGCGTAGTCCTCCGGGGTATTGCAGTTGAACAGGCCATCCTCCGGTCCCGTATACTCCACCGTTACCGTATCCGATGCGTTGATCAGCCGCCAGGGAGAGGTGTTCTCCTCCCGGATGATGGTGTCGCACAGAGGCAGTACGGACTTATCATAGATGCCGATGAGAGGTTGCCACTGCTCTCCCCGCCGCAGCAGGGTGACGGAACCGCCGTGAGCATCCAGCAGAGACTGCAGGGTCTCCGCAGGAAAGAAGGGCAGATCCACGCTGAGAAACAGCACCGCGTCCCCATCCGCCTCCCGGAGGCAGGAATGGATCCCGCTCAAGGGTCCCCGGTGAGGAAAGACATCCGGAACGTTCCGGGCTCCTTCGGCAGTCAGGGACGAGCCGGAGATCATGATGTCCTCAAGGCCCAGCGCCCACAGTTTCCGCACCATATGTTCCAGCATGGTTCCCTCATTCACGGCAAGGGCCGCCTTATCTTTTCCCATGCGGGAGGAGTATCCGCCGGCCAGTACGGCCGCGGAACATTTTGCTTTCTCGATCATTGTTTTCTCCAGCCGAAATAGTTTCTGATCCCGGGATCCTGGCGGCGATCCGGGGATTCCCCCATCTTACTCGCTGCGCACTTCCAACAGTTCGATCTGGAAGTTCAGTTCCTTCCCGGCCATTTCATGGTTGGCATCAAAGGTGATCATGGTATCGTCCTTGGCCACTACCGCTGCCGGCATGGGGCGTCCGCTCATGTCCTGCAGATACACCCTCTGTCCCACGGATACGTCTTCCGCTCCCGGCATCCGGGCGATCTCCACGGAGAAGACGGCATTGGGATTCGGATACCCGTATGCTTCTTCCGGCATCAGATGGACGTTCACGATATCTCCCACGCTCATAGTGGCCACCGCCGCATCAAAGCCCGGGATCATCATGCCGGCACCGCACTCGAATTCCAGGGGCGATCCCCGGTCATAGGAGGAATCGAACTGGGTCCCGTCATTAAAGGTGCCCCGGTAATGGACCCGGCAGAGCTTTCCCACATTGGGTCCCTGGATCCCCGAATGCCCGTGACAGCCGCCGCAGTCGTGATCGTGATCATGACAGCCGCCGTCTCCGCAGTCGTGGTCGTCGCCGTGGTGATGGTCACAGTTGGCTCCGGTATTGATCAGTTCTCCCCGCAGGTAGGCTTCCACCGCCTCGTCGGTATTGCCGGAGGCTCCGGCACACAGCTCGATGCCGTGCTCTTCCAGCGCCCGCTGGGCGCCTCCGCCGATGCCGCCGCAGATAAGCACGTCGATCCCCTCACCGTCCAGAAGGCCGGCCAGTGCGCCGTGTCCGGATCCGTTGGATCCGATAATCTGGCTGCCAAGGATCTTTCCGTCCTCCACGTCATATACTTTAAATTCCTCGGTGTGTCCGAAATGCTGGAACACGTTCCCGTTTTCATACGTTACTGCGATCTTCATCTTAAAACTCCTTTGCGCGTTTCCGTCCTTATTCAGGATCTAGCAGTGAGTATATCATATAAAAAGGACCTTTGGTATGGCATCTGCTACTGTGCAGAGGTCATTCCTCGGTCCTCTTCTTTTTTTCTCATCGCAGCAGCATGAGTTTATCCGGCGGAAGATACAGTTTCAGTTCCTTCCGGCCTTCCCAGAGATTCCATTGCTCACCGGACAGTTCCGCATGAAAGCGGCTGTTGTCCTCGGTCCCGCCCGGGGTGTCCGTCATCACGATGGCGGAATTCACGTCGCGGATGAGTCTCTGAACGTGACAGGATACCACGTTCTCCCCCTCCTCGTTCACGGGGAGGATGTCGTGGGACTGGATCCCCACGTAGGATACCGGTCCTTCCGGACGGTCTGTCACCTTCAGGGTCACTCCCCAGTCGGCGGCATACAGTCTCCCGTCGGGGAGCAGTTCCGCCCGGCTGTAGTTCTTGCATCCGGACAGAAGGCACTCCTGCAGGGTACGGGGATGACGGAACAGTTTCTCCGTACCGTGGGCTCCCTTCGCGCGGCCATGGTCCAGCACGGAGACGGTGCGGCACATGCGGTAGACTTCCTTCCGGTTATGGGTCACCAGCACCACGGTGCCGGCAAAGCCCTCCAGCGTCTCCATCAGTTCCAGCTCCGTCTGCCAGCGCAGGTAGCTGTCCAGGGCGGACAGAGGCTCGTCCAGCAGAAGGATCCTGGGATCGGTGAGCAGGATCCGGGCCAGGGCGGTGCGCTGCTGTTCTCCTCCGGACAGCTGCCGGGGAAGATGACTGCGCCGGTCCTCCAGATGAAAGCGCCGGAGCATGCTCTCCGCCCGCCGGTCCGCTTCTTTGCGGGGAAGACCCCTCATCACCGTGCGCAGGTTCTGTTCCACCGTCATATGTGGAAAAAGGGCGTAGTTCTGAAACAGCAGCCCCACCGACCGCTCCTGAGGCGGAAGATCGATGCCTTTTTCGCTGTCGAACAGGGTCACCCCGTTGACTTCGATGTGTCCCCGGTCCGGCCTTTCCACGCCGGCGATGCATCGCAGGGTCATGGACTTGCCGCAGCCGGAGGGGCCCAGCAGACCGTGGAACCCGTCCCCGGTATCAAAGGAGACGTCCAGATGAAAATCCCCCATCCTTTTTTCAATATCCACGAGGAGGCTCATGGGCGCACCTCCCTTCTCTCCCGGCGCTCCAGCAGGTTCACGGCCATGAGCACCACGAAGGAGATGGCGATGTTGATCATCACCCACCGGAATGCCAGGGCTTCATTGTTGGTGCGCCACAGCTGATACACGGTGGTGGAGATGGTGGCGGTGCGCCCCGGAGTGTAGCCGGCCACCATGGAGGTGGCGCCGTATTCTCCCAGGGCCCGGGCGAAGGCCAGTACCGTGCCCGCCAGGATCCCCTGCCGGCAGCAGGGCATCTGGATGCGCCAGAAGATGTATGTGTTGGACAGCCCCAGGGTACGGGCGGAATCCCGCAGCGTGGGATCGAAGGATTCAAAGGCGCCCCGGGCGGTGCGGTACATCAGAGGAAAGGCCACGATGGCGGAGGCGAACACCGCGGAGTACCAGACCATGGTCATCCGCGTATGGAACGCGCTCATCATCCAGCTGCCGAAGATGCGGTTGGGTCCCAGCAGGCACAGCAGCAGATAGCCCACCACCGTGGGCGGAAGGACCAGAGGCAGAGTCAGGATCACGTCCAGGATGCCCTTGATCACCCGGGGGAGCTTCGCCACGTAATGGGCGCACAGGATCCCCAGGAAAAACACGATGCCGCAGCTGATGGCCGCGATGCGCAGCGAGTTCCAGAACGGGTACAGATCCATCTTTCATTTCCTCCTTTCCGGTTTGAATGACTTGTTTTATGATTGGAGGACCCTCTCAGGGAGCAGTAAAGCCCACTTCCTTGAAGATCTTCATGGCATTCTCCGACTGCAGGTACGCAAGGAATGCCTTTGCCGCTTTTTCATTGGCCGTTCCCTTCATCACCGCGGCGGGATAGATGACGGGAGAGCAGTATTCGCTGCCGGAATCGTCCACCACGGTCAGATCGGCGGAATAGGCATCGGTGGCGTAGACGATGCCGGCGTCCACGGTGCCTTCCTTCACCTGGGTGGTGACTTCCTTGGCATTGGTGCCGTAGGTGATCCTGCCCGCGGTCTTCAGTGAATCCAGGATCCCCAGCGCGGTGAGGATCTCCTCGGAGTAGGCGCCCACGGGCACGTCCTCGTTGCCGATGCACAGCAGCGTCAGCTTGTCCGTACCGAGATCGGCAAAGCTCCGGATATCCGCAGGATTGTCATCGGGGACCGCCAGCACCACTTTGTTCTCCAGCAGATCGATACGGAAATCCGACAGGACGAAGTCCAGGCCTTCCTCATTGCCCTCGTCTTTGCTCTTCGCCGCGTCCAGCTGGTTCATCTGCTTCTGGGCAGCGGAGATGAAGAGGTCGCAGTCGGCCCCTTCCTGGATCTGGGTCTTCAGGGTGCCGGAAGAATCATAGGTGGGGACGATGGTGACGCCGGGATTGTCCTTTTCATACTCTTCGATAATGGCGTCCAGGGTCTCCGTCATGGAGGCGGCGGCAAAGACCTGCAGGGTCACTTCCTCCGCCTCTTCCGGTCCTGATGAGCTCACAGCTTCTTCCTGCCGGACTTCTCCACAGGCGCTCAGAGCCAGAAGCAGGACCAGTGCCGCGAGGATCACGGCCAGTGTCTTTTTCATGGTTTTCATGAAATGCTCCTTTCTTCCCTCTTTTAAGAGGGCACTGTCTGCCTGTTTCTCCCCGCTCCGCCGAGAGAAAAAACGGCCGCTCCGAAAAAGAGCGACCGCATTCGTTTCCTGTCGTCGGACGCACCCGTCCCACGGGTGCCGAAAGGTCGTTTCCTTTTCAAACAAGGGAAGGCGGCACCGTTTCCGGTACTGCCCCGGCCGGCAGACCATGGCAGAAATGCTTTAGGCATACCGGCTCGGAAACATTCTGATATTTATTCTTTACCGGAGTACTGCTCCGGATAAAGCCGTGTTGTTTACCGGAACCGTTCGATCCCGGGCCAGTTGAAGG
>CAJGCI010000137.1 GCA_904501855.1 Oscillospiraceae bacterium | reverse complement strand
CAACCTCTCAGTCCGGCTACTGATCGCAGCCTTGGTGAGCCGTTACCCCACCAACTAGCTAATCAGACGCGAGCCCATCTCAGAGCGATAAATCTTTGGTATTCAGAGGATGCCCCCCAAATACATTATGCGGTATTAGCAGTCGTTTCCAACTGTTGTCCCCCACTCCGAGGCAGGTTGCTCACGCATTACTCACCCGTCCGCCACTAAGTCATCTTTCCTCTTTGACCGAAATCTCCGAGGATCGAGCTTCGTTCGACTTGCATGTGTTAGGCACGCCGCCAGCGTTCATCCTGAGCCAGGATCAAACTCTCTATAAATGGTATTAAAACCAGTCTTGCGACCGGATTCAATCAATCAATAGATCGCTATTTCTAGCTCTCAAAGAAATTATTCGAAATCTGCACCTGTTACCAGTACAGACTTCCAAGAACCCTTTTCTTCTTGGTGCTTATTTAGCATAAGCTTTTCTTACATTGTTTAATTTACAAGGTACACCGATTGTGCTGCTCCCAAAGCGAGAGCTTGATTAATATACCACGTTAATCCGTGCATTGTCAACACTTTTTTGACTCTTTTTCGTAAAGTTTTTCACCTCTTTTTGGTGGACTCAAAATGTTGTGTTTCGGATGATTTCAGACCACAAAATACATGCCGGCTGTCAGTGAGACAGCCGACATGTTGTGTCCTTATTATTTATATATGGTAGAAAACGCGTTTCCACCACAAGATATGCGATAGCGGGAGGCTTTCTCACTCCACCGGGTTTTCCAGAACTCCGATCCCGTCGATCTCACAGCGAATCACATCCCCGTGCTGAAGGTACTGCTTCGGTTCCGGCATGCCGAGAACCACGCCGCTGGGTGTACCGGTGGAGATGATCGCACCGGCCTGCAGTGTCATGCCGCCGGACAGTTCTTCGATGATATACGGGATGTCATAGATCATGTGTCCGGTGGTATTGTTCTGCCGTTCTTCCCCGTTAATATAGCAGCGGATTCCCAGATCCGGTTTCTCTCCCAGTTCATCTCGTGTCACGATCCACGGACCGATGGGAGTAAAGTCGTCCAGGCTCTTTCCGAAATACCACTGCTGATGCCGGGACTGCAGATTGCGGGCGGACATATCGTTCAGGATCGTATATCCGAGGATGTATTCCTCGGCATCCTCCGCCTTAACATTTCTCGCATTTTTCCCGATCACCACCGCCAGTTCCACTTCGTAATCCAGAGAATCGACGATATCGAAATGACCGTCCACAGGCTGGCCGGGTGCCACGGCACGACTGACGCGTTTCGCAAAGTAGACCGGATTGCCGGTGCGTTTTCCATAGGCAGAAGATGCACTGGCTTTTTCAGCCTCATCGGCATGATCATGGTAGTTCAGCCCCAGACAGATCACATCCTGTTCCGGGTTCGGGATTGGAGAGATCATCTGTACATTCTCGGCAGGAATGCCCTTGTACCGGGTAAGATCACATGCGGCGAAATCAAATGACACCGCATCCAGTTCCCGAATCAGATCATTCATCTCCGTACTCTTCAGGTCCAGTTCATCCGCCGGAACCACGCACTGATCCGCTTCCCGGTAAAACCCGACGCGTTCCAGTCCTCGCTGTATATACGTTACCAGTTTCAAGTTCCTATTTCTCCCTTCCCCTCAGGTCAGCTGAACAGGTTGCCAATCACCGGCAGTCTGCGTTTCTTTTTCTGGGAAACATTCAGGAAGCCGTTCAATACGCACCAGGCGACCAGCACACTTCCCGCCAGTCCTGCCATAACGCCGAACAGTCCCATTCCCCAGCATGCATTGACGATCAGTTCCAGAACGAACAGCCGGATCCCCTGCCCTGCATGGAACCGGGCAAAGGGGGAATTGCCGCAGAAGAAATAGGGAATGAAGCACAGCGGTCCCAGATAGCTCAGATAGGAAACGCTCTGATATTCCGAGGCATCCCTCATCTCTTCGGTAGCCTTGTCGAATTTTTTCTTCGTCTTCTCCTGTGTCTCTGTACCGTATTCGTACTCTTCTGTCTTCTTTCCTTCCGCCTTTTTATGGGCCTGATGGTATTCTGCCGGATCCGGCGCCTGAGCCGTGGCAGTCGTCTGTCCTCCGGATGCCCCGTGGCCTTGCGGACGGGCAGCCTGACCGGCGTCCGCCTGTTTGTTTTCATGGATGGAATACCCGCAGGCAAGACACTCATCAAATCCTTCGGGTATATAAGCTCCGCATCGTGGGCAGTAGTTCATTGCGACCCTCCAAAAACACGAAATAGTCAAAATGGCAGGGAGAAATCTCCCTACCATTTTTATACATGATATTTGTGAATAAATCTACCTCAAACCGTTTCCAATTCACGGTCCCGGATCTGTTTCGTGATGGTCTCGGCAAATTCATCCAGAGAGATGCTTCCCTTGTCGCCGCCGCTTCTGGTACGGACGGAAACGGTTCCGTTCTCCACTTCCTTATCTCCCACAACGAGCATATAGGGGATCTTCTGTCCCTGTGCCTCGCGGATCTTGTAACCGATCTTTTCATTGCGGAGATCCACTTCTGCGCGGACGCCCTGTGCCTTCAGTTTCGCGACCACATCCTCGGCATATTCTGCGGACCGGTCCGTAATATTCATGACGCGGACCTGTACCGGGGCAAGCCACACGGGAAACGCACCGCCGAAGTGCTCAGTGATGATTCCGAGGAAGCGCTCCACGGATCCGAATACCACGCGGTGGATCATCACAGGAGTGTGTTTCTCACCGTCCGATCCGGTGTACTCCAGATCAAAGCGGCCGGGCAGCTGGTAATCCAGCTGGATGGTGCCGCACTGCCAGGTGCGTCCCAGAGAATCCTGTACATGGAAATCCAGTTTCGGTCCATAGAATGCACCGTCGCCTTCGTTGATGATATATTCCTTACCGATGCTGGTAATGGCATCTGCCAGTGCTGCTGTCGCCACGTCCCAGTCTTCCTTGGTGCCGATATGATCCTCCGGCATGGTGGACAGTTCGATGTGATACGGAAGACCGAATTTTTCATAGACTTCATCTACCAGCTTCGTGATGCGCACGACCTCGTCCTGGATCTGCTCCGGAGCAAGCAGGATGTGGGCATCGTCCTGCGTAAACGCCCGGACACGGAACATGCCGTGCAGAGCACCGGACATTTCATGACGGTGTACCTTTCCCAGCTCCGCGCAGCGCATTGGCAGGTCGCGGTAGGAATGCGGCTCCAGATCATAGACCAGGATCGTTCCCGGACAGTTCATGGGTTTGATGGCAAAGTCCTCTTCGTCGATGACGGTCGTATACATGTTGTCTTTGTAGTGATCCCAGTGACCGGAAGTCTCCCAGAGAGAACGTTTCATGATCTGCGGAGTGGAGATCTCCACGTAGTCCCACTTATCATGCATCTCATGCCAGTAATCCAGCAGAGTATTTCTCAGGACCATTCCTTTCGGCAGATAGAAAGGCATGCCGGGAGCCTCATCCCGGAATGCGTAAAGACCCAGCTCCCGTCCAAGACGGCGGTGATCCCGTTTCTTGGCCTCTTCGATGCGGTGCAGATAAGCATCCAGCTCATCCTTTTTGGGGAATCCGATGCCGTAAATGCGCTGCAGAGATTCACGGTTGGAATCACCGCGCCAGTAGGAGGCGTTGCAGGCCGTAAGCTTGAAGGCGTTTGCCTTGATCCGGCCGGTGGAATCCACGTGAGGACCGGCACAGAGATCCGTAAACTCACCCTGACGGTAGAAGCTGATGGCCTCGTCTTCCGGAAGATCATTGATCAGTTCCACCTTGAAAGGCTCGTCCTTCATAAAGTCCAGAGCCTCTTCTCTGGGCAGCTCGAACCGTTCCAGAGGCAGTTTCTCTTTGATGATCTTCTTCATCTCCGCCTCGATCTGCTCCATATGTTCCGGAGTAAATGCGAAGGGAGCGTACAGATCGTAGTACCAGCCTTCCGCGATGGAAGGACCGATGGCAAGCTTCACTTCCGGCCACAGACGTTTGACCGCCTGTGCCATGATATGGGAGCTCGTATGCCAGTAACGTTCCCGGTATTCCGGATTTTCAAACGTATATTTTTTTGCTTCATCCATTTGCTTCGACCTCTTTCCAAAAAATAAAACACCCTTGACGATACGGTCAAGGGTGCAGTAACTTGCACGGTTCCACCTTGGTTTTTCACTTCATTGGAAACGACGTAACGTGTCAGCACGGATATTCTTACTGAGCGGTTCGGAATATCAGCTCGGGAGGGGTACTCTTCGGGCCGTACTGCCGCATTCTCAGCCTGGATGCAGCTCTCTGAAAGCACGGTTTTCCGTTCGTTTCTCCGTCATCGCTTTTCACTGTAGCCACATAGTATCACTTGGGTTTTTCCGTGTCAACCGGCAAATTGGAAAGAAGAACAGCACACCCGAAGATGTGCTGTTCCATGTGTTCAAAAGAGAAGATTTATCCGAAGATAATCTTATTTGTACAGCTCGATGAGTTTCATGAGGTGATCGTATCTCTCTTTTGCGTTCTCCTCGTTCTTCGTGAAGAGACCTTCGGCTCTCTCCGGGAACTCACGAGTCAGACGGCTGTAACGAGCCTCATTCATCAGGAACTCACGGTAACCGTCCTTCGGCTCTCTGCTGTCCAGAGTGAACTTGGCACCCTCAGCAGCAGGATTGTAGCGGAAGAGGTTCCAGTAACCGCAGTCGACTGCTTTCTTCATCTCGCCCTGGCAGTTGGTCATGCCGCCCTTGATGGAGTGCATCTCGCAGGGGGAGTAACCGATGATCAGGGACGGTCCCTTGTAAGCTTCTGCTTCGCGGATAGCTTTCAGGGTCTGATTCTGATCAGCGCCCATGGCGATCTGTGCTACGTAGACATAACCGTAGGTCATTGCCATCTCAGCAAGAGACTTGGACTTGATTTCCTTACCGGCTGCCGCAAACTGTGCGACCTGACCGATGTTGGAAGCCTTGGAAGCCTGTCCGCCGGTGTTGGAGTAAACCTCGGTGTCGAAGACGAAGATATTGACGTCCTTGTTGGAAGCCAGGACATGGTCAACACCGCCGAAGCCGATGTCGTATGCCCAGCCGTCGCCGCCGAAGATCCAGACGGACTTCTTGGACAGGTATTCCTTCTT
>CAJGCI010000136.1 GCA_904501855.1 Oscillospiraceae bacterium | reverse complement strand
TGGGAAACGATTGAAAAACAAGCAATTCATGATATAATGAATATTCAGTCAATTTATATATTATTTTTGGAGGGGTTTATACCATGGCAAAAAAACAGTTCAAAGCAGAATCGAAGAGACTGCTGGATCTTATGATCAACTCCATTTATACCAATAAAGAGATTTTTCTCCGCGAGATTATCTCCAACGCTTCCGACGCCATCGACAAACTGTGCTATCTGTCCCTGACCGATGAAAATGTCGGCATGTCCAGAGATGATTTTAAAATCCGTGTGGAGCTGGACAAAGAAAACCGCACCATCACCGTAATCGACAACGGTATCGGTATGGATAAAGCCGAGGCGGAAAACAATCTGGGCATCATCGCAAAGTCCGGCTCGAACCAGTTCAAACAGGATCTGGATTCGGAAGAGGAAGCAGCGGAAGACGTATCCATCATCGGACAGTTCGGTGTCGGTTTCTACTCCGCTTTCATGGTGTCTCAGAAGGTAACGGTAGAGACCAGAAAATACGGCGAAGAAATGGGCGTAAAATGGGAAAGCTCCGGAGTCGACGGCTACACGGTCAAAGAGATCGAGAAGCCGGAGGTCGGAACCCGCGTCATCATGCACCTGAAAGAAGACACCGATGAAGAAGTCTTCAGCTCCTATCTGGAAGTCTGGAAGATCAAGGCACTGATCAAGAAGTATTCCGATTATGTTCGCTGGCCCATAGAGATGGACGTGGAGCATCAGGAAAGAAAAGAGACCGGAGAGGTCGACGATCAGGGCAATCCGAAATATGAGTATGAGATGGTCACAGCCACTGAGACCATGAACTCCATGGTCCCCATCTGGCAGCGTTCCAAAGCGGAAGTCAGTGATGAAGACTGTGCCGAGTGGTACAAGGAAAAATTCCATGAGCAGAAGGATCCCATTGTTACGCTCCGCGTCAACGCAGAAGGAACCATTTCCTACAAGGCCATGCTCTTTGTTCCCGGACAGGAGCCGATGGACCGTTTCTCCGAAGACAAGAAAGCCGGAATCACTCTGTATTCCAACGGCGTTATGATCATGGAAAAATGCCCGGACCTCGTTCACGAGTATTTTGACTTCGTCAAGGGTGTTGTCGATTCTCCGGACCTGTCTCTGAACATCTCCCGTGAGATCCTTCAGCACACCCGCCAGCTTCACGTAATCGGAAACAGCCTGGAAAAGAAGATCAAATCCGAGCTGATGAAGATGATGAACGATGATCGTCCCAAATATCAGCAGTTCTTCCGCTCCTTTGGCGTGGATATCAAAGCCGGCATCTGTGATGAGTACGGAAGATATAAAGATTTCCTGAAAGACCTTCTGATCTTCTATACGTCGGAAGAGCATCAGGTCACATTGCAGGAATATGTGGACAATATGCCCGAGAGCCAGCAGAAGATCTACTATGCTTCTTCCGACTCCGTCCGGCATGCCATGGACCTGCCGCAGTGCGAAGAAGTCCGTGCCCGCGGCTATGAGATCATTTATCTGGATCTTGCCATTGATCAGATGGTTCTGGAACAGTTGCGCGACCATGACGGAAAGACCTTCTGCAATGTTATGACCGATGATCTCGGCTTTGACACGGAAGAAGACAAGAAAGCGGCAGAAGAACAGAACGAGGAGAACAAAGAGCTTCTCGATTATCTGAAAGAGTCTTTGGGTGAGCGTGTTGCTAAAGTACGCCTGACCAACAAACTGGTCTCCAAACCCAGTGCCCTCAGTACGGAAGGCCCCATCACGCTTGAGATGGAGCGGTATTTCCGTGCCAGTCCCAGCGAGGAGATGCAGAAGATCCGCGCGGTCCGGGTTCTGGAGATCAACGCCAATCACCATGCGTTCGAGGCGATCAAGGAAGCATATGAAGCCGACGACAAGGAGAAGGCGGCAAATTACGTAAAGATTCTTGCAGCAGCGGCGGAACTGGTTTCCGGTGTGGAGCTGCAGGAGCCCGGAGAATTTGTCTCTCTGATCAGCGATCTTCTCTGATTCAAGAAAACAGTAAAGAAAGAATAAAACTATGAAAGAAAGCCTGGGAATATACATCCATATACCGTTCTGTGCCAGCAAATGTGAATACTGTGATTTCTATTCCCTCCCGAACCATGAGTCTCTGATGGGGGATTACGAAAAAGCACTGATCGCCCATCTGGAAGAAGCAGACGTGTCTATGAAAATGTACGAGATCGACACGGTCTACTTTGGCGGCGGCACCCCCAGTTACTTCGGAGCAAAACGCATTGCGAATATTTTTGAAGAACTGAAGGGGCTTGGCCGGGTCCGCCGGGACTCGGAGGTCACCCTGGAGTGCAATCCGGACAGCATGAAGCTTCAAGATCTGAAGATGCTCCGGAAAGAGGGAGTAAACCGGCTTTCCATCGGGATGCAGTCTGCCAACAATGAGATCCTCAAGATGATCGGCCGGCGGCACAATTTCAAACAGGTGGAAATGGCGGTGCGCAATGCCCGCAAGGCCGGATTTGAGAATATCAGTCTGGATCTGATCTACGGACTGCCCAGCCAGACCAAGGCGGACTGGGCGGAGACGCTGGAACGCGCCGTGGAACTGCGCCCGGAACATCTGTCCTGCTATGGACTTCAGCTGGAAGAAGATACACCGCTGTATCGGAATTACCATGATTCTCCGCTGCTCCCTGACGCGGACACCCAGGCGGACATGTACATGTATACCATTGAGATGCTGCGGCAGAACGGATATCAGCAGTACGAGATCTCAAACTTCTCAATCCCTGGCTATGAATCCAAGCACAATCTGCGCTACTGGCAGATGAAAGACTATATGGGATTTGGTCCCAGCGCAGCCTCCTGCGTCGGAAACATTCGATACAGCTATATCAAAGATCTGAAAGCGTATCTGTCCGGAATCGCCGGATCGAAAAGCATTGTTGAGGAATACGAGGAAATCTCCCCGATGGAGAAAGCTTCTGAGTATATCATGCTTGGACTGAGGACCACCCATGGAATCAAAAAAAGCGAGTACAGCAACATTTACCTCAGCGAATGGGAGCCCATTGAAAATCTCCTCAAGGAATTTGAGAGCAAGGGATGGGCAGTATGTGAAGACGAGCGGTGGTCACTGACTCCTTCCGGCTTCCTTATCTCCAATCAGCTTATCGGTGCGGTGCTGGATGCACAGGCGGCGGAACGGGCGCAGACCTCCCCGTGGATGCGGGATACGCTGAAAGATGTGGAGCCCGTAGCGCTTCCCGCCGGAGAAGAAGAGCAGTTTAGTGCATATATCGAGGAGTTGCTTCGATAAGTGACCCGGTTCTTTGAAAGGACGTAGATTATCACGAGCAGAAAGAAAAAAACGGAACAGACCGAAAATGTTTCCTCTGCCGTAGATGCGGAAGAAAACGAAAGCATGCCCGCAGAAGCAGAAGAGGAAGAACGTGAGGGCAAGGGAAAACTCTGGAAAGTCGTACTCACACTGGATCTTGTCCTTCTTCTGCTGATTGCCGGAGTAGTTGGGTTTACATACCATGTCCGTCAATCCGATCGGATTTTTCCGGGAATATCAGTGGCAGATATCGATCTGGGAGGAAAGACCGTGGAAGAGGCGGTTTCCGTTCTCAATGAGAACGGGTGGACCGCCCTTGGCGAGGAAAATGTAACCGCCGCACTGCCTGCCGGGTACAAAGTGACCGTGAACGCTGCACAGTCCGGCGCAATCCGCCCAGCGGAAGAGATTGCAGAACAGGCAGAATCATACGGAAAGAACACGTCATTTTTCGGAAGTCTCGCCGAGTACCTGCACGGAATGACATTTTCCAAAGACATCTTTTCGGAAACCCAGAAGATTGATGAGGACTATGTTAAAACCCAGATCTCCGATGCGGTGGAAGAGATGTACAGTTCTTTTCCGGAAAAACCGTATGATGTAAGCCTGGAAAACCGGGAAGTGACCATCATCCGGAGCGCGCAGGGACTGACCATCGATCAGAAAGAGATCCAGAATGAAGTGATGGATGCACTGAAGAAAAGGAACTTCTCGCAGGTTCAGTATGATTTTTCTTCCGAGATTCCGGAAAACACGGTAGACATACAGGGTATCCACGATTCCATATACAGAGAAGTAAAAAATGCGGTCTATGACCCCTCTACTGGGGCGGCAACACAGTCCTCCAGCGGAGTAGACTTTAATGTGGAAGAGGCCACGAAACTAGTAAACAACGCCAATATCGGTGATGTAATCAAAGTTCCGATCGAGGTAACGGAACCCACAGTGACGACCGAGGCGCTGAATGCCAAGCTGTTTGCCAATCAGCTGGGGGCAAAATCATCCTCCTTTGCATCCAGTTCCTCCAATCGTGTAAACAACATTGTTCTGGCGGCATCAAAAATCAACGGGAAAGTATTGAATCCTGGAGAGAGCTTTTCCTATAACGGTACGGTTGGACAGCGCACTGCTGCGGCCGGTTTCAAAGAGGCCGGTGCCTACCTGGAAGGAAAAGTGGTTCAGGAGATCGGCGGAGGAATCTGTCAGGTATCCTCCACACTGTACAATGCAGCGCTGCTTGCAAACTTGAAGATCACATCCCGCACAAACCATTATTTCCCGGTTTCGTATCTTCCGGATGGACTGGATGCCACCGTCAGCTGGCAGTCACCGGATTTCCGGTTTGTCAACAACACGGCATATCCCATCAAGATCCTAGCAAGCACCAACACATCATCCATGACGCTGAACATTGAGATTTTGGGAACCAATGAAGCCGGTACCCATGTGGTCATGACCAGTGACACGTCGAAGATCTTTGATCCGAACAATCCCTCGGTAGCGACCGGTTATACGACAACCACCTACCGCAATGTATACAACAGCGCCAATCAGCTGATCTCCAGCAATGTGGAAGCCAAGAGCACCTATCATTACCACACAGCGGACGACTGATCACCAACGGAAACAAATTGATAGATATATGGAGGAAGAAACATGAGCAAGGGTAAATTCTATATTACAACCCCGATTTATTACCCGTCCGACAAACTGCATATCGGACATACTTACTGCACGGTGGCGACGGATACGATCGCGAGATACAAACGGATGTGCGGTTATGATGTCATGTTTCTGACCGGAACCGATGAGCACGGACAGAAGATTGAGGAGAAGGCAAAAGAAGCA
>CAJGCI010000135.1 GCA_904501855.1 Oscillospiraceae bacterium | reverse complement strand
TGCTGGGCTCCAGCCTGGTGCAGCTGCTCTACAATACGGTGGACCTGCTGTATATCGGACAGGTCCTGGGAAAGAACGCCTCCGCCGCGGTGGGGGCCAGTTCCATGATGGTCACCTGCCTGGTGGGGCTGTTCGGCGGCCTTGCGGTAGGTGCCGGGGTGGTCACCGCCAACGCCTTCGGGGCAAAGGACCGGGAGACGGTGGGGAAGATCCTTCATACCGGTGCCGCCCTGAGCATCCTCAGCGGCGTGCTGGTATTCGGACTGGGATACGCGCTTGCCCCTGCCTTCATCAACGCCATCGGGACACCGGAAGAGATCGTTTCACTGGCCGTGTCTTATCTGCGGATCTATTTCTTTAGCGCTCTGTTCATCGTCAGCTACAACATGGGAGCCGGTGTTATCCGGGCCATGGGGGATTCCTTCATGCCCCTGATGTTCCAGCTGGCGGGAGGCATCGTCAATGTGATCATGGACGGAGTGTTCCTCCTGGTGTTTCATCTCGGTGTGGAAGGCGTCGCCTGGGCGACGTTCTTTTCCCAGGGGATGGCCGCACTGCTGACGGTGATCTATCTGTTCCGGCGCATCGATCCGGATCTGCGGATCCGGGTCCGTGAGATCCGCATCCACGGCCCCGTCCTGGGAGCCATCCTGCGGGTAGGAATCCCCTCCGGATTCCAGACCCTGGTGATCGCCCTGTCCAACGTAGTGGCACAGTATTTCATCAACGGACTGGGCACCGATGCCGTGGCGGCCTTTACTGCCTATTTCCGGGTGGAGCTGCCCATCTATTTTCCCATCGTGGCCTTCGGACAGGCGGCCACCACCTTTGTGGGTCAGAATCTGGGAGCGCGGCAGCCGGAACGGGCATCCCGCGGGACCCGCGCCTGTCTTCTCGCCGGGAGCGTCATCACGGTACTGACCAGTGTCCTGCTGATGATCTTCAGCCGGCAGGCTGCGGGGCTGTTCGTCCGGGACGCCGGAGTCACGGCACTCTGTTCCCGGATCATCCACACCACCTTCCCGTTCTATCTACTGTATCTGATCCTGCAGGTCTACGGAGATTCCATCAAGGGCGCAGGGAAGGCGACACCGCCCACCATGATCATCCTGCTGAACATCACACTGGTCCGCAGCATCCTGATGATGCTGACGGTCCCGGTATACCCGGATGTGAAGACCATCGCATGGTCCTATCCCATTACCTGGGGCCTCACCGCGGCGGAAATGGTACTGTATTACCGCTTTGCCGACTGGAGGTCCACCAAACTCATCAAGGAGGAACGACAAATTGGATAAGGAACAGGAAATCATCAACGAACAGTGGTCGCAGGGCGCGACCAACTACAACGATATCATTGAAGATGAGATCCACAGCTTCCGGGCAGCGGCCTGGAAGAAACAGATCCTGGAACAGGTGCCGAAACAGGGACGCCTGGATATCCTGGACTGCGGCTGCGGTCCCGGATTCTTCTCCTGCATCATGGCTCAGGAAGGCCACCGGGTCACCGCCGTCGACGGCAGCGATTCCATGCTGGAGTACGCCCGGAGCAGAGCGGAAGAAAACGGCCTTTCGGTCAATTTCCTCCTCATGGACTGCCATCATCTGGAGTTTGAGGACGATTCCTTTGATCTCGTCATCAGCCGGAACGTCACACATACCCTGCGGGATCATGCCCGGGTGTACCGCGAATGGAAGCGGGTGCTGCGTCCCGGGGGAGTGCTGCTGATCTTCGATGCCAACTGGCACCTGTCCCGGTACGGTTTTTCCGAGCATGAGGAGAGCGTCCGACGGCACATCGAATGCATGAAGATCTACGGTTCGGATTTCTCCGGAAACGTATACGACGGGGATGAGGAGGCACTGCGGAAACGCTTTGAACAGTATCGCCCGGATGAGAGCGATGTCTGGGATCATGCCCTGAGAGACCGGATCCGGCCGGACTGGGATGTGGGACTTCTCCAGGGCCTGGGATATCAGGAGGTCTGCTATGACCGGGATATCATCGAGGAACTCTGGGATGACAAGGAAAAATGCATCTACGGCAATACGCCGATGTTCATGATCCGCGCCTGCACTCCGGCGTAGGATCGCGTTCCGGCAGGAACAATGACTGCCGGGCAGTTCGAAAGGCATCTCTGAACCCCATCGGAGATGCCTTCCATTCTTTTGTAAGCTGAGGAAAATCATGGAATCACTGAAAATGATAACGGAATGGATCCGGAAAGACCCGGTCCCGGTGGTGCTGGCGCTGCTGCTGTCGGCGGCTGCGGGGATCTGCTATCTGATTCCCTATGTGCAGATCTACCGGATCGTGGGGATCCTGGTATATACGGAAACATGGACGGCAGACGCAGCCCGCGGCATCGTCCGTCACGGCCTGTTCGCCGCCGCGGGCTGCGCGGGATACGTGATCGCGTACTTTGGGGCGCTGTCCCTGTCCCATGTGGGAGCTTTCGGCATCGGATACCGGATGCGGATGGATCTGGCGGAGTATCTCTCCCGGATCCCTTTGGGGATGTACCACCGCATGGGCACCGGAACGGTGCTGAGCAATCTCTACGGCAACGTCAATCAGATCCAGTCGTATCTTGCCCATGACCTCATCGAGATCGTCATCGCCGTGGTCCTGCCCCTGGCTCTGCTGGCGGGGATGATCGCGGTGAATCCCTGGTACACCGCTGCGCTGGCGGTGGGGATCGCCGTCGCGGGATACTACAACTACATGTCCTACTCCTCTGCGGAAGGGGGCGGGAAGAAGATGATGGATATCTACCTTACCGCGCTGGAACGGCTGAAAAACGCGGCGGAGGAGTTCGTCCGGGGAAAGCGGGTCTTTCAGGTGTTCGGCCACCGCAATTCCGTCTGCAGCGATCTGGATGCGCAGATCGTCGCCTATTCGGATTCCTGTGCCCCGTATACCCTGGTGTGGGAGAAGTTCGACTGCGTCTTCAGCACCATCCTTTCCAATCTGTATCTGGTGCTCTTTCCCTGTGCCGCGCTGCTGCTGTGGATCCACGGATGGTCGAAGGAACTGACGGTGGATACCATCACGTTCCTGCTTCTGACCCCGACCCTGAAGACCTTCGTTCCCAAGGCGGCGGCCGTGGGCAACCACAGTGTCCGCTCCGCCATGGCGGAAGGACGCATCCGTGATATGGAAATGGTACCGGCAAGAGATCCCGGCCAGGGAGTTCCGTTTCCGCAGAAGATCGGAAAAGTGGAGATGTGTCAGGTCTGCTTCTCCTACCGAAAGGGAGGAGAGACGGTCCGGAACGTGAACATCACGGCGGAGGAAGGGACCCTAACGGCCATCGTAGGACCTTCCGGCGGCGGCAAGAGCACCGTGGCGGGACTGCTGGCGGGGTTCTGGGATCCGGATGACGGAAGGATCCTCATCGGCGGCGTGGACGCCGGGACCATCGCGCCGGCGGAACGGATGAAGAACATCTCCATGGTGTTTCAGGACTGCTTTCTGTACCGGGACACCATCCGGGAGAACATCCGCAGCGCCCGGCCGGATGCCACGGAGGAAGAAGTGGTCCGTGCCGCGAAGGCGGCGTGCTGTCATGACTTCATCACGGCGCTGCCCAAAGGCTACGACACCGTCATCGGCGAGGAAGGCCGGCGGTTTTCCGGAGGAGAACAGCGCCGTATCGCACTGGCGCGTGCATTCCTGAAAGACGCGCCCATCCTCATCCTGGACGAGGCCACCTCTTCCGTGGACGCGGAGAACGAATACTATCTGCAGAAAGCCGTGGAGGCACTGGCGAGAGAGAAGACGGTGATCATGATCTCCCACCGGCTGTCCAATGTGACCGCCGCCCGGAGGATCTATTACATGGAAGACGGTCTGGTGTGGGAATCGGGCTCCCATGACGAGCTGCTGAAACAGAACGGCCGCTATGCATCCCTGTGGGACATCGGAAGAAAAAACGTTCAGTGGACCATCGGAAACGGGGAGGTGGCAGAATGAGACACATGAAGGAATTCTTTCCCATCTCCGGAGAAGGGGAGCAGGACCTGTACCGGGCGGTCCGGGATACCGTTCTGCTGCAGACCGTGTCCGCGTCCTCCTTTGCCGTCAGCATCTGGTTTATCGCCAGACTGCTGGGAAGCAGCGGCGGAGAGCGTATCGGACTGTGGATCGTTCTTTCCCTGATCCTGGGTACCGCGTTCTCTCTCGCGGAGGCGAAGATCCACAAGATTCAGTACTCCCATACGAACATCCCGTCCTACCGGGAGTGTCAGAGGATCCGGCAGATGACGGCGGAGAAGCTGCAGAGGCTTCCTTATTCCTTCTTCAGCCGGAGAGAGATCAGCGATATCGTGGCCGCCCTGGTGGATGACTGCATCCAGGCGGAAGTGCTGCTCTCCAGTCTGATCCCGTCGGTGGCCGCGTCCTGCGTCACGATCCCTCTCGCATTGCTTCTGTCCTTCTTTCTGAACTGGAAGATGGGACTGGCGTCGGCGGCCATGGTCGTCGTAGCCGTGGCGGTCCAGCTGCTGTCCATGAAGATCCAGAACCGGCTGATCATGAAACAGCTGGATGCGAAGACGGAAGCGGAGCGGGATCTGCACGAATATGTGGACGGAATGCCGCAGATCCGCATGGATGCCCGATCCGGGTATGAAAATCAGAAGCTGTGCCGCACTCTCCGGGAACTGAAGCGGGCATCTCTCCGCATGGAACTGACCTCCGGTATTTTCACCTCCGCCTCCGAGACTATCCTTCAGATGGGACTGGGACTGGTGGTGTTCGCGGGAGCCATGCTGCTGATCAACGGGCAGATCTCACGGCTGGCCATGATCGTGTTCTTTGCCTTTGCCCTCCGGATCCATATCCCCGCCGCCAGAGCGATCGCGGAAGTGCCGGCGCTGGCCTATGAAAAGAATGCCGCCGGAAACCGGATCCGCGAGATCCTGGAGGAAGCGCCGGTTTCGGGTGATGAACAGCCGGCGATGGAGACCTGTGATCTGGAGTTCCGGGACGTGACCTTCCGGTACGCACAGGAGGATGTGTTGGAGCATGTATCCTTCCGGGCACCCTCCGGGAACGTCACCGCCATCGTCGGGGAAACGGGGTCGGGAAAGACCACCGTGGCCAATCTGGTGGCGCGGTTCTGGGATGCGGACCGGGGACAGATCCTCATGGACGGCACGGATATCCGCAGGATCCTGCCGGAGTAC
>CAJGCI010000134.1 GCA_904501855.1 Oscillospiraceae bacterium | reverse complement strand
GTGCCCATGAGGACGGCCTTGACTGCACCGCCGCCGGCAGTGCCTTCATACTTTGCCGCTTCCAGTTCCTGCTGCAGTTTCATGAACTCCTGCTGCATCTTCTGGGCGCGCTTCATCATATTGCCCTGATTTCCACCAAATCCACCTTTAGCCATTGTTATTTCCTCCTGTAAAATGAACTTCTTTGAATCGGTCCAGATCGAGCACATCCTTGGTGACAGTCTGTGCATTTTGATCGTATGCCCTGTCGTGCATGACCACGTTGATCTCACGGCCGGACAGTTTATACGCTTCCTGACGGAATGCGCTGATGACCTCTGGTTTATTAAGCTGACCATACTTGAAATTATCCGGAATGTAAAGATTAAGTATGTCTGCCTTTAATACGAATGAAATGGTCGGGTCCCGCATGAAGTGTTTGATGCCGACTGAGAGGATCTCATGGAGATTGTCCTTCAGCTTATCAATGAAAGCGGGATCATCCACGGATACCGAACCGCCGGGAGAATTGGGATCTTCCATAGGTGCCGGTGCGGATGGTTCCGGTTCCGGCGTTGCCGGTACTTCCGGTTTTTCCACAGGTTCCGGGGAAGGGACGTCATAGAGGATTTCCTCCTCGGCCGGCGGTTCTTCCGGAAGGGGGGAACCGTCGGGCATCTGTGGTTCCGGGACTGGCTGTGGTTCCGGGACTGGCTGTGGTTCCGGGACTGGCTGTGGAGCAGGTGCCGGCGCGGTCGCCGGAGCTGCTTTGACTGCGGGTGCTGCCGGTCTGGCAGAGACCGGGATCCCGCCGGCCAGCATCTTTTCAAGACGGTCGATACGGGATTCCAGGGCATCCGTTCCGGAACTCAGTTCCGGCTGACAGAGACGGACCAGACAGAGCTCCGCGTCGATGCGGGTATTTGACGACGCGCGCATGGCGCTGAGGGCATCCTGGATGATGTTCATCCGGCTGGTCAGTTCCGCCAGGGACATGCTCCCGGAGAACCGGGTCAGAACATCCCTTGCATAGGTGCCGCTGAGCAGATCGTTTCCCCCGGAGGGAGCGATCTTTGTGATCAGAACGTCTCTTAGCAGCGTATTGATCTCACTGAGCATGGAGGAGGGATCCTTCCCGTCCTTCCACATCTGATGAAACAGTTTCACGGCCTCTTCGGTTTTCTGTGCGAGGATATGATCCATCATCTGAGAGATGGCGAGATTGCCGGCCAGACCCATGGCGGAGTAAACCGTCTCCACCGTGATGTGATCCGTGCCGGAGCACTGGTCCAGAAGAGAGAGGGCATCGCGCATGCCGCCGTCGGACAGCTGGGCGATGAATTCCGCGGCATCCGGGTCCAGTTCAAAGGGTTCCTGAGATGCCACATAATTCAGACGGTCCCGGATCTGGGGAACGCTGATGCGCTTGAAGGAGTAGCGCTGGCACCGGGAGAGGATGGTGGCGGGCACCTTGTTCAGCTCCGTGGTCGCCAGGATGAACATCAGGTGTTCCGGCGGCTCCTCCAGTATCTTCAGCAGCGCGTTGAAAGCGCCCAGGGAAAGCATGTGGACCTCGTCCACGATATAGACACGCTTGCGTACGGAAGTGGGAGAGAAGATGGCGTCTTCCCGCAGGTCACGGATATTGTCCACGCCGTTGTTGGAAGCTGCGTCCATCTCCACGATATCCATGACGGATTCTTCCTCGATGGCCCGGCAGGAAGGACACACCCCACAGGGATTTCCGTTTACCGGGTGCTCGCAGTTGACGGCCTTGGCAAGGATCTTGGCACAGGTGGTCTTGCCGGTGCCCCGGGTGCCGATAAACAGATATGCATGACTCAGCCGGTCGTTCATGACCTGCTTTTTCAGGGTTTCCGTGATATGCTCCTGACCCACGACATCGTCAAATGTCTTGGGACGCCATTTCCGGTATAATGCCTGATACATGTCTGTCACCTCCAAAACTAAGTGACCCTTGACAAGACTGCACACCCGACTTCGAATAATGCGATATGCCCGCTACGCCGGTAGCCGGCTCGGACCCGGCACCCTCACGGCACACGAAAAGCACCGCTTAATGCTGCTCGGTTCCCCGCCTGACATGGTTCACGGGTTTCCGTTGCGTGAGACCGGATCGTCAACACTGCTTGCCGGTGTCAGACGACACATTGCACACCCTAGGCCGGGGATTCACCCCCGCTGTAGCGGATTGCGGGAAAAGGGCACCGCTAGCTCCCCGACTAGTGCAGCCTTGTCAAAAGTCACTTTGTGTATTTTACTACAGATCGGTTTATTAATCAATGTGTAATTGTGAACGTGGGCGGCTGCGAAGGCCATGCAGACGGGCGCGGTATCTGCTATAATAATGCTGAAAGCAGGAAAAAAGGAGGGATGCCCGTGTCGCAGGAGATCATACGGAGACGGATCCGGTTCTACGGCTGGGTCCAGGGCGTGGGATTCCGCTACCGGGCACGGTATGCCGCCGATGCCGCGGGAGCCACCGGATGGGTCCGCAACGAGTTTGACGGCTCCGTCACCATGGAGGTCCAGGGAACGGAAGAGCAGATCGACCGGGTGATCCTGGCCGTGGAGAACGGTGCCTATATCCGAATCGAGAACATGGAATCGAAAACGATCCCCGTGGATCCCGGAGAACGGAGATTTACCACAAAATACTGACTCCGCCGAATACGATCGGCGGAGCCTCTTTGGTTAGCGAAAACTCCCGGCTGTGCCGGGAGTTCAAAAGAGCTTTAGCGATGAAAAAACCTCCAAGTGCTATAGTAATGGTGCGGTCTGGCAACTGCACAAGAACTAGACAAGGAGGTCTATCAAAATGTCACACAATAAGACATCTGACAATAATAGTTTAGCGCATACCAAATGGAACTGCAAATATCATATCGTATTTGCACCGAAATATCGAAGGCAAGTGTTTTATGGGGAACACAAAGCAGAGATCGGGAAAATACTGCGGGAATTATGTGATTGGAAAGGAATCCATATCATAGAAGCAGAAGTATGCCCGGACCATATTCACATGCTCGTAGAAATTCCTCCCAAAATGTCGGTTTCCTCCTTTATGGGGTTTCTAAAAGGGAAAAGTTCATTGATGATCCATGAACGATATGGGAATCTGAAATACAAGTATGGAAACCGACAATTTTGGTGCCGAGGGTATTACGTGGATACCGTAGGAAAGAACGCAAAGAAGATCCAGGAATACATCCAAAATCAACTGAAGGAAGACCAAATCCACGATCAGATGACGATGAGAGAATTCCAAGACCCGTTTACGGGTAGCAAGTAACAATCCCCTCGCAGGTGCCAGATCGTAAAAGCGTCTTTAGACGCGGCTAGTAGCAGAGCCTTTTAGGCGATATATGAAAAACCACCGGCTTAGCTGAAGTGCTCCCCAAAAGTTGGACACTAATTATTCGTTAATATGATTTTATGGACGAATTTCGAAATTGAGCTGGAGTTCGTCCATTCAATTTTAACTTAATTCTATCGTTGTTGTAATAGTCTATATATTCGTTAATTGCTCTCATCAAATCATCAATGGTCTCATACTTGTCCTCTTGACCATAAAACATCTCACATTTCAGTATTCCGAAAAAGTTTTCCATTAAACCATTGTCCATGCTGTTGCCTTTTCTTGACATGCTTTGAAGGATACCCTTTGACTTTAATCTTGCCACGTAAGTATCATGCTGGTATTGCCAGCCCTGATCAGAGTGAAACACCAATCCTTCAAGATCCGGATTGTTGGAAAAAGCATCATTTAGCATTTCATAGACCTGTTTCAGATTTGGTGTACGCGAGATATTGCTAGCAACAATGGCCTGGCCATATGCATCCATAATTGGTGATAGATAACATTTTTCTCCTCGAAGGTTAAACTCTGTTACATCAGTGAACCACTTTTCATTCGGATGAGAAGCCACAAAATTTCTTTGAATCAGGTTTTCGGCAACGGTCCCTACAGTTCCCTTGTAAGAACTGTATTTTTTCTTTTCTCTTTGTTTTGCCCGCAATCCTTCCCTTCTCATGAGACGACGTACTTTTTTGACGTTTACTATTTGTCCGGAATTACGTAATTCTGCAGCAATTCTGCGGTACCCATACATGCCATTATGTTTTTCAAAAATAGCGAAAATTGCATCTATAATCTCTTTGTTCTTTTCGTCTTTGTCTTTGCTGGCAATATTGTAATAGTATGTAGAACGGCTCAAATCTGCAATCTGAAGAAGAATCCTTAATGGGTATTTCTGCCGTAATTCATGGACAACCATCACTTTTTCCTTGGTTGTTGATTCTTCCTCTTTTGAACTACGGCTTTTACTTTTTTTAAGTATTCGTTCTCAGCTTCAAGATATTCTGTCTTTTGCTCTAAAAACCTGACCTTTTCTTCCGCTGTCATCTCTTCGTAAGACTTTTGTGGTTTTGGTTTTGTCATAGTAGGGGGCCTCCCTAGTTTTTTCTCTACTATAACATAGTTATTTGTTTTGAACTCCTTTATCCAGTTTCGTAACATGGATGGTGTTCGCAAACCATATTTTACTGCTATATCTCGGATGGATTCCTCCCCAAATTCTGCCTCTTTGATGAGCTTGGTTTTAAACTCTTTAGAATAGTGTGGCTTTTCACGATCCAGTATTTCCACACCATGCGTATCTATTAAGCGTATTAAGTATTTTAGATCGGCATCATTAATTCCATATTCCCTTGCCAATCCTCTTTTACTTGCACCGTCCTTTACTCTTTGGTACATAGCAAGTTTTTCTTGCTTACTAAATTTTCCCATTAAATAACCCCCAATCATTTGTCCAAATAATTGGGGGCAGTACAGCTAAGCCGGTGGATGATTATTTATAGAATGCTCAGATGATGAAGTGCCAGGGCCAGTTCGGCGCGGGAGACAGGCTGCTTCGGATGGAGTCTGCCGTCGGAGACATCGATGATCCCGTGGTTTGCCGCCCAGAGCAGGGAAGTGCCGGCGTATGCCTCCATCTCTCCGGCGTCGGAGTACTGCGCGGCGGAGCCGGTGAATACCGGGGAGCCGGCATATCGGTAGAGCATCTGCACCATCTGTTCCCGGGTGACATAGTCATTGGAGCCGAAGGTGGTGGGGCTCGTTCCGGCGGTGATCCCGGCTGCATAGGCCCATTTCACCGGTTCGTAGTAATACTCACTGGCCGGTACGTCCGTAAAGGGCAGGACGATGGCCGTGTTGGAATCGCT
>CAJGCI010000133.1 GCA_904501855.1 Oscillospiraceae bacterium | reverse complement strand
TGGCGGATGAGAAGATCCTGGATGACGAGGGAAAGATCGACAGCAGAAAGATCCATCCCTTCCTCTTCGATCAGGTGAGCTTCGATTATTTCTCCGTGGGAGAAGTGTGCGGAAAAGCCTGGCACTCCGGCGCTCCTCTGATCAAAGAATAATACATCTGCATATGAATCAAGCCGGAACAGCGCCTGCACCAGCAGGTCCTGTTCCGGCTTTGCTTTTCAATTATAATCGTTACTGGGTGCCGTTGATAAACTTCTGTGCCGTGCTGCGGTTGGTGTCCAGGTGAGGTACCAGCACATCCAGTTTCTCCTCCCCGTTCTCCTTCACTTCCTGAGTGTAGGAGCCGTCCACGGGAAGACGGTACTCATTGACCTGGGTGATCCCCCGGTTGCGGAGCACGTACAGATAGCCCAGCATCTGGGATTCCGTCAGATCGGTGGTGAAATACTTGTGGGCTTCCTGGGTCAAACGGATCACCCGGGAATTGGTGTATCCCATGAGCTTCTGATACATGGTTTTAATGACTTTTCGCTGACGGGCGGTGCGCTCCCAGTCTCCGTTTCCGATCTCCCGGGTACGGCAGTAGCACAGCAGCTGTTCGTAATCCAGTTCGTTCCAGCCGTCTTTCAGGCTCCAGGTCTTCAGTCCGTCTCCGGTGCCGGAGAAGGCTTCCCGCAGCTTCTGTCCGTCGCCGTTGAGGTAGTTTGCCTCCACGTAGTTGAGGTCGATGCCTACGTTGCCCAGCAGCTTGAACAGATCCATGAACCGCCAGAAGTCCAGTTCCAGATAATGATCGATGTGAATGCCGAAATCCTTCTCGATGGTCCCGGACAGAAGGTCGATGCCGCCGTCCATGTAGGTGGTGTTCAGAAGACCCTCCTTCCCGTTGGAGAAGGGCACATACAGATCCCGCATCAGGGAGATGAGACTTACCTGGTTGGTGGCGGTATTGATGCTGAAGACCATCATGCAGTCGGCTCTCATCTGTTTCTTGTCGTCCTTCCGACGGTCCTGGCCGATGAGCAGGATGTTCCGGACCTCATTGTCGCCCATGATATCCGTCTTCGCGTCGGCACGGACAAACTGCATGTTCTTCTTCTGTTTCAGCGCGTCCTGGGTGGACAGCTTCTCCGCCGCTCCTCCCTCCGGCGTGGGCGTGGGAGTGGGTTTTGGCGTATTGAAGTTCTCCGTGAAGGATTCCCCTTCATAGGATGGCTGCACGGTCTTCCCGGCGCTGCGGCAGCCGGTGAGCACCAGGCTGAGCATCAGGATGATCCCCAGCAGCAGTGCGATGCGGTTCTTTCTCATCTTCTTCTCCTGTTCCAGTACGAGGGAGCTTCTTTTCTGATTTCATTGTATTGAGTTTGTTCTCTGTTTGCAAGTGTGCTGCCGGTCTGCCATGAAAAAAGACCCATCGGTGACGATGGATCTTTTTTCGTATCTGGGAAGATCAATGCCGGTTCCTTCCCCAGAAAGTATTGTACTTGTCCGGAGTCCAGCCGGGCTTGACGTCCTTCACCGCTTCCGCGGCAGTGATGACGGCGTCGCCGTTGTCGATGTCGATGAGGGTGTAGCGGTCATTGCCCATGCCCAGTTCCTTCATGTAGCTGAGCTGGCGCAGACCGTGGCGGGTCTCCACGCGCTCGATAAGGGCTTTCCCGCCGCCGTCGGGCAGGCTGTAGATGAGGTCGATGCAGGCATTGTCCGCGGCCAGGATATCCAGGGATGCCACCAGACCCACGTCCGGCGTGACCACAGGTTCCGCTTCCGTTCCCTCACAGTCGCAGGAGACGGACATGTTCCGCATGGTGTTGATATAGCAGACATGGGGCGCGAAATGGTCGATGGTGGCCTTGGTGCTCTCGGAGATGCGCTCCATGAGCTCCTCTTCCGCGATGCTCCACATGTTGTCGGAGCCCAGCACGGTGTGGATCTCCATCTTGCCGATGCGTCCGTCGGCACAGCCGATGCCGATGTTCTTGTTGGATCCGCCGAAGCCGCCCATGGTATGGCCCTTGAAATGGGTCAGCACCAGGAGCGAATCGTAGTTCAGAAGATTTTTGCCCACGTGCATCTCGTCGAACCATTTGCCGCCCTTTACAGGGAGCGTGGCGACGCCGTCTTCATCGGTGATGTCCACCGGGCAGAAATCCCATCCGTTGATCTTCAGGGTCTCCCGGTGTGCTTCCGTGGTGTAGCGGGAGCCTTCGTAATAGGTGTTGGTCTCCACGATGACCGCTTCGGGCAGGCGGGATGCCAACAGTTCCTTCACCCAGGGTCTGGGGATGATGTTGGGGCCTTCCGCCTCGCCGGTGTGCAGCTTGACGGCCACTTTCCCCTCCAGTACGGAGCTGACCTTGTCGTAGATCTTCTTCAGTCCCTCTTCGGACAGATCCCGGGTGAAAAACACCACGGAACTGTCGCCGGTGCGCTCGTCAAAGGGAACGTAGCGGTTGCCGCCGGTCCCCGGTACAGGTTTTTTCTCACTCATATTTTTTCTCCTTCGCATCGGTGTTTCTTCGTAAATCATGTTCTTTAATATGATTATACCGTATCGGGTCCTTCATTAAAATAGCATCTGCCACAGTTTCTTTTTTGAAAATGGGATTTTTCCTCTTGCATTCCCTCCCTGTCCGTGATATAGTCCATCCGTGCCGCGGCAATGCGGCCGTGAGTTCGAAACCATCCTCACGATAAACAAAACTAAGGAGACATCTGAATGAAAGACAACAAAGTACGGTTCCTGGCACAGGGAGCCATGATCGCAGCCGTTTACGTGGCACTCACCGTGGTGTTTGCTCCCATCTCCTTCCGCGAGATCCAGGTCCGCGTGGCGGAAGCTCTCACCATCCTGCCGGTATTCACCCCGGCGGCCATTCCGGGACTGTTCATCGGATGCCTGATCGGCAACATCGCCGGCGGCGCTCTGGTCCCCGACATCATCTTCGGATCCCTTGCCACGCTCATCGGCGCCTTCGGCACCTGGAAGCTTCGCAGGGCCCATCCCTTCCTGGCTCCGGTCCCGCCCATCCTGGCCAACACCGTCATCGTACCCTTCGTACTGAAGTATGCCTACGAAGTGCCCCTGCCCGTCCCCTTCATGATGCTGACGGTAGGTGCTGGAGAGATCCTCTCCTGCGGCGTACTGGGAATACTTCTTTACTACGCACTGCGTTCCCGCAGAGAACAGGTCTTCGGATCCGTAACCTGAGAAAAGTCGAAAACACCGGCAGACGCCGGTGTTTTTTTCGGAAAAAGGAAACGAAAAGGAATCCTTCCATGTCCACTCTACGAAACGTGTTCCGCCGGGAACCGGTCCTGGTCATTGCGGCCCTGGCCGCAGTGTTCAGCTGCTTTCTGGTCCCTCCCGACGGACAGTACATGAATTATATCGACTGGCGCACCCTGGCGCTGCTGTACTGCCTCATGGTGGCGGTCTCCGGCCTGCGCCGGGCCCTGCTGTTCACCCACATGGCCCACACCCTGTGCAGCACGGCCTCCGGGATCCGCGTCATGGGGATCATCCTGGTAGGGCTGTGCTTTTTCAGCTCCATGCTCATGACCAATGACGTGGCCCTCATCACCTTCGTGCCCTTTGCCGTGGCGGTGATGATCCTGGCCGACCGGAAACGGGAGCTCATCTGGGTCGTGGTGCTGCAGACCGTGGCGGCCAATCTCGGCAGCATGCTGACTCCCATGGGAAATCCGCAGAACCTGTATCTGTATTCCTTCTACGATCTCACCTTCCGGGATTTTCTCTCGGCCACTCTCCCGGTATGGGGGCTGTCAGCCCTTCTTCTGATCCTGGCATGCTTTCTGCTGCCCGGCGGAACGATCACCACCGATCTCGGGCAGGCGCCGGGTCTGGACCGGAGGCTGCTGGCTCTGTATCTGGGGATCTTCGGCATCTGCCTTCTCTGTGTCCTGCGTCTGATCCCCTGGCCGGTGATGCTGGCGGCGGTGATCGCCATCCTGCTCTGTCTGGATCGGAAGACGCTTCTGAAAGCGGACTTCATGCTGCTTTTAACCTTTGTGGCCTTCTTCATTTTTTCCGGAAACCTTGCCCGGATGGAGTTTGCCGATACCCTGCTGCGGAAGATGCTTGACGGCCGGGAATACTGGACTTCCCTTCTCACCAGCCAGGTGATCAGCAACGTGCCCGCTGCCCTGCTGCTGTCGGGATTCACCCGGCAGGCCCACGCATTGCTTCTGGGCGTCAATGTGGGCGGGCTGGGCACACCGGTGGCCAGTCTTGCCAGTCTCATCTCCCTGAAGCTCTATTCCCGTTCCTCCGGAGCTCAGACCGGGCGGTACCTGCTGATCTTTACGGGAGTAAATGTGCTCTTTCTGGCGCTGTTGTCTGCTGCCGTGCTCCTGACGTAGCCCTGAAAACTCAGTTAATATTATTCGAAGCGTTCGGTCTCGAGATGAGATCGAACGCTTCTTTCGTGTGTATATGACGCAGCGGTCTCAGGCCGCTTCTTCCTCTTCTGCCAGGTTCTCGGTGCAGAACAGTTCGATGACGTTCCGGATCAGAGCCTCATCCCGGTCTGCGGAGATGCCGGCGGCCAGCCAGTAGGCATAGGGTCCCTCGTTGTACTGGGACAGTGCCCCGATGTCGCTGCCGTAACGGAACTCGATGTGATAGGTGGAGTCGGGAGTATCCGGGAGCATCAGGAAATAGGTGAACTCACCGGCATCCGCATCTTCGGTCTTGTACAGACGTCCCGCGGGCATGGGACCGATGGCCAGATCCTGTACGAAGGCATACTCGTGGGAGAACACTTCGTTTCCGGCCTCATCGGTTCCGGTGACGGTGTTGCCGTCGAAAGTGAACTGCTTGACGCCGTTGATGAAGTAGCAGTCGAACTGGGCACCGTTGGAGCCGTCACTGTAGGCGTCGATGGCTTCCTGACCGTAGATGGTGCCCATGCAGGCGCTCTTCAGGGCCTCCGCCGTCTCAGCGGCCGCTTCTTCGCCCACTACGGCAGCACAGTTATCCAGCCACAGCTGGTCGTACTGCGCATCGCACATGACAGGAAACAGTTCGTCATAGGTCCCGGCCACATCGGCAAATACTCCTGTCTCTTCCGCCGCTGCCGCGGACTCTTCCGCAGTTTCCGCGCCGCAGGCGCACAGAGCCACGACCATGACCAGCGCCAGCAGCAGTGCCAAGGTCTTTCTCATTTTGTTTTCTCCTTCAATTGGTATTTCATCAAGACGGGATCGCCCCATCCTGTATGATTCAGTCA
>CAJGCI010000132.1 GCA_904501855.1 Oscillospiraceae bacterium | reverse complement strand
GTCCAGGTCCGCCGAGATCAGAGGGACATCCGTTTCCGGGAGCCTCCCGGCGTGCAGGTCACGGGGCTCGCGATGCATCCTCTTCTGCAGCTGTCGTAATGTTGTCATGATTGCATCCTTTCCCGGATCATCCGGCGAAAAGGCATGACCTCGGGCCGCCGGACACATCCGTTTTTTTTGATGCGCCCTGCGGCTGTTTCGTTTCTTTCGGGCAGATCCCCTCCTTTCCGGTCCTGTGGCGAAAAAAAAGACCTGCCGTGATCACCGGAAGAGAATATGGTTCTCTGTCCGATAACCCCGGCAGGTCGACCTCGTATCTTGTTCGGGTCCGTTTGCTCGACGGTTCGTATTCAGTTTTTGAGATCCGTGTCCCCGGTGTCCCGGATGAGATCCTCGAAGGACCGGTCCAGATCCCGGAGGGGGATCTCCATACGGAGGCCGCCCTGTTTGAAGATCAGGGTCCTCTCCTCCGACTCCGTATCGTACTGCAGATCACACACCCGGTGTCCGCCCCGGTCCCGCATGGGACGCTTCACCTTCCGGTACAGGACGGGATCGGTGAGGATCCCCCGCTCCATGCCGCGGCGGTACTCCTCCTCCGTCAACGGCGTGCAGATGCGCCGTACCAGCGCCGCTCTTCCCTCGGGAGTCTGCACATGGCGGTGCAACTGTTCCAGCACGGTGTCCATGGCTCTCCGGGTCATGGCATCACCCCTCCGATGGGATCGTAGCCCCAGGGGCGGTCTGGATCCTCGTACTCGTAGATGCTCCGGTCCTCCCAGAACCCCGCGTCCCGCAGACGGCGGGTCAGCGCGGCGGAGGACACCTGAAGGGAGCGGGTCATGTTCTCAAAGAACATGGCGTCCCGGCGGGGCATCACATCCTCATAGCTTACCAGAGGCCGGTAATCCCGGCTCTTCATCATGGCGATCAGGACGCTGTCCGGCATGAGAAGGTAGGCGGCGAGATAATCCGCCATGCGCTCCTCCCGGCTCTCCTCCCGGTCCGTCCTCCGGTACATCACCGGCCGGGGCTCCATGAATCCCATGCGCACCAGGATATGGTGGCAGGCCTCATGCATCTCCGTGAAACGGAAGCGGGAATCCGGCACCGGAAGGGGCTGCTGCGTGCAGGCGTACCGGTCGATGTAAATGGTATTCTTCAGGGGCCGGGAGATCATCATCTCCCCGTCCACGGAATAGGTGGTCACGATCTGATCGTGTTCGAACACCGCCGCGCCGATGATGCTGCCGTCGGTGCTCAGGCGCATTACTTTCCGGTGCAGGTGCAGCACCTGCGTGGAAAACGCTTCCGGATCCATCCGGTAGACCTCCCGGGTCCCCGGCCAGTCGGTGATGCGCCGCACCGTATCGGGACACTGTTTCAGGATGTCTTCCCCGATGATCTTCAGGGACTCTTTCGTCGTCATACCCCATAGCCCAGCTGCTGCTCACACTTCTCCCCGACGAACCATCTGCGCTTTCCCTCCAGGAACAGGTAGGAGACCTTGCCCCCGATCTCGATCATATAGCAGTCGGCGATCACGCCGGTGCAGAACGGAAAGGACTTTTTCACGCCCAGGATCCGGTCTACCACATACTCACAGTTCTGCCATTTGATGCGCAGCGGCCGCTGATTGCCCTGCTCGTCTATTTCCGCGATGACACGTACCGGCGTCTTCTTCCGGTTCTCCGGCACGTGGACAGTAGTGGCAGTCACCAGGCATCCCTCCTTCGCTTTTGTTTCTGTTTTGTTTCCATCGCACCCCCATGATATATCCCGGTTCCCGGCCTTGTCAATAAAAAATTTGCGTTAAGCAAGAATATGTCACTTTATTCGTACATATTGCAATTATTTTATTGACCAGCTCCCATTTCTCCTATATAATGAGTGCAGAATAATATCCCCTGCCGTCCCAAGGGCGGTACCACAGGAGGAACCGAATCATGGACGATAAGAAACACAACACCTATTACATACCGGAGGCCTCCCGGGACAATCTCCTGGGGTCCCGCCTGTCCCTTGCCCGGCGGGAAAAGAAGATCCGCCAGGGACAGTTCGTCAGGCAGCTGGAAGCATATGGGATCTCACTGTCCCCCAGTTCCTACAGCTGCTGGGAAACAGGGGCGAGAGTCCCAAATGCCTATCAGCTGCTGGCACTGTGCCGGGCGCTGGACATTGAGGACATCTCCGGATATTTCCTGGAGGGCGCGGCCCGCGGAATGGGACCGGAGTCGCTGAACGACGAGGGCCGGGCCCTGGTGGAACAGTACATCCGGCTTCTGAAAAAGAGCGGTGACTACGACCGCGATCCCGGAGAGGCTCCGGACGAGGCTCCCGACAACATCGTGGAGTTCGATCTCTACCTGCAGGCGGCCTCCGCCGGCACCGGACAGTTTCTGGACAGCGATGTCCATGACCGCATCGCCCTGCCCCGCAGCGTGGTGCCCGCCGGCACCCAGTTTGCCCTGCGCATCGCCGGGGACAGCATGGAGCCGGCCTATTACAGCGATCAGCTGGCCTTTGTCAAGCGCACGGTGACCCTCCGTCCCGGCGACGTGGGGATCTTCCTGCTGGACGGCGAGAGCTATATCAAACGGTACGAGGAGGAGATGCCCGGCGAGGAGGAGATGGACGACTACCTCTACTCCTCCGGCAACGTGCAGAAGAAACCGGTGCTGGTATCCTTCAATCCGAAATACGACCCCATCCGGGTGACGCAGCACAACAACTTCGCCGTGGTGGGAAAGGTACTCAACCGCACGGGATTCGATTACAAGGGGTGAGCGTATGAGAGAGGAAACGAGAGAGCGGATCCGGAAGTTCGTGGCCGACCGGGACTGGGAGCAGTTCCACACGCCGGCCAACCTGGCCAAGTCCATCGCCATCGAGGCAGGCGAGCTGCTGGAGTGCTTCCAGTGGAACGAGACGGACTATGACCGGGACGCCGTGAAGGCGGAACTGGCGGACGTCATCACCTGCTGCTGTGAGATGCTGGACTGTCTGGGTCTGGACGCCGACGAGATCGTCCGGGAGAAGATGGATCAGAACGAGAGGAAATATCCGGTGGAAAAAGCCCGGGGACGGGCAGACAAATACGACAGACTGTGAAACACGGCCGTGGAAGACATCGTCTCCGCGGCCGTTTTGACACCGCGGTGATCCTGTGATAACATCAGGATATCACAGAAAAAGGAACCGATTGCAATGCCGTTTGACAAGATCTCAGTGCCTTCCGTCCGGGAGGCCTTCGTAAGTACCATTGAGGACAAGATCCTCTCCGGAGAACTGAAAGTAGGCGACCGTCTGCCCCCTGCACGGCAGCTGTGCCAGGATATGGGAGTAAGTCTCACCATCATCAACGCCGGCATCGCCGAACTTGCCGCCAAGGGGTTCGTCACCGTCAAACCCCGTCATGGGACCTATGTGGCAGACTACCGCATGCAGGGTACCACGGAGACCATGGTGGCCATGATGCGTTTTAACGGCGGGGACCTGAACGAGAGAGATGCCCGGTCCTTCTGGGAAAGCCGCACGGCGGTGGATCCTCTCATCGTGGATTCTCTGATGCGCCGGGCCAGTGATGACCAGATCCGGCAGCTGACTCCGATCCTGGAACAGATGCGGCAGGAGAAGGATATCTCCCGTATCTGCGTACTTATCACGGAGTTTTTCCAGAAGATCTACGAACTCAGTGACAATTCGCTCATGTATCTTCTCTATCACTCCACCGTGATCCCGCAGCGCCGTCTCTATGCGCTGTACATCCAGCACTTAGGCCTGAAGAAGACAATGGATCATCTGGAAACCATACATGACAGCATCGTGCACCGGCAGCCGGAGAAAGCGAAGAAGGAAATGCTGGAAATGATTCGTCCGGTCCTGGAAGGACCAGATGCCATTTACAAGGAATAGATGACCGCGGAAGCAGGCAGAAAGTCACCGTACTTTCTGTCTGATTTTTTTTTGCGAAAAAGCCTTGCCATAAATCCCGCTCCATGATATATTCTTGGTGAACACTTCACCACTATACATGTTCACTAAAGAAAAGAGGGCTATTACTATGGCAAGAGAGATTTTATTTGAACTCGGTAAGATGATTACCGACCGGATCCCGCAGAAACTGGGGATCACGAAACTGACCGAGGAAGATCCGGAGTATATCCTTCTGGACCGTTCCCTGGAAAGCGACGAACAGGCAGAGATCATGCTGAAGATGGGCGTTCGCAAGCCCAAAACACTGGAGGAGATCGCCAGGCTCACCGGAAAGGATCCCAAGCACGTGGAGGAACTTCTGGAGAAGGCAGCTGCCACCGGTGCGGTGGAATACCACCGGGAGAATCCGCAGCGGGTAAAGCAGTACTATGTACAGCTTTTCGTTCCCGGCATCGCCGAGATGACCAACATGGTGGAATGGCAGTTCAAAAAGTATCCGGAACTGGGCGAACAGTTCGACAAGATGACCTACCTTCCCCTGGCGGGCAAGACCCACCTGATGCCGCCGGGAGGCGCCGGTATCGGCATGCACGTCATCCCCGTGGAACAGGCCATCCCCGCCACGCAGGAATCTCTTCCCATCGAACACATCTCCCACTGGCTGGACAAGTATGACAACTTCTCCGTGGGCTACTGCTCCTGCCGCAACGCGCGGCGTGCCAAGGGCGAAGGCTCCGGCGAGATCCAGGACGACTGCTGCATCGGTCTCGGTGACTATGCCGATTATCTGGTGGAGACCGGAAAAGGCCGACGCATCACGAAGGAAGAGGTACTGGCGATCTGCCAGCGTGCCGAAGACAACGGCTATGTCCATCAGGTCACCAACATCGACGGCACCGACAAGATCTTCGGTCTGTGCAACTGTGATCTGGGCGTGTGTTTTGCGCTGCGTACCTCCCAGCTGTTCAACACACCGAACCTCTCCGCTTCCGCCTACCGCGCCCACGTGGACAAGGACAACTGCGTGGCCTGCGGCAAGTGTGTGGAAGTCTGCCCGGCCGGCGCGCTGAAACTGGGTCAGAAGCTGTGCAACAAAGACGGCTGTGTGGAATATCCGAAGCAGGAACTCCCCATCGGTCTGAAATGGGGCGAAGACAAGTGGAACCCCAACTATGTGGAAGACAACCGCAAGAACTGCCATGAGTCCGGCACGGCTCCCTGTAAGACCGCCTGCCCGGCACACATCGCCATTCAGGGTTACATCAAGCTGGCCAAGGAAGGCCGTTATCAGGACGCTCTCGCTCTGATCAAGCAGGACAACCCGTTCCCGTCCGTCTGCGGCTACGTCTGCAACCGCCGCTGCGAAGACGCCTGCACCCGCGGTGC
>CAJGCI010000131.1 GCA_904501855.1 Oscillospiraceae bacterium | reverse complement strand
TCTGTATGATTTCGCAACAAAATCGGGGAGATTGTTGAAGTCAGACCAATTTCAGCGATTCCGTCGGAACGGAATCAAAGTCCGGCAGGTCTGTCGGTCTGGGCACAGATCCGGAAAATCTGGTGGTTGTTTTCTGTTTTCCCGGAACGGTACAATAGGATCAGAAAGAGCGGGTCCCTCTCCGATCCCACCGGGACCTGCAGAAGGAACAGCATTCCCTCTATCCTTGGGATGCGCAGACAACAGATGAAAGGAGACTAGGCTATGATCACCATGTTCAAACTGTTCCAGGTCGTGAAGATCCTTACTTGGCCCCTGCACCCCTGGACCATCTGATACGAGTATTTTCTCTTTTTCCCAGAAAGACCGGCGGAGAGCTCTCCGCCGGTCTTCTCCGTTATTCTGTTTTGTTGAACACGATCATGTGCGTCAGTTTCCGCACCGGCGTGGCCAGGGCCTCCCCGTTGACGTACAGGGCCGTGGAGGAACCGCCGTCCAGGTTCATGGCGTCCCGGCAGCCCGCCGCCGCCATGAGCCGGCTCAGGCCGAAGAGCGTGGTGGTGGCGGTGACGATGACCACCGTCCCGTCCTCCTTCACCCCCAGGCCGATGCGGGCGGTGAGACCGTAGAGGATCTTCCGGTCGGAAAAGCCCTCCTGCTGATACGTCCGGGCGTTGCCGTAGGGCTGTCCGTCCTTCACGATGGTGGGGCCGGCGCAGAAGGCGGTGCGGATGTCCTGCACCTGGGATCCTTCGTAGTTCACCGACAGGGTCACGGTGTCTCCCACGGAGGCCTCCTCAAAGAAGGTCTCCCACTTGGTGGTGTAGTCCTTGTCCCGGCGATGGCGCTCGCACAGGACGAAGCCCTCCTCGGGAATGGCCACTTCCTCCCCGTACCAGGAGTCCACCACCCGGAGGATGGTGCCGTCCTCATCGCAGATGACCGCCGCCTCCATCGTTCCGGGGACCGTCTCCCCGTATTCCCGGGTATACACCATGCGGGTGCCGTCGTCCTCCGCCAGACGGTAGTTGCATCCCACCTCCTCCAGCACTGCCTCCGGCACCGCCGTTCCGTCGCGGGAAAGCACGGCGGTCTGGAGGATCTTCATATTCTGGAAGGAACAGTTCCCCTCTGTATCCACCACGAAGTAGGGCTTGTACTGGGAGTTGGCATTCTCGATGCGCAGGACCTTTCCGTCCCGGACGAAGGAGGACAGGACTCCCAGATCGCTGTTGTTGAAATAGGTGCCGTTCACCGCCACGGCGGCGCCGGACCGCTTTACCATGGAGGAGGCCGCCTCCGAGGAATACAGCTGATCATTGGCCAGGATCACGTCCGCCTCGAACCCGTCCTCCGGATGGAAGGACACGATGTTCACCGTGGTGCCCAGCACCGGATAGGTCTGGGTGGTGATGCCGTCGGCGGTCACCGGCTCTTCCTCCGGGGTCTCTTCCGATCCCTCCACATCCAGATCGAAGACCCGGCAAAGCACCGCGGCGATCTCGGCGCGGGTGATGGTGCGGCCGGGGCCGAAGGTGCCGTCGGGATAACCCCGGAACAGACCCGCCCGGAGGCTTTTGTGCACCGCCTCTCTGGCCCACCCGGGGATCTCCTTCTCATCCTTCGGCTCTTCCAGTTCCGGCAGCCGTCCGTTGAGGATGGGATTATCCGTCTTCGTGCAGTAGGCGATAAGGATCACCGAGGCCTCCGCTCTCGTCAGGGGCCGGTCGGGACGGAAGGTGCCGTCCTCGTAGCCGGAGACCCAGCCCTGCTCGCTGGCCCAGTTGACATAGGGGGCGTACCAGGCATCGGCGGCGACATCGGAAAACCGTTTTCTGTTTTTATAAAGCTCCATGGCCTCCTCCCCCAGTTCCGGGGTGAGCATGGTCACCAGCTGCGCTCTCGTGAGGGACCGGGACGGGCCGAAGTGGGTCGCGTCCATCCCCTCGATGACATGCTGCCGGTGCAGGGCCATGACGTAGGGGGCATACCAGCTGGTCTCCTTCACGTCCTCAAAGGGCTCCGTCTCCAGGGCACGGCCCGGGACCGGAAGCATCCCAGCCGCCAGCACAGCGGCGAGGAGGAAGGCGAACATCGATCGCAGTTTCAACGAGGATCCTTCTTTCTTTTCGGTTCTTTGGATCATGATATCAGATGAGGTCGCAGGTGGCAAATGGCCCGTCCGGAACCACTCTTTGGGAAAAAAACAAAAAAATATTTTAAATTTTTGAAAGATTTCATCTTTTGCTGCGTCTTATATAAATACAGTGGGAACACTGAATACCTTTAAGGAGAAAATAAACATGTCTAAGATTTTCAAATGGTTCGCAGAAGCTTCCGCCAACTGGGATCACTCCGGTCAGAACGACGCAGGCGCAGTCCTCGGCTTTATCGGCGCAATCTTCGAAGCACTGGGTGCTTAATCAAAGCATGAATAATCCGGCCGGCTCTTTGTGAGCCGGCCTTTTCCTATGCCCGGGCGGCGGCCTGTCTTCCCTCTTGCCGCGGTATTTTCCCCGTCTCGTTGACATCCGGAACAAACTTCTTTATTCAGAAATGATCTCCATGGATCAGATATACTACGTCATGCAGATTGTGATACGCGTTCCTTCACTTTGACTATACATTGTTTTCCCTCTCACTTGTATTCTGTCGCCCCGATCTTGCCCATACCGTGAATCCTTCCTGAATCGCCGCTGCCGTCGCAACCATGCAGACCGCTGCGGCACTGTACTTCAGATCCATGAATGCCAGTGTCAGCGGAAAAGCAAACAGCAGTCCTCCTGTCACCTTGTTTATCATAGAATGCACCGATATAAACTCTTTCTGTCGGATATATCCGACTGCGATATTCGCCGCCTTCATGAATGCGATGACGGCGATCCATATAGAGAGCCAGACCGGAACATCCAATACCGGAATCAATTTGATCAGGCAAACCGCAACAAACACGATATCTGCAATCGTATCCAGCCTTGCACCGGCCTCGCTGGCGGTACCGGTTTTCCTTGCCACAGCGCCATCGATCATGTCGGAAGCTCCGGCCACTATGTAGAGCGCAAAAAAAGCCGGGGAAAATGCCGGGCAGAACAGCAAAAAGGCGCTCATCACGATTCTGATTCCGGTTATGATATTTGCCATGTTATGCCGGTGTCCCCACTTCGATCAGGTTTCCGTCCGGATCATAAAAGCGGATGACCTTCTGCCCCCAGCTGTGCGTCATGAGCCTGTTGACGTATTTCACGTCCGGATAATCGCGCGCAAGCCTTTCCGCAAAACCTTCTATATCACGTTCCTCAAAATAGAGCTCGCTGGAATTATTCTCCGGAATGATGTCTCTCCCCAGGAACTCTTTCCAGTATTTTTCTTCCTGCAGAACCAATCCTTCTGTCAGAACCATATTTCCATCATTGTCACGGATCATCTCAAGGCCAAACAGATCATGATAGAACTGCTTGGATCTCTCAATATCTTTCACGACAATCAGCACGCTTTTTAGTTTCATCGATTTCCTTTCTCCAAACCGTTGCCGCCGCATCCTGTTCTTTCGAAACATCATCCCAGAACCGATTCAGCTTTTCTGTGTTTTCCAAATAATCAGGATAAACGGCATCGCTGTTTTCCACGCAGTAACCGGCACTGCTTAATGCCGCTTCCAAGGCATCTATGTCTTCCTGCCTGATATTATCTTGTCCATCATATTCAGAAGGAATCTTTTCTGCATGAAGATAATCCGCACGACACAATTTGCTGATTTCCTGCATATCCGCTTCAATACCGGCTTTTTCCTCTTCTGTTGTTTGAATCTTTTTGCCCAGACCGCTTTCGGCAAGTACATCGCCGGAATCCTGTTTTGGGAATACCTGCATTTCTTCGGAACTTTCGGTAGTATTCGGGGCAGGTATATCATCGGAATCTTTGGTGTTGTGCGGCGGAAATATCAGAAGTGCAGCTGCCAACAGCAAAATGATCGATGCAATAATCCATATGTAATCTTTCTTTTTCAATCAGAATCCTTCCAGTCCAACCGTGGTATCCCGTTTTCCTCAAGAAAAGCAACAGAGTGCGCGGTAAGCGGGACAAAACAGATTTCAATGTTTCCTGATCCGTAAAAGCAGTACATTCCGATGTTTTTATACTGATACACGGCATTGAGCACCGGACGCTGCGGGTCGTCAAAAGCGGAATGATCGCCGAAGAAATTGTCGTCTGACTGGTCATAGAGCGTCTCAAACATCATCTCCGCTTCCGCCATGGACAGTTCTGGCATCATCATCTTTTCCATACATATGCAAAGTTCTCTGAACAGTTCATGAAACTGATCCTGAAAACCATGGTCGTCAAAGACCATGCGGATTTCATCTATTTCATCATTGTCCGGGGCGTAGACAGAGATCGTCGGCATGGGCCATACGGTTTTGTCCGCAGAAAACATATATCGAACGGACTCATACCCAAAGCAGGGGGAAAGCTCGTCGCTGCAATACCAGTTCTCGGAGTTCGTAGAATTCAGATAGCCGGTTTCGTGCGTTTGCAGATACACGCTGTTGTAGCAATCTATGAAGTTTTCGATCGAAATGGTAAAAACGCTTTCGCCTTTCTCGTTCTCAGCAACGAGATCTGAAAAATCTGTCATTGGTTCATCAAACATCATTTCCGGCGACTCCAGTCCGCGATTTTCATGTTCCCGCACGGCAGGTGATTCATGCCGGACAGTACCGTCAAAATAGTATGTATAGAAAGCATCCAGCTGCTCTTCCCCCGAGATCATGACTTTCACGCAGTTTTCTTCCCAGCGAATGCTCCAGTTTTCGGGATAAAGCACACCCCCATCGTTTGCCACGTCAAATTTGTATTTGGTGACGGTCTCACCATTGCGCTTCAAAACAATTCTTGCATGTGAATATCCAAACGGCCAGACCGGCTCTCCGACCGTTTGAAAAACAATTTCATATGTGCCATCCGGAGCAGTCGCCGCATCAATATCCGTGATCCTGCACCTCGTGACATAGATAAAACTGCCAATCAGGAGCAAAAGGGCTGCAAGTATGACAGCTGCAATACCGCAGCCCCATTTAATAGTCTTCTTTGCTTTCATTTCTTCTTTCTTTTGTGTCGTTCGCCATAACAACCTCCACACATAGCAGCGTGACCGTTCGTTCACTATAATAAGTGAACGAACGGTCACATGTCAAGGCCTTGCATATTATCAAAATGCGCCGTAAAACCCTGCCTTTTAAGGCTAGGGATATAAGGCGCTATTGGTCGAAAATGCAATTGCTTTCGTAACGTAGTATAATAATACCGCAAATCTCTGTAAAAGAACATGAGGATCGACTATGGAG
>CAJGCI010000130.1 GCA_904501855.1 Oscillospiraceae bacterium | reverse complement strand
CTTGTTCCCGCACAGAACGTCTGCCTTGCAAACGCTTCCTTCCTGCGTGACATGCTGGCCTACAAGCAGGTTCCGACCTACCTGAACTCCAGCATCAGCAACATCGGCGACAAGACCGTTACCATCAGAGGTAAAGACGGCTCCGTCACCGAAGTCGAGTACGACAACATCGTTAACGGTATCGGATTCGTTCCGCAGCCCGTTGGCGGCACCGGCAAACACATTCACAGAGTCGGCGACTGTGTCGCAATCGGCAACCTGCGTACCGCCATCTGGCGTGCATGGGATGTCTGCATGAAGATTTAATCGATTTAGCAGACTCTACGCAAAAACTAAAAACTGGTGGCATTTCGGTGCCACCAGTTTTTTTAAAAAGGAGAGAACACTATGTGCTGCAGATTTTATTTGGATGAACCGACATTTCACTCTGCTGTCAATCAGCTGCATCTGTCCGGCAGTGATCTGGTCACAGTGACACAACGGGATATCTATCCGTCTGAAACTGCTCCGGTTATTATCGGCGATCCCGGACGAGGAATGGAAGATCTGATGATAGTCAATCAGGTTTGGGGATTTCCCTCTCCGAATGAAAAAGGACTTCTCATTAATGCCCGGTCCGAAACCGTACAGGAGAAACCGACTTTTGTACGGGGGATCCGGCAAAACAGATGTGTGATACCGGCGCGCTGTTTTTACGAGTGGGATCCACATAAAAACAAGGCCAGTTTCTTTCCTCAGAACAACGATGTAATCTATATGGCTGGAGTGTTCGAACGGCCGAGAGAGCTGGGAGGCTCCTTCAGCCGCTTTGTTATCCTCACACGGGAAGCAGATGAAGTTGTTCGTCCTGTTCACTCCCGGATGCCGCTTCTTCTTACAGCAGAACAGGTTCCTGACTGGATCAGGAACAATGACCGGGTGGAGGAAATTCTTAAAACCGTTCCGGTGCCCCTTTACTGTGAGAAAGAATATGAGCAGATGTCACTTGATCTGTGACACAGAGAATCCCCGGACCTGATATAGTTCCTGCAGAGAACTTATCAGATCCGGGGTTTTTGTTTTTCGGAGTCAGTACTGGATCAGGCCAAGGAACATATCCACAGCATTGGATAGGATGCGATCGTTAAAATCATATTCCACGGTATGGACGGGTGGGTGCTTCCGCCCGTTTCCAATATAGAAGATGGCACCATGGCATTTTTTCGTGTAATAACCAAAGTCTTCCGAGGAACGCCACAGTTTTTCCATGGGAATCGTATCATATCCGAGAGATTCAGCCACGGAAATCACGTGGTCTACAGCGAAATCCGAGTTTTTCGTATCAGGGAATATATCGGTACGGGTGAATTCCACCTCGATATCTTCTTCCTGACCCAGCTGTTCTGCCAGATCACAGATCTCCTGTTCCATATAATTGAGCTCCTTGGAATGCTCTGCACGGAGCGTCAGAGAAATCTCGCCCTCACCGGCGGAAATACCGAAATCCTTGGTTCCGACTTCTAGGTGCACCACGGTGCAGAGGACCAGTCCGCGATGGGGACGTTCTGGAATTTCATGGACCAGGGAAAGGATTTCACCTACGATATGCGAGGGATTTCGGCCCAGTTCCGGATCACTTGCGTGCGAGCGGGCACCGGTGAGCTTGATGGTCAGACCTTCCGATGCAGGCTGAATGAGCCCGCGGCGGTATACGACACTTCCTTCTGGATAACCCGAACGGTTATGGAATGCATATACTTCGGTGATGTCCTTCTCCTGAAGCAGCTCGGAACAAACTTTGCCACCTACACCGATTTCTTCTGCGTGCTGGAAGATCAGATACACCGGTCGGATATCTTCCATGGAATCAAGCTCCAGCGCTAAACCGCACAGAGCGGCGCTGTGACCGTCATGGCCGCATTTATGGGAAACACCCTCAGTCTGAGAAGAGTAGTCGAGTTCAATGGTTTCCGGGATCGGCAGTGCATCCATATCTGCACGAAATGCAATGGGGTTATCGCCCTGACCGTCTTTGAAAGCATAAAACCATTCTCCCTGATTACACACCTCCAGAGAGGTGTTTTCGGAAATGAAATCCATCAAGATCCGCTTGGTTTCGGTCTCCTGCAGAGAAAGTTCCGCGTGAGAATGCAATTTATGGCGAAGTTCAGTAATTTTCTCAAGATTCGATGCCTGCATGGTATCCCTTCTTTCTGTGTCATCTTATGCCTTTATTATACCGCATCAAATGCGGAATGGAACGGAAAAATAATGGAAAGAGGTGCAAAGTTCTGTGAGATTATTCGTGATGCACGGAAAAACAAGAGTATATGGCATAAAATACGATGGAGAATCTGAAAATTGCTCAAAAGACAGAGGAAAATAAACGGATATCCGTACAATTCGATGATTGAAATTCCGGTTTTGCTTTGTTAGACTAGACGCGACTTTCAGCCTGAACAGGCAGAATCGAGGAAAAGATATGGATCAGCATATCGACAATCTTGAGCGCAGACCTGTCTTGAGAGAAACCGTCAGGATTATTGTAATCTCTTTAGCAGCATTGCTTCTGGCGGTCAATATTAATACCTTTATCCATACTGGAGGCCTTTATCCCGGAGGAGCGACCGGCCTGACGGTTCTTGTTCAGAGAATCGGGGAGCAGTACTGGGGAATTCATCTTCCGTATACGCTGATCAACCTGCTTATGAATGCGTTTCCGGTTTATATTGGGTTTCGGTATATCGGCAAGAAGTTTACGTTCTACACGCTGATCTTCATCATGGTTTCCAATATTTTTACCGATTTGGTTCCTACCCATGTCATTACCTATGATCCACTCCTTATCAGCATTTTCGGAGGTATTATCAACGGAACGGTTGTGGGGGTAAGCCTTCTTGCCGGTGCAGCCACCGGAGGGCTGGATTTCATTTCCATGTTCTTCAATGTGCGTAAAGGAATCGACGGTTTTTATGTATCTCTGGGATGCAATGTTGTGATCCTCAGTGTAGCTGGACTGATCTTTGGCTGGGAAAAGGCGCTGTATTCCATCATTCTGCAGTTTGTAACGACACAGATGATCCATATCATCTATCAGCAGTATCAGCAGCACACGATCTTCATAGTCACGGAAAAACCGAAAGAGATCGCAGAGATGATCTACTCTGTCTGCCATCATGGAGCGACGATCATGGATGCGGAAGGTGCCTATGGGCACGGAGAGAAGAAATTCGTGTATTCGGTTGTTTCCAGTGCGGACAGAGGCACTATCGTGAGGATGGTCAGAGAGATCGATCCGTCTGCCTTTGTGAATGTAATTAAAACGGAGAGAATACAGGGACATTTCTATCAGAAACCGACACAATAAGCTGTGGGACCGGAGTGCATTCACTCCGGTCTTTATCTGATTATAAAAGATTTTAATGTTTTTTTCGGAATCTATGACACAAATGAGAAAATGTGTTATAATCATGAAATGATTACAAAATGGAGACAATAAGGGGATAACGTGAGAAAACGACTGTCAACATTAATAATAACCATTGCAATGCTGCTTCCGTGTCTGATGATACCGTCGCATGCGGTATCCATGGCGGAATGCAAAGACGTTGACCGTGGTGACTGGTACTTTACCGCAGTACGTTATGTTCTGGCGGAAGATCTGATGAGCGTGGATGAAGAAATGAAGTTTCATCCCAAGAATCCCATGACCAGGGCCATGTTTATACAGACACTGTATACTATGGCCGGGACACCGGAAGTAAAAGACAAAAAACTGAAGCTTCAGGATGCGGGAGAATATGACTGGTTCAGTGATGCTCTTCGCTGGGGAGATCAGAATGGGATCATCTTCTTTGAAAAGAAACAGTTTCGTCCCAGTGATCCGATTACCAGAGAAGAACAGGCATATATGGTGTACCATTATGCCCTCTATCAGGGAAAATTCGGCGAATACAATAATCTGACGAAAAACGACATTAAAGAGTTTAAAGATTATAAGAAGATCTCTGACTGGGCCGAGACGGCAGTGGAGTGGATGACAGTCAACGGATATTACCGCGGAAATGAATCCAAAAAACTGCAGCCGAAGAAGGAAGCGACCCGGGGAGAGACGGCACTGCTGATTGCCCGCATTCAGGATTCCCTTTTCGATCCGGGCTGTGTAGACTGGTCCAGTGTCAAGTCCATTAACCATGCCGGATATAACTTTGCCGCACCCATCAATACACTGCCTGCATTTGAAGAATCTGCCAAGCAGGGATATCGATATGTGGAGACCGATATCCGTCTGACAAAAGACCGCGTTCCCGTTCTGCTGCACAGTGATGTGATCAACGAGTATGCCCGTAATGACGACGGCTCAGAACTGAGCGAGGAAGTTCGAATCTCCGACATCAACTATGAAGAGGCACTGAAGTATGATTTCGGCATTTTCATGGGAGAGAAGTATGCGGGCACACGGCTCGCAACATTTGATGAGTTTATCGACTTGTGCAAGGAGAAGAAGCTCCACTCGTATATCGAACTGAAAGCGGAAACAGGGCTGACCTTTATGGATCTGCAGAAACTGATCGATAAAGTGCAGGAATCCGACATGCTGGATAATGTCACCTGGATCAGTTATACCACCGGGTATCTGGACTATGTCCGTAACTGTTATACCAAGGCAAGGCTGGGACTGGTTGTTGACGAGATCCAGGAAAAGAGCCTTCTTCAGGTCAAAGCACTGAAGACGGAACGAAATGAAGTTTTTCTGAATTCTCTGGAGCATGATGCGGATGCGGTCGCGATCTGCAAAGAGAGAGACATTCCGCTGGAAGCATGGGTGGTCGATGACGTCGAGGAAGTAAAGAGTCTGGATCCGTATATCTCCGGGATTACCAGTGATAATCTGATCGCGGATCAAATCCTTCCCTCCATGCCAAAAATCAAGGGAATCAGCGAACGGTCCACCGTGACATTCACGGCCATTGGAGCCGTGCTGTTTCTGGCGCTGACCATTCTGGGACTGTTCAAGTTTCCGCCGGTGCCGAACCGCAGGAAACTGTTTCGTAAAACTCAGCAGACAGTGAATCGAAAGCTGACTGCGGTGGGAAAGGTTATAGCGTCTTCCGTGAGAGATGCAGCAAGACGGCGAAAAGGCCTGCAGCTTCCCAAACGAAAAAAAGGAAAAGGACAGACGGAAGAAAAGCCGGAGGTTTTCGACAATCCGTATCTGTGATATAATCATTAAACTATTTGAGTGGAAGAATCGAGGAAACCGAATGCTCAGAAAAAAATTGACAGGTGTGTTCATAACTATAGGGGTCATGGTATCCGTCCTGATTCCGGCGGCATCTGCAGCGAATCCGAATCTGCTGCAGGATGTGCGGCGGGGAGACTGGTATTACGGTGCCGTGCAGTATGTGGTTAACCGG
>CAJGCI010000129.1 GCA_904501855.1 Oscillospiraceae bacterium | reverse complement strand
TGCGGGCACATCATTCCTTCAATAGTCAATGTCTTTTTCATAGTATCCTCTTCCTTTGGTTCATTCTTTATTGTACGCTCCGGACCACAGGGCTGCAAGTGATCCGAAGAACGTTTTTTTTGTTTGATCTTTTTGTCATGCTTAGGGTCGTAGATGTCCATGAGATTCAGACGAAGGGCATTGGATACGACACAGAAACTGGAAAGGCTCATGGCTGCTGCACCGAGCATGGGATTCATCGTCAGCCCCAGTGACTTTACGAAAACTCCAGCGGCCAGAGGGATCAGCAGGGAGTTGTAGATCAACGCCCAAAACAGGTTTTCCAGTATGTTTTTGTATGTTGCGCGGCTGAGACGGATGGCGGCGGCAACGTCGGAGAGGCGGCTTTTCATCAGGACGATGTCGGCAGCATCGATAGCAACGTCTGTACCGGCGCCGATGGCGATTCCGATGTCTGCCCGTGTCAGTGCCGGTGCGTCATTGATGCCGTCGCCCACCATGGCCACTTTTCCATTTTCCTGAAGTGCGCGGATCACTGCATCTTTCCCGTCCGGCAGAACATCGGCGATCACTTCGTCCACACCGGCCTGAGCACCGATCGCCCGGGCGGTCTTTTCATTGTCTCCGGTGAGCATGACCACATGGATCCCCAGGTTTTTCATTTCCTTGATGGCCTCTGCGCTATCGTCTTTCATTACATCTGCCACCGCAATGATGCCGATATAAGCCTTCTCCCGCACAAAGAGAAGAGGCGTCTTTCCCTGTGCGGCCAACTCTTCCGCCGTTTTAAGTGCGGCGTCGGGAACAGCAGTCTGACCCATGATGTATTTCATGCTTCCGCCGAGAAGCGTCTCGTCATCCAGCACGGCGGAAAGACCGTTTCCGGGAAGTGCCTGGAAATCCACGACATCATAGCGGTCGAGATTCAGATCTTCCGCCTTCCTTACGATGGCTCTGGCAAGGGGATGCTCGCTCTTTCCTTCCAGGGCGAACGCGGTCTCCATCAGATCCGTTTCATCGATTCCCTCTGCGGGGAAGATATCCGTCACTGCGGGCTCGCCGCGGGTGATGGTCCCGGTCTTGTCCAGCACCACGATCTCGGAGTTGCCTGCCTCCTGCATGGACTCGGCGTTTTTAAACAGGATCCCGTTTTTCGCTCCCATGCCGTTGCCTACCATGATCGCCACCGGTGTGGCAAGTCCCAGTGCGCAGGGACAGCTGACGACCAGAACGCAGATGCCGCGGGCCAGAGCAAATCCGATCTCTTTTCCGGCCAGAAGCCACACCAGGATCGTAACGATTGCTATCCCGATGACCACCGGAACAAAATACCCGGAGATGGTGTCGGCCAGTCTGGCTACCGGGGCTTTGGTGGCGGCGGCATCGCTGACCATCTGGATAATCTGGGCAAGAGAGGTATCTTCTCCTACCCGGGTCGCACGGCAGGTCAGGAAACCGGACTGGTTCAGCGTGGCGGAGGACACGGCGTCCCCCGGAGCCTTGTCCACCGGAATGCTCTCCCCGGTGAGCGCAGATTCATTGACGGCGCTGTTTCCTTCCAGCACGATGCCGTCTACGGGAATGTTTTCTCCGGGGCGAACCACAAAGGTGTCGCCGGAGAGAACACTGTCCACGGGAACCGTTTCTTCCTTTCCGTCGCGGAGCACCGTTGCGGTCTTGGGCGCCAGTTTCATCAGACTCTTTAATGCGTCGGTAGTCTTTCCCTTGGAGTGGGCTTCCAGCATTTTTCCGACGGTGATCAGCGTAAGGATCATGGCGGCGGACTCAAAATAGAACTCGTCCATGTAGACCTTTGCGGCATCCGTTCCACTATGAACCTGTGCATAAGTCATCAGGAACAGCACCACGGTGCTGTACAGAAAGGCCGCGCTGGAGCCCAGTGCAATCAGAGTATCCATGTTGGGCGCCATGTGAAAGAGGCTTTTAAACCCGCTGACAAAGAATTTTTGGTTGATAACCATGATGACGGCGCTCAGAAGAAGCTGCAGAAGCCCCATTGCCACATGGTTGTCGTGGAAGAATGCAGGCAGCGGCCATCCGAACATCATATGTCCCATGGAAAAGTACATCAGTACGAGCAGAAAACCAAGGGACCATAAAAGGCGGCGCTTCAGCACCGGAGTTTCATGATCTTCCAGAGCGGCTTCTTCCTCCGCAATCCTTGCGGATAGGCCTTTCCGTGCGTCTTCGGAGGAGCCTTTGACGGAAGCCCCGTACCCGGCGTTTTCCACGGCCCGGATGATCTCACCCGGCGATGCCGTACCTTCCACGCCCATGGAGTTGGTCAGCAGACTGACGCTGCAGGAGGAGACACCCTCCACCGCGGAGACCGCTTTCTCCACACGGGCCTGGCACGCGGCACAGCTCATTCCTGTAACGGTAAATTGTTCCATACCTGTATCTGCTTGCCGGAACGATCCCGGCAGGTCCTTTCTAAAGGGTTATTTCAACAGTTTCTGAAGGGTAGCCACCAGTTCGTTGACGGACTCATCCTTCCCGTTCAATATGTCGTCTTTTACACAGGTGCGGATGTGATTGGACAACAGCTCCTTGGAAAAGCTGTTCATGGCGCAGCTGACAGCAGATGCCTGCGTCAGGATATCGATGCAGTAGGCATCCTGTTCCAGCATTCCGCGGATTCCGCGGACCTGTCCTTCGATAATGTTCAGACGTCGGATCAGATCCTTGTATTCCTGTTCACTGCGATGTTTCTTCCGGTCCCCGCAGCAGGAATGTGCAGATTCATTGTTATCAAGCGCTTTCGGTTTGGTATCCAAAATCAGCACCTTCTTTCCTTCCGGTTTGTTCGCCTTGATTATATACCCCCAGGGGGTATGTTTCAATAGAAAAGGAGGGGTCGGAACCACATTTGTCCAGATGGAGCAATTTCGTGGAAAGAAACGTTCTGTTCGCGAGACCTGGAGTGAGGTATAATGAAGAAAACGCATGGGGGGACAGGAGAATGGCGGAACGAGAGAAAATTACGGCAGAGATCCGGCAGTGGGTCCGGCAGAACAGCGAGGAAGACTATACTGCCTTTCAGCGAAAACTGCTGCCGACGATCCCGGCGGAGAAGATCCACGGAGTGCGTACGCCGGCGTTGCGGAAATATGCCAAAGAGCTGAGCAGGCGGAAAGACGCCGGTGCGTTCCTGGAGATACTTCCGCACGAAAGCTTTGAGGAAGATCAGCTTCATGCATTCATCCTGTCGGAAATGAAGGATCCTTCCGAGTGCATGGAGGAGCTGGAACGGTTTTTGCCCTATATTGACAACTGGGCTACCTGTGATCAGCTGTCGCCGAAGTGCTTCCGGAAATATCCCGAGTCTCTCCCGGAAAAGATTCGGGAGTGGATGGCAGCGGAAGAGACCTACGTGATCCGGTTTGGCATCGGAATGCTGATGCAGCACTTTCTGGATGACCGGTTTGATCCTGTGTATCTGCAGCAGGTGTCCGAAGTGCAGTCGCAGGAGTACTATGTCAATATGATGATCGCCTGGTACTTTGCTACGGCGCTGGCTAAGCAGACGGAAGCAGCGCTTCCGTATCTGGAACAGTATCAACTGGATCCCTGGGTCCACAACAAGACGATTCAGAAAGCAGTGGAGAGTTACCGGATCAGTGACCCACTGAAAGAATACATAAGAACGCTGAGGGTGAAAAATGGAAAGACAAAAGAACGAAAAGAAAGAACCGCCAATCCCGTATGAGGATCTTCTGAAGGGAGCGGTACCATGCCCGGAGGCGGAAGAGCTGCTTCATCAGGCACCGGAAGACATGCGGAGAGTCATCGTCGTGCTGGATGACGATCCCACCGGGATTCAGACGGTCCATGACGTCTGCGTATATACCAGGTGGGACCGGAAGACCATTACCGATGCGTTTCGGGAAGACCACAGGATGTTTTTTCTCCTGACAAACTCCCGGGGACTTACTGCGGATGAGAGCCGGGAGCAGCACAGGACCATTGCCCGGAACATTTGTGCGGCAGCCGGAGAGACCGGCCGGGACTATATCCTGATCAGCCGGGGAGACTCTACCTTGCGCGGCCACTGGCCCATGGAGACCGAGATCCTGAGAGAAACGTTGGAAAAGGGATCGGAAAAGCGTTTTGACGGAGAGATCGTGATCCCGTTTTTCCCGGAAGGCGGCCGCTTTACATGGAAAGATATCCATTATGTCCGTCAGGGAAATGATCTGATACCGGCAGGACAGACGGAATTTGCGAAAGACAAGAGTTTTGGCTATCACTCCTCCAATCTGCGGAACTGGGTGGAAGAAAAAACAGAAGGACAGTTTCCGGCAGAGTCGGTCTGCTCCATCTTCCGAGAGGAACTTCGCAGAGGAGATGTGAAATCCGTGGTGGATAAGCTCTCTTCGGTAAGCGGATTCGGAAAGATTATCGTCAACTGCACGGCATATGAGGATCTGCAGGTGTTTGCTGCCGCCTTCTGGCAGGCACTGAAACAGGGGCATGAGTATCTGTTCCGCAGCGCAGCGGCGCTGCCGAAGGTGCTGGGAGGTGTGAGTGACCAGCCGCTTCTCACCCGGGAGGCGCTGATCGATCCCGGCAATAATTCCGGGGGAATCATTCTCATCGGATCTCATGTAAACAAAACGACCCGGCAGCTGGAAGAACTGAAAAAAACGGAAAAGAAGATCACCTATATCACGTTTGACCAGCACCGCGTGCTGGAGGAAGGCGGACTGGAAAAAGAGGCAGACCGTGTTTTGGCACTGGCGGAGAAAGAAATCCGCGCCGGCAGAACGGTTACGGTATTTACCCGGCGGGAGAGGCTGGATCTGAACACGGAGGATCCGGCGCGTCAGCTTCAGGTTTCCGTGAGAATCTCCGATGCCCTCACCGGGATCATCGGGCGGATGCAGGTGAGGCCGTCCTTTATCGTCGCAAAGGGAGGAATTACCTCCAGCGACGTAGGGACGAAAGCACTTCGTGTGACGAAAGCATTGGTGAAGGGACAGATCCGTCCCGGGATCCCGGTGTGGCAGACCGGCCCCGAAAGCAAGTTTCCCGGGCTGCCGTATGTGATCTTTCCCGGCAATGTGGGAAATGATGACGATCTCCGGCGGATCGTGGAAGAACTGATCAAAGACTAGGAAAACAAAACAGCGCATAGACCGATCTTGAAAGGTCGGCCTATGCGCTTAAATCATTTTTTTGTTATTTCAGATGTGGATCGACCCAGCGTTTGGTGATCAACCACCCGATCCATCCCGAAAGAAAACCAACGAGAATTCCGCAAAGCACATCCGAAGGATAATGCACATACAGATAAAGCCGCGTAAAGGCGATGAGTGCCGCCAGGACCAGGGCAGGGATCCACAGCCGTTCTTTCCGGAAAAGAAGTGCGGAGGCTGCGGCAAAGGAAGCGGCCGTATGACCCGAAGGAAACGAGTAATCCGAGGGGGCCTTTATCAGAAGGGAGATCCCGGCATGTA
>CAJGCI010000128.1 GCA_904501855.1 Oscillospiraceae bacterium | reverse complement strand
TGCTGGCCGCTCCAGATGGTCTCCGGAGAGGTCATCTCGCGGGTGGCCAGTGCCATCACCATGGGAAGACGGAGGGTGCTCATGCGGAAATAGGGTTCATACATCAGGGCAAGGCCCTGGGCGCTGGTAGCCGTGAACACGCGGCCGCCGGCGGCAGCGGCACCCTGCACCACGCTGCAGGCGGAGTGCTCGGATTCCACCTGGACCATTTCGGAGTCCAGTTTTCCGTTGTAGATCAGATCCGCAAGGCCCTCCACCACATGGGACTGCGGGGTAATGGGATACGCGGCTATGACATCCGGTCTGCACAGTGCTGCACCCTGAGTGGCGCAGTCGTTACCGGTCATGGAAACTATCTTCGACATCTCACTTCACCTCCGGAACCATATCGATGGCTTTCTTCGGGCATTCCACGGCGCAGACGCCGCAGCCCTTGCAGTAATCGTAGGAGATCAGGTACTGATCGCCTTCTCCGTATACGGAACCTACCGGACAGATGGTCAGGCAGATGCCGCAGTTGATGCATTTGGTCTTATCCATTACCGGACGGACGGAACGCCAGGATGCGGTATCCAGGCAGTAGATCCCGTCTGCGCCCAGCGGAGTGATGTATCTTTTCTCGGTCATTTCTCTTCCTCCCTTAAAGCTCATAGCAGACGACGGAATCGTAGGATTCCTGGGCCGCCTTGAGGTTGGCCTCGCCGAACATCTCCACGATGTGGCGGAACAGCATTTCCTTGTCAAAGTAATCGGTCACTTTGCACAGTGCGCCCAGCATGGCGGTGTTGGGGATGAAGCGCCCGAAGGACTCCAGGCAGATCCGGGTGGCGTCCACCACGGCCACCATGCCGGTGCCTTCCGGAAGATTCAGCTCCTCCGGCTTTTTGGTGGAGTTGATCACCACGATACCGCCTTCCTTCAGCCCGTCGTAGGTCTCCGGCAGGTGGATCAGCGTATCGTCCAGGATCACCAGGATGTCCGGATGATAGATCTGGGTCTTTCTCCGGATGGGCTCCTTGGAAACACGCAGATACCCGAAGACCGGGGATCCTTTCCGTTCCACACCGAAGGAAGGAATAAAATGTGCATAATCCCCGCTTTCCACCACGGAGGCCACGGCCATGTGGCTGGCTTTGACCAGTCCCTGTCCGCCTCTGCCGTGCAGTCTGATTTCAATCATTTCGTTCACCTCTTCAACACTTTCTTTTGTTTTTGATTTTGAAACGTGTGTTTTACTATAGTAACTTCTCTGCTTCGATATTAAGTTATTCTGCTTGCCATTTCAATATGTCCAACAAAAAACGTCGTTTGACACAAACGACGTTTTGCATAGTAAAACATTCCGGCGGGGATGCTTCATTTTTGGCTGTTTTTTCCAGGTTTTGCGGTCCGGTTCTGCACAGACCCCTCCGGCCCCGGCGGCAGAGCCGGAAAAATGAAACGGGAACGATCGTTTTGATCGCTCCCGTTTCGTTCGTTTTCCGGCGCGTTCCTTCAGGGAAGGCTGCTGTTGATCTCGCCGATGATCTGATCCAGTTTGCCGAGGATCTCCTCTTTCTTGTGGAGCATCCTGGTGGTAGGTCCGGAGACACTGATGGCGGCATAGGCCCGTCCGCTGCTGTTGATCAGCGGGCGCGCAAAGCAGGTCAGCCCCTCTTCGGCCTCCTCACTGTCGGAGGCATAGCCGTCCCGCCGCACATCATCCAGAATCTTCAGCAGCTGCGCGGCGTTTTCGATGGAGTGCTCCGTCGTCTTTTCAAACGTCGCGACCCGCAGATACTGGTTGATGTATTTCTCGTCCTGAAAGGCCAGAATGGCCTTGCCGGTGGCGGTATTGTGCGCTTTCATCCGGTATCCCAGCGGCGTCGACATCTTCAGGCTCTGCGTCCCGAGGGAACGGTCGATGAATACGGTATCGGTCTCGGACTGGATGATGGCCACATGGGCGGTCTCCCCGGTCTCCTCCGCCATGCGCACGAGATACGGATGGATCACGTGCACCAGCTCGTTACGGCTGTAGGCCAGCTGTCCCAGAGAGAATACGTTGATTCCCAGCCGGTATTTTCCGTTTTCCGCGCGGTAGAGATACCCCCGGTTTTCCAGAGTCACGATAAAACGGAAAGCCGTGGAGCGGCTCATGCCGGTCTCTCTGGCAATCTCGGTGGTGGTCATCTCCTCATACTTCAAAAAGAGGTTCAGCACTTTCAGTGCGCTGTCAACGGAACTGAGGATATATCTTTCGTTGCTGTTATTGGATTCTGTTCTGTTATCCATTGCGGTTCTCCCGTTGTCATTCATTTTGGTATGTCACCATAATAAAACATTTGTTTTAAAATGTAAACAGGCCTGCGCAGCGCGGAACCGAAACCGTGTCTTGGACGAAAAATCAATCTGCTTGACAAAAAAGATCCCGTAATCCTAAAGCATCATACTTTAAGACGCAAAGATGCCGGATGTTGCTGGACCCGGCCATCCATAAAAAAAGCCCGCCTTCCGGCGGGTTTTTTGATGCATCTGGATCAGAAGATCAGAGCAAGTGCAAGGCCGATGGGCCATTTGATCAAAATATCAAAAATCAGGCTGGTCATGATGTTGCTCCTTTCTCTCGTATTTGACTATATAGACGCGGCTTTTCAGTGTATCTTTCATTCTGGGAGAAAACAATTCTCAAGAAACTGTAATTTACCTCTTATCATGTCTTTATACGGTTGCCCTGTTGCAAGCGCGGCGGAGCATCCCGTAATGATCCAGATTGCTTCCCGGGACTTTTCCCACTTCCGCGACTTCGAAGCCGAACTTCTGGTAGATCGGCACGTTGTCCGGATGGTGCGTCTCCAGATAGATGTCCTGACCGGTCCGGTCCAGCGCTTCCATCACCGGTTCCATCAGTCCCCGGGCGATGCCCTGACGCTGCCGGTCCCGCCTCACCACCAGATCCAGCATGTACCAGCTCTGATGGTCCGTATATTTTTTCTTCAGTTTCATACAGTACGCCTCATAGCGCATCTGCGGAAGATAGGTGGAAGGAGGCATGGTCAGTCCCCCGGCCCTCAGGTATCCGAAGGTGGGCATGCCCTTGTATCCGGGCGGCACGAAGATGGCAAATCCGTTGACATCTCTGCTGTCCACCACCATCAGCGCGTTTCCGTCGACGGCACGAACGGAGGCGTACCAGTTCTTATAGATGATATCCGGGCCTGCCAGAGACCCGAAGATCGCGGGATACAGCGGATAGTCCTGATAGGCATCCACATTGCACTGACACACTTTCTCCAGATCTTCCATATCAAACTCTACAAAACCGGGTCTTTCCCGGAGATCGAGATTCCAGTCCTTCACCTAACCACCTCTTCGATTCTTTTTGTGGTTCATATCATAGCGGAATCTCGTTTTTAAGTGTTGATTCTTAAGATAGTTTAATCTTATTCAGAGTAGTTAATATTTATTCGCCGGCATACCGGAAACACCGCAGGCCGGATCCGATCTGCGGTGTCTGTCTGATATTTGTGGAAAAAAACGCGCTCATTCCGAAACGATATTGACCGGATGACCCTCAAAGAATCCCCGGATGTTTTCCGAAATGACGCCGACCAGGCGCTGGCGGGTCTCCATGCCCTTCCATCCCATGTGCGGTGTGAGGATCACATTATCCAGGGTATACAGCGGATTGCCGTCGGCGGGAGGTTCCGTCTCCTGCACATCCAGTCCGGCACCTGCGATCTGCCCCTTCTCCAGTGCCCGGATGAGCGCTTCCTCGTCCACGATGGATCCCCGGGACGTGTTGATGAGAAACGCCGTGGGTTTCATCATGGCAAGGGCCTTCTCATCGATGAGATGCCGCGTCTGCGGCGTCAGCGGACAGTGGACCGTAATGAAATCGCTCTCCCGGAGCAGCTGTTCCAAGGATACGAACGTCAGGTTCTCCTCATTCCGGTGCTCTCTTCTGGCATGGCAGAGAACGTTCATATCCATGGCCTGCGCGATACGGATGACCTGCCTTCCGATATTCCCGGCACCGATGACGCCCAGCGTCTTTCCGTTGAGCTCCACATGAGGCACCTGCAGATGATCGGTGAAGTTCGACCGGTCTCCCCGGGCCAGCATTTTGATCTGTGTCTGCATCGTGGACGCGAGATTGAGCATCAGCATGACTGCGGTATGCGCCACCCGGTGGGAACTGTACGCGGGCACATTGCACACCCGGATCCCCTTTTCCCTCGCAGCGTCCAGAGCGATATTGTTGTATCCCGTACCCGCTTCACAGATCAGCTTCACGCTGTCCGGAAACTGGCGGATCATCTCCGCCGGCACCGGAAGTTCCTTGGTCACCACGACACAGGCTCCCCGGATCCGGTCCAGGATCTGGTCCGGTTCGCTGTCGGCATACACGGTCACATCCGGAGAAAGGGTCGAAAAATCCAGCTTGCCGTCAAAGTCCATCTTCCCGGCGTTCAGTACTACTACTTTCTGATTCATAAAAACCTCCAAGTCTTGACAGCCGTTGCCTCTACTCATTTGCCCGGATGATGTCCTGCAGCGACACGTGTTCGTTCCGAAACTGCGTCTGTCCCGCCTCCACCGGCATGTGGATCGCATGCTGCGGACAGTTGTGCAGGCAGGCATAGCAGACCTCGCAGTGATCCGAGAACCGCACGCCATCTTCCGTCAGGGTGATATTGTTGGCCGGGCAGACCCTGACACAGATACCGCACCGGACACAGTTTTCATTGACGGTATATCCCAGGGCGGTGTCTTTTTTGAGGATCTTGGCCGCGTGATTCCGGGTCCACTTCTCCATCTCCCTGAGATTCGTCTCCGTGACCTGCGGCTTCAGTATCTTCCGCTCCCGGATGTCCTTCACGATCTTCCCGACCTGCCCTTCCACGTCTTTTGCCGGAAGGGTGTCGATCTGTTCCCGCATGTCAAAATACGGGATGTAGTTATCCACCATCTGCACCGCGTTGATATAGCAGAGCGGCAGACCGGCCCTCTCCGCTGCCACGGCCACATGCGTGAAGCCTTCCGCGTATCCCATTCCGTACGTATAGATGAAGAAGAAATAATCCGTTGTGATCTTCGCCTTTTCCAGAAAGGACTTCACCATCATGGGCATCTCCACGGCGTAAACGGGTGCCACGATGCCCACGGCGTCATCCTCGATCACGATCTCCTCCTGCCGCATCAGCTGCGGGATGGAGCGCAGATCTCCCCCGATCCGCCGGGCCACATACAGGCAGTTTCCCGTGGCGGTAAAGTAGCATATCGTCATGTTGCTCCTCCTCTGCCGTTCTTTCTCAGAGGAACGTGAAGGTCTCGTCCATCGGCTTTCTCTGGAAATGCCAGGGGCTTGGCTCCGACTTGTCCGAGGGATACCCCATGGCAAACATCATCACGGGGATATGGTTTTCCGGCAGGCCGAAGGTCTCCGCCACCTGTTGGCTGTCAAAGCCCCGCAGCCAGACGCTGTGAACGCCCTGCTCCTCG
>CAJGCI010000127.1 GCA_904501855.1 Oscillospiraceae bacterium | reverse complement strand
GGAAAAGGTTCGGAAGTGGGGCGTACATTCGAGGAGATACGGGCGATTCTGGACGGAGTGCAGATGTCGGAGAAGATGGGTGTCTGTCTGGATACCTGTCATATCTATGACGGCGGCTATGATATCGTAAACCACCTGGATGACGTGCTGGAGGAGTTTGACCGTGTCATCGGTCTTGACCGTCTGAAGGCCATCCATCTCAATGACAGCAAGAATCCCATGGGAAGCCATAAGGACCGTCATGAGACGATCGGAGAGGGGAGCATCGGACTGGAGGCAATGACCGACATTATCAACCATCCCAGCCTGAAGCATCTGCCGTTCTATCTGGAGACGCCCAACGAACTGCCAGGATATCAGAAAGAGATCGAACTGTTAAAGAGCTTGTATCAGGAGTGAACGATGGAGATACGAAAAGGAACACTGGAAGACCTGCCTGCTATCCTTCAGATCTATGAAGAGGCACGGGCATTTATGAAGGAGCAGGGAAACGGGGACCAGTGGGGAGACCGCTGGCCGCCGGAAGATCTGATCCGAAACGATATCGGGACCGGATTCTCCCACGTCTGCGTGGACGGCGGAGAGATCGTTGCCTGCTTTGTGTATTTTGTGGGAGAGGAACCAGATTATCGTGTGATGGTGGAAGGGGCCTGGCCGGATGAGAGACCTTATTCGGTGGTACACCGCATCGCAACGAAACGGGGCACCCACGGCGTGGCGAAGTTCTGCCTCAGTTGGGCATATGAACAGCATGCGCCCCTTCGGATGGATACCCATAAGAACAATCTCCCCATGCAGAACCTGCTGAGAAAATGCGGATTCCGGCCCTGCGGGGTCATTCGGATCCATGAAGACGGATCCCTGCGGGATGCCTTCATCCGTTTATGAACAGAAGTTCGGAAAAAGTTTGTAGTTTGTTCAAGAAGTGTCGGGAAGAGAACCGTTATCATGGTTACAGTGAGAAAACTGAGGAGGATACGAGCCATGAAGAAAATAGCAATTCTGTTAGCACTGGTATTGGTACTGATGATTGCCTGTGTGGGCTGCGGAAGTGAGGATGCCGCTACCAGCGAACCGGCAGTTACCGCAGAGTCCGCTGCTGCTTCCTATACCATCGATTACGGTGAGAGCAACACCTATACCAAGGATGATATGGATGCCGCCATAGAGAAGATCATGGAAGAGTTCAACGGCTGGGGTTGCGAGATGCACGAGATCCGCTACAGCGAAGAACTCACCGGCACCGCTCTGGAATATGTCAATTCTCTGGGCAACAGCTTCGATCAGGCTATCGCATTTCAGACCAATTTCCATTCTCCTTTGGAAACGGACGAAATGACCGCATGGGAACTGGATCACGAGTATGAAGATTATCAGTGGTATCTGGGCCGCAACGGCAACGGAGAGTGGACCCTGGTCACCTGGGGCTACTGATCCCGCCGTACAAATCCACAGCAGATTGCAAAGACCGCAGGGTTTTACCTGCGGTCTTTTTTGTGAAACCGAACATGGGAAAAATGGAAAAAAAGGGTGCAACCGGGTGCTGTTTATGATACAATATCAAACTGGCATGATATTGGGAAACACGACCCGGTCTTCATGCCGAACCAGACACAATCTGCCCCTTCGGGCAGAGGAGATATTGTAATACTGGAGGTAGGATCTTGAAAAAGATGAGTAAAAGATCTGCGGTAACCGTGATCATTGCATTTCTGCTGATCACCGCACTTTGCATCTATACCGCAGCATTCGGCTGGGGCCCGGAACACAAGGGCGCAGCTTCCAACATCAAAAAAGGCCTGGATTTGGAAGGCGGCGTGTCCATCACCTATGAGACGGACGTGAAAAACCCCTCCGCCAGCGATCTGAGCGATACCCGCTATAAACTGCAGCAGCGTGTCGATCAGTATTCCACCGAGTCCAATGTCTACCTGGAAGGCGACAACCGAATCACCGTTGAGATCCCCGGCGTCACCAATGCCGATGAGATCCTGGAAGGCCTGGCCGCTCCCGGCAGCCTGTACTTCATCGCACAGGTGGGTTCCGACGGCGCACAGAACTATTCCATGAGTTCCGAGACCGGTGAGTATGAACTGAACAAGAGCATCGAAGAACTGAAGGCAGACGGTTCCATCGTCTGTGAAGGCTCGGATGTTACCGACGCTTCCGGCGTTATGGAGCAGGGAAGCACCGGACTGCAGCAGGCGGTGGTCAAACTGTCCTTCTCCAAGGAAGGCGCACAGAAGTTCGCCGCTGCCACTCAGACGGCATACAGCAACAATCAGACCATCGGTATCTACTATGACGGACGTTTCATCTCCGTTCCCGGCGTCAATGCGGTCATCGATGACGGCAATGCCATCATCGAGGGCATGGGCTCTCTGGAAGAAGCCACTCAGATCGCATCCTACATCCGTATCGGCGGCCTGAAGCTGAAGCTCAATGAGATCCGTTCCAATATCGTGGGCGCACAGCTTGGCCAGGAGGCTCTGAGAACCTCCCTGATCGGCGGTGCCATCGGTCTTGCGGCTGTCATGATCCTCATGATGGTAGTGTATCTTGTTCCCGGTGTCATTGCTGCGTTTGCACTGATCTTCTATGCGGCACTGATGCTGCTCCTTCTGGGACTGTTCAAGATCACCCTGACGCTTCCGGGCGTAGCCGGTATCATCCTGTCCATCGGTATGGCCGTGGACGCCAACGTCATCATCTATACCCGTATCTCCGAGGAGCTGACCAACGGCGTTCCTCTGAGCAAGGCGCTGAACTTCGGCTTTGACAAGGCCACTTCCGCCATCGTCGACGGCAACGTGACCACCATCATCGCCGCATTCGTTATCATGATCCTGGGCACCGGCACCATCAAGGGCTTCGCCATCAACCTGGCCATCGGTGTTGCGCTGTCCATGTTCACCGCACTGGTAGTTTCCAAACTGCTGGTCCGTGCCGTGTTCTCCCTGGGTCTTTCCGACCGCAAGAAATGGGGCCGCGTCAAGAAAGAACGCAATTACCGGTTCGTCCGGAACATGCCGAAATTCCTGGTCTTGGCGGCACTTGTTGTGGCTCTCGGCATCGGCAGCATGGTCATGCACTCCTCCAAGGGCGAGCGTGCACTGAACTACAGCCTGGACTTCATCGGCGGCACCGCGACCACCGTTGAATTCCCCAAGGATTACTCGCTGGGACAGCTGGATGATCAGGTGAAACCCGTGGTGGAAAAGATCACCGGGGACTCCAATGTTCTCATGCAGAAGGTCGTCGGATCCAATCAGGTCATCATCAAGACCCGCACTCTGAACCAGGACGAACGTGTTTCCATGGCGGATGCGCTGGAAGAGAACTTTGATGTCAAAGACGGCAACATCACCACAGAGAGCATCTCTGCTGCCATCGGCAAGGAGATCCGCAACAACGCCATCATGGCAGTTGCCATCGCCGTGGCGCTGATGCTGCTCTACATCTTCATCCGGTTCCGGGATATCCGTTTTGCACTGTCTGCCATCCTGGCACTGCTGCATGACGTGCTCATCACGCTGATGGTCTATGCCATCCTTCGCATCAGTGTCGGCAGCGCCTTCATCGCGGTCATGCTGACGATCCTCGGCTACTCCATCAACTCCACCATCGTCATCTTCGACCGTGTCCGTGAACTGCGGAAGGTCCGCGGAGAAGGCAATCTGGAGAACCTGGTGGATACTTCCGTCAACATGACGCTGACCAGAAGCATCTTCACGAACCTGACCACCTTCATCTCCATCCTCGGTCTTTACGTGGTCGGTGTTTCCACCATCAAGGAGTTCACGCTTCCCATGATGTGCGGCATCGTGGCCGGCGGTCTTTCCTCCGTGTTCCTCACCGGTGCACTGTGGTATCACATGAAGAATAAGGCAAAAGCCAGGAAAGCAAAATAAAGCGAAAAGCAAGGTATCCTCGGACACCTTGCTTTTTTAACGTTCTGGACACATTTTATAAGGGGAAAAGGATTATAATGCAATCGTAATCAAGGACCGTTTGCCCATGATTTAAATTTCACAGGAGGTGGAAACGATGGGTGCAAGAAGAGAAGCGGCACTTGCGCTGGCCCTGATCAGTGTCGTCACGGCGCTTACCATGGAAGGCATGAAAAAAGTGGGAGACAAGATCGTGGAACGGCAGAAAAAGGAACAGGAGAACTTCCCGAAAGTCAATCAGAACAAATAATGAGACCGGCAGAAGCAGTGAGCTGCTTCTGCCGGATTTTTTTATGCGCTTTTTTTCGGTGCCAGATTCTGCAGAAGGATCCCGCCGACGATGAGTACGAGAGCGAGGACCACACGAAGCCGCAGCGGCTCATGCAGAAACAGGATGGACAGGACCATGGAGAGCAGGGGAACGAGATAGGCGAGGTTTGCGATGGAGGCGGTGGAGTCGGATCCGTTGATGGCCAGTGCCCACAGAAGATAGGCGATGGCATTCAGAAAGACACCGATCCAGACAAGCCCCAGCCACGACAGCCCGTGGATTGGGACCCAGGGTTCCCCGAACAGGCTGCACAGAGCGGCACAAAGCGACGTTGTCAGCCAGATCACCATCATGGTCAGTTCCTGATCCATATCTGCCTTCTTATTGAGGACCGAAAACAGTCCGTAGCAGGCAGCGGCAATGATACAGGCGAGAATCCCCAGGATCGCATTCCCCGTGCCGTGGTCTCCGCCCAGGGACAGGATCACGATCCCGAGAAAGGACAGGAGCATGGAGATGATCTTTCTTGCGGTCATGGGCTCATGGAGCAGGAGGCCGGAAAAGAGGACGATCATCATCGGCCACAGATAGTTGAGGATGCAGGCTTCGGAACTGGTGAGCTGATCGATGCCGTAATAATACAGCGCGGAGTACAGAAACAGTCCCAGAAATCCCAGTCCCGCCATTTTGAGGATCGTTCGGAAGGGCATCTTCCGGAGCAGGGAGAGCTTGCCGCGTATTCCGTTATAGAGGAGCAGGAACAGAAAGGCAAGGCCCGCCGTGATGCTCAGCATCTCCAGCGTCGGGATCTCGGTCATGGTCAGCTTCACCGCCGGGGCCAGAGTGGACCACATCAGTACCGTGATCAGCGCCATAATCGTTTCTCGTTTCAGAAGATCACCTCCCGTCATTGTTGTCGTATCAGCATTATAGCACGAAAAGGGATACCAGAGAGAAAAAGAAGGAAGCAGGAGAGAAACTTATCGGAATTGACGGAGAAGAGGAGAAAAAACTTCTTATTTTTAGTCAATCCTTTTCCCCGTTTTGCGTTAAAATACTTAGGATATCAAAAATGATCAGGTGATAATATTGGAACGACTCCGTCAATCCAGAGAAATGGATATGATCCATGGTTCTCTGGGAGACAAGATCATACGGTTTGCACTGCCGGTGGCAGCCACCGGGATCCTGCAGCAGCTGTTCAATGCGGCGGATATCGCGGTGATCGGACGGTTTGTGGGAAAGGAAGCCATGGCTGCCGTGGGGAGCAACAACTCCCTG
>CAJGCI010000126.1 GCA_904501855.1 Oscillospiraceae bacterium | reverse complement strand
TGCCGAAGAACAGCTTGTTGTCGGGGACCACGGTATTCCTGACTTCCACCGGATCCTTCTGGCACAGCTTCTGTCCCAGTTTCACCGCGTTCTGGGGGCATACTTCCACGCATCCGCCGCAGGCAACGCAGTTTTTGGGATCCACTTCCGCCAGATAGTTGGATTTGGACAGGTTGGGCGACTGGGTGTACCAGCTGGTCTTCAGGGCCATGCAGGTATCCCAGCGGCAGTTGCAGATAAACAGGGAGAAGTCCGGGCCGTCGATGTTGGACAGCTGATGGACGCAGCCCCGGCGCTCCGCTTCCTGAATGATCTCCTCTGCCTCGGCGCGGGTGATGCGTCTGGCCTTACCCACGCGGATGAGGCCCTCGGCGTATTTGCCCAGGTTGATGCAGCAGTCCCATTCCAGGTCCCCGGTGCCCTCATCCGCCATGACGCGGAGCTTGCGGCACTCGCAGGGAGCCACGCCGATGCTCTCCCCGGCCTTGTCCAGCCAGTAGGAGATCTCCTCGTATTTGACGCGCTTCGGCTCATTCTGAATGGCCGCTTCGATGGGGATGGCGCGCATCAGCGCCTGGCCCATGGGAACGGCCCAGGAGATCTTCTTCTGCAGATCCAGAACATAGTTCAGGAATGCCGGTGCCATCTCGGGAAAGGCATCCGTCTGTGCTCTCGTCATGACGGCATTCTCCATGGCGCCGGGTGCGAAGACCGGCATCTGGACCCGGTCCACGCCGTTGTCGTCGGTGTGATATTCCAGGATCCCGACATGGCAGAGATCATCCGCCATCTTTGCCGTGTTCTCCACGCTCATTCCTTCCAGCTTCGCCAGCTCATCGATATAGTAGAGCGTTCTCAGTTTCATCTTCAGCAGGAAATCCACCTGCTCATCCGACAGCTGCCGGTCAAAGAAGATGTATTCCCAGCTCTTCTCATTGGGCATGGGATTGAACATGTTGATCTTCCGCACCAGTTTCATCAGATTCTTCCGGGGGGTCTTGCTGCACTCTTTCCAGTATTGCTCCAGGCATTTTTTCTCGCCTTCGGTAAATACATGTTCTGCCATTTCTTCCTCCTATATAAGTTTGCCAATTGTTTAACAACCTCTTCCCTTCCACTATATGGGATATGGCATTTCATGTCACGAAACCAAGTTGCATTTCCGTCTCATTATGATACAATATATCAAAATAGTCTCAAAGGAGGAACCGTCATGCCGGACCGCACGAAACGGGAGATCGTCGCTGCCTTCAACCGGCTCATCGCCCGGTCGGATATGGAAAAGATCACGACCCTTCGCATCGCGGAGGAGGCCGAGGTGAGCAAGGCAACCTTTTACCGCTATTTCCGGGACAAATACGATGTCCTGAACTACAACTATCAGAGCCTGCTGGACCACAGTCTCAAGCAGTGCGGCAATTACCGGGATCTCTATGTGCTGCTGTACAGTTTCGCCCGTGACGAGTGGCGGAACTTCACCCGCGCCTTCTACACCACCGGTATCAATTCCTTCGATAACTTCATCTACTCCTACTCCAGGGATGTGGTGGAGGAAATCACGAAACAGAACCGGAACGGAGAAGGCCTGACCCAGGAGGAGACGCTGCAGCTGGATGTGTTCTGTTACGGCATCTGCTACATGTACAAGAAATGGACTCTGGGGCAGTACGATCTGGAGCCGGATGCGGCAGCGGACGCTCTCTACGACATCATGCCGGAGAGTCTGAAGCATCTGTGGTTCAAACAGGCACGTTCCGATTGACCCGCCGGAGGAAATGACGAAGGAGCGCTTCCCTTTGGAAGTGCTCCTTCGCCTGTTTCCTGTGTAATGATACGGTCTCTCATTTCTTTCCCAGAAGGATGGCCGATCCCGAAAGACCCATCCACATGGCCTCCGAAGGACCGATGGGATTCCCTTTGGTGGTGTCGATCATCCGCACCTCCTCATATCCCAGATCCCGGAGCTTCTGCATGAAGGCCTCCATGTCTCCGTACTTTGCCTTGGAGAAAATGTCGTGAAGAGCAAAGGTACCGCCCTTTTTCAGCACCCGCAGTGTCTCCATCAGGATCTCCTGCCGGTCCCGGACGGGGATGTTGTGATACACGTAGTTGCTCACCACGGCATCGAACCGTTCATCCTCAAATTCCAGATGGGTGGCATCTCCCCGGGCGAAGGAAACATTGGAAACTCCCTCCGCCTGCGCATTGCTCTCGCACAGGGGCCTGTTAAAGGAAGCGTATTCCTTTCCCCAGCGGTCCACGCCCAGGACGCGGGCACCGGGACTGCGTTTGGCACAGGCGATGGTCAGCGCGCCGCTGCCGCACCCCACATCCAGCGCCTCACCGCCTTCCGGAAGATCCACATGGGAGGCCACTTCCTCGATGATCCGGCGGGACAACTGCCGTTTCCCGTCATAGGAGAATCGCCGATACAGTATCGTCATCCACAGGGTGGATACCGCGCCCACCACGGTGCCCGCCAATGAGAGGGCGAGCAGGATCATGCGCCAGTGACCGGAGAGCACACCGCTGAGACGGAAGAACAGATACAGTGCAAGAAAAGCACCGGTCCCGCAGGCTCCCGCAACGACCATCCCCTTCGGCATCCAGTTTTTATAGTTGGCGCGAGTCATGTTTTCATCCTCCTGAGGTCATTGCGTGTTAGTGTTTCCTAACATATAATAACGCAATTCCGCCGTCCCGTCAACCGTTCCCGGCGCCGGGTGATTCGTTCCCTCCGGCACACTGCAATCCCAGAGACGAACGCAAAAAGATCCGGAGCCCTGCGCCGCTCATCGTTCGGCGTCCGGCTCCGGATCGGTCTTTTCGCTTTACCAGATACCGGGGATCAGACGGTATCTCACTTTTTTCTTATACTCCCTGTATCCCGGAAGTCCCTTCTCCAGCACCTGCTCCTCATTCCCGATCCGTTTGACGATGATGGGGATGTAGCACAGCATGATGAGGAAGGACAGGACGGAACCCAGCACCAGGGGCATGGCCAGAAACAGGATCACCGTGGCCATGTACATGGGATGACGGACGATGCCGTACAGTCCGGTATCGATGACCTTCTGATTCTCCTGCACTTCCACCGTTCTGGAGAGATAGGTGTTCTCCCGCAGCACTTCCCCGTAGAGGACATAGGCGGCCAGGAATATCACCGCGGCGGCGATGCTCACCCCGAAGGGAAGCATCCACCATCCGAACCGGAAACTCAGACCGGCTAGGATAAATGCCGCCAGGAACATGATCCCGCTGAAGAGGATGACCGTCTTCTGTTCGGATTCCTCTTCCTTCGCGTTCAGACGTTTCCGCAGAAGATCCGGATTCTTTTTCATCATCACCAGGCCCACCGCGAACATGGGAACGAACAGGATCCCGGTGAGGAGCCAGCCCTGGGGATACCGGAAGGTCCCGGCGGGCAGGAACAGCAGGACCCCGAAGGCCAGAAGGCCTGCAAAGAACTTCGTCAGCGCCTGTATGAATAGTTTCCGATCCATGTTATTCCTCCTCCCACGCGTTTTGTATGAGGTTTACTGATCACAATTCCTTTATCATACGGATACACCGGAAGGTATCCCCGTCGATGAAGTCCTCTCCGGTAAGGGCATAGCCCAGCTTCTCATAGAACTCCACCTTGTTGTCCCGGCTCTCCACCACGCATCGGGCGTAGCCCTCTTCCCCGGCCCACCGTTCACACTCGGTGACGGCACGGGAGCCGAGGCCCTGATGCCGGTATTCCGGCAGGACCACCACCCGGCCGATCATCACGCTGTCGCCGTCCAGTTCGTACATGCGGGCGGTGGCCACGGGAAAGTCCTCGTCGGTGATGACGATGTACTTCGTCCCTTCCCCGTCGTGCTCATCGAATTCCTGCCGCAGGGTGATATGGTGTTTTTTCGCCATGGCCTGGATCCGGACGTAATAGGCGCCGGCCCGCTGCCAGGTCTCGGTGGCTCGTAGGATCTCCACGGGTCATTCCTCCTGCTTTTGTTATCGTAATCACAGCCCCAGTCTATCACAGAACCGCCGTTTCCTCCGGTGCATTGGGCGCCGTCTTGGTGCCGCAGGCAGACAGGATCAGCATCAGTGCCAGGACCGGGATCAGTGCTCTCATCGTTTTTCTCATACCGGGCTCCTTATTTCAGTTTGCCGTAGTCCTCGTCGCTCACCGGCTCCAGCCACTCGGCGGAAGCTTCCTCACCGGGAACTTCCAGTGCCAGATGGGAGAACCAGGAATCCGGAGCGGCACCGTGCCAGTGCTTTGTCTCCGCGGGGATGTTGATGACGGTGCCGGGAAGAAGTTCCACGGCCTCCTTGCCCCATTCCTGATAGTATCCTCTGCCGCCGACGCAGATGAGCATCTGTCCCCCGGCGTTTTTGGCGTGGTGGATGTGCCAGTTGTTGCGGCAGCCCGGCTCGAAGGTCACGTTGTAGACCGGGACCTGCTGCGTAGTGAGAGGCGCCAGATAGCTCTGTCCCACGAAGAACTGGGCATAGGCGTCATTGGGGTCGCCGATGGGGAAAAAGATGGTGTTCTGATACCGGTCCTTCTCCGTCAGTGGGGCCAATTCCTCGTTCCAAACGTCCTTGGCGAGACGGAACACCGCCCAGCCCTTCGGCCAGCCCACATACATGGTGGCGTGGGTGATGATGGCGGCGATCTCTTCCTTCGTAACGCCGTGAGCCTTGGCGTTCTGCAGATGATAGGTCAGGGAGGAATCGGTGATGCCGGATGCCATGAGGGAAACGACGGTGATGATACACTTGGTCTTTGTGCTGATGGCCTCTTCATTCCATACTTCTCCGAACAGCACATCGTCATTGAGATGTGCGAACATGGGTGCAAACTCACCCAGCTGATCTCTTCCTGCGGTCTGTACGATCTTTTTACTCATTGTTGGGTCCTCCCTTTGGGTATTGCGTGCTTTATTTTTTTCTTGCCTTTTTGCCTTTGCGGTCTTCCGCCGTCACATCGAATTCCCGGATCAGATCCGTGGCGTACTTCTCGAAAAACTCCGTCTGGGGCACTGTCTTTCCGGAATCCTTCATGATGATGATAAAACCGTGTCCGCCGATGCTGTGATTCTCCGCCTTGCGTTTGAACATATAGGCATTCTCGTATTCCGCGCAGGCATCGATATTGGGCATCTGCCGGAGTGCGATCTCGTAGGCCTGTTCGTAGGTAAGCATACCAACTCTCCTTCCCGTTTCTTCTAATCCTAAGGATACCATATTTCTAAAGATTTTTAAAACGAAAAGCAAGAGGGGCACCTGTTATGGTGCCCCCTTCCGCTGTTCCTTCCATCGAAGTTTCCGCTGCTCCTGCTTCAGATAGGCCCGGACGGAGATCTGCGTCCCGCAGACTTCCCGTCCCCGGATGAGATCCTCCGGGGGATCTTCCGCTGATCCGAACGTCTCCTCGTTTTTTCGGGCAAACACTCCGATATCCCCCTGAAAGCGCTTCATATTCCCCGTCCAGTTCTTCAGCTTTTCCATGATCTCCCC
>CAJGCI010000125.1 GCA_904501855.1 Oscillospiraceae bacterium | reverse complement strand
TTTTCGCTACATCGATGCTGTGTTCTATCAGGCTTTTAGCAGTCTGTCCATCTACATATCCGCCGGCGGCATCGCACGGACCGTCCGTACCGTCACTTCCGACGGAGAAAACAGCTGCGCCTTCCATCCCGGCGATCCCCGGCGCTGCGGCCAGAGCAAGTTCCTGATTGCGTCCTCCAAGACCATGGCCCGTAAGGTGGACCACCGTCTCACCGCCAGCAATAAATGCAAGTGATTTCCCCTGACCAGCATGCGCTTTCAGAATGCTGGAAAGGAAGCTTCCCGCCTCTCTCGCTTCACAGCACAACTGATCGGTGAGCAGAACTGGTTCGTATCCCAGTTCCGCTGCTGCCTTTGCCGCTGCCTTGCAGAGCTCCCGCACGGATCCGTTGATGTGCGATTCCACGTTATCCAGACTTTTCGGTGTTTCTATCTCCAGAAGCTTCTCCGCCTCTTCGGACAATCGGATGTTGTACTTTTCTACAACAGCTTTTGCCTCTTCACACGTGCTGCGATCCGGATACGCCGGACCACTGGCAATCATATCCAGCGGATCTCCGAGAACGTCACTGAGAATGATGCTGAAGACCTTTGCCGGAGCACACGCCCGGGCAAACTTCCCGCCTTTGACGCCGCTGAGACGTTTTCTCAGGGTATTCATTTCCACTATATCCGCACCGCTGGCCAGCAGTTGCTGGGTGATATCCTGCAACTCCTCCCCCGGAATCAGCGGACTCTCAAACAGAGCGCTTCCGCCTCCGGACAGCAGGAAAATCACTCGATCCTCCTGAGTGAGGCCTTGTACCAGATCCAGCGCCTTTTTCGTGGACAGGAAACTGTTTTCGTCCGGCACCGGATGTCCGGCTTCACAACACTCCACGCCTGGGATTTCTCCCATAACATGTTCATACTTTGTAATAACGATACCGCCATCTACTTTTCCAAGCGCGTCCACGGCTGCTTTTGCCATCTGCCAGGCGGCCTTGCCTGTGGCAACCAGTAGCGTTTTCCCGGCGCCGGGCTGATACTCTTTCAGCGCCTGCCGCACCGCCTCATCCGGCAGCACTGCCTGTATGCTCTGCCGGATAATCTGATCGGCATCTTCTCTAAGCGTGGTATTCATAAACTTCTCCTCTGAAAAGGGACTGACAACGATGCATTTGCAGCGATGCCAGTCGCTTTTGTCATCATTCTTTGAAGTTTTCCAATGTCACCGTACCATACAAGGTTTTTTGTTGTCAAATTTCCATCCGGGAATCAGATACTGCATGCCGATGGAATCATCGCGAGCGCCTTTTCCATAGCATTTATCCATGTACAGCTGATGGGCTTTTTCGATCTGCTCGCGATCCAGTTCGATGCCAAGACCTCCTTTTTTCGGAAGATCAATACATCCGTCAATAATCTGCATGGGCTCTTTTGTCAGCCGTTCTCTGCCTTCCTGCCAAATCCAGTGGGTGTCGATTCCGTTCATTTTACCTGGAATCGCCGCCGCACACTGCACTACCATGGCAAGAGAGATATCGAAATGGTTATTGGAATGGCATCCCCACATCAGACCGAAGTCATTGCAGAGCTGTCCGACACGAACCGAACCTTCCATCGTCCAGAAATGCGGATCTGCCAGCGGAATATCAACACTCTGCAAAGCAATGGTATGGCACATCTGCCGCCAGTCCGTGTTGATCATGTTGGTAGCTGTCGGCATCATGGTTGCTTTCCGGAATTCTGCCATTACTTCCCGACCGGAGAATCCGTTCTCAGCACCACAGGGGTCTTCACAGTACGCCAGGACTTTCTTAAGCTCCGGACCGATCTCCAGTGCCTCTTCCAGGCTCCAGCATCCGTTGGGATCGAGGTCTACCCGTGCATCGGGGAATGCGGCCTTAATGGCCTGAACCGCCTTCAATTCTTCTTTCGGTGCAAGAACGCCGCCTTTGAGTTTGAAGTCTTCAAATCCATACTTTTCGTGCGTTGCTTTAGCCAGTGCAACAACTGCTTCCGGAGTCATTGCCTCTTCATGACGCAGCCGGTACCAGTCGCATTCAGCATCCGGCTCTTCTTCATATTCCAGATCTGTCTTCTTGCGGTCCCCCACATAAAACAGGTAGCTGAGGAAGCGGACACGGTCTCTCTGTACTCCATCTCCCATCAGTGCAGCCGCAGGAATATCCAGGAATTTTCCCATCAGATCCAGAAGGGGAGCTTCGATTGCTGTAACCACATGGACTCCGGTCCGAAGATCGAACGTCTGAAGGCCGCGAACATCGTCTTTAATGTTTTCGTTCAGCCATTTGCGGACATTGTTAAGAGTTGCTTTATAATCGGCGATACGCGTGCCCAGGACCAGATGCTTTACATCTTCCAGTGCTTTCGTGATTTTTTCACCGCCCGGAACCTCTCCTACACCTTCCGTGCCGTTTGAGTCTGTCAGGATTACGATATTACGCGTAAAATAAGGAGCATGTGCACCGGACAGATTCAGTTCCATGCAGTCGTGACCTGCAACCGGAATTACTTCCATTTTTTCTACAGTTGGAATAGCCATGTTGTTCCTCCTCAGATCAGTTTCATATCATGCAGAACATTCCGCAGTTTTTCTTTTTCCTTTACCGTAAGTTCTCCAATCGGATCCAGACATTTTCCTACAGGAATGCCCTGGAGGGTCAGACCTTCCTTGATCACTTCCGGAAACGTTCCCATCCCGCATGCGATACGCAGCGGAGCCAGCCGGTATTGTGCTGCCAGTGCGCCTTCCCAGTCGCCGTCGTGGAATTTGTCATAGATGTCAGACACCACACGCGGCGCAACATTGGCGCAGCTTGCGACCGCGGCCGGTGCGCCATAATGAAGTGCTGCATAGATAAGAGTATCTCTGCCCATGATGACATGGAACCGATCCTTGACATCCATCGTCAGCCGCAGATATTCTTCGGTATTCGTCATATCTCCGGTGGAATCTTTGACTCCGATGATATTCGGCACTTCGTGCGCCAGCAGGGATACCGTTGCCGGTTCAATGGTTACGTTGGTTTTTGGTTTGTTGTTGTACATGATTACCGGAAGCGTTGTGTTCTCCGCAATAGTCTTGAAATAGTTGTATAGTTCAGACTGCGTCTGAGACACGAACATCGGAGTAAGCACGCTGATTGCATCATATCCGCCCACTTCCTCCACCAGGTGTGCCAGGTGGATGACTCCGCGGGTGGTGATATGGCTGCATCCGGCAAGCAGCTGGATCGGATTGCCGTATCGGTCCCGTTTGTCTTTCACAGCATCGCGTACCGCCTTCAGTGCCGCAACATATTCCTCATCCCCTACGGCATAAAACTCGCCGGTAGTGCCAAAGGGGAACAGACCATGTACTCCATTGTCCACAAGATGGACCGCCATCTTTACCATCGCATCCAGATCAACTGTTCCGTCCTCCTTGAACGGGGTAATGATCGGGGGGATGATTCCATAGGGTTTATACATGATGTTTCCTCCCTGTCGTTTTCTCAGCGTCCGATTTCGATGTCGGCAAGATGCTCATAATACTGTGCAATCGCACTGTGATCTTTCTGCCCGCCTTCATGATTGTGCAGCCACTGCAGCACTTCCTGTACCGCGGATGTCATCAGCATGGGTGCACCGACGGAGTGTGCACAATCCAGTGCATTATTCAGATCCTTGATGTGCAGGTCGACTTTAAACCCGGGCTTGTCATTACCTTCGATCATCATGGGTGCTTTTGCATTCATAACGGTGGAACCTGCAAGTCCGCCCTTAATGGCATCGAACACCAGATTGGGATCCACGCCGGCTTTCTGGGCCAGTGTCAATGCCTCTGCCAGCGCCTGAATGTTGCATGCAACGATGATCTGGTTGGCAAGTTTTGTAGTATTGCCGGCACCGACTTCACCGCAGCGGACAACAGAAGATCCCATTGCCTCAAGCATGGGCTTGAACTGATCAAATACTTCCTGTTTACCGCCGACCATGAACGACAGTGTTCCGTCGATTGCTTTCGGTTCACCCCCGGAAACGGGCGCATCCATCATATTGATTCCCAGTTTTTCAACTTCTTCCGCCAGTTCTTTGGATGCCATCGGATTGATGGAACTCATATCGATAAAGGTGGAGCCCGGTTTCATATGGGAGGCCACTCCGTCATCGCCCAGCATAACGGCTTTGACCTGCGGAGAATTGGGAAGCATGGTCAGCACGACATCACAGGTCTCCCCGATCTCTGCATTGGTCGCTGCCTTTGCACCACATTCGACCAGTTCTCCGGATGCGCGGTTTGCGCTGCTGACCGTCAGATCATAGCCCGCTTTTAAAAGGTTCTTTGCCATGGGCTTTCCCATGATTCCAAGACCGATCATTCCTATTTTCATTGTTTTTGCCTCCATTTTGCGTGATAGTTTTTAAATAATCGGTGACAGTATAATCAGCTCAACAATACCTACTGCCGCCATAATCATAGAAATTGCAGTTTTGCAGCGGATCTGATCTTTCAGTTCCGTTACACCAAACATTCCGTTCCATACCCAGAATCCGGAATCGTTAAAGTAAGAGAAGGAAATCGCGCCGACGCAGCATGCCTGTGCCAGCAGCAGCGGAGAGATTCCCAGCTGACCTGCGATGGGAGCAGACAGAGACGCTGCCGTCGTGATTGCCACGGTTGCGGAGCCAAGCGCGATGCGCATCAGTGCCGCAATGATAAACGGGATCAGAACTGCGGGGATCGGCCAGGCGAGAACCAGCTCACCCAGTGCGTTGCCGATACCGGATACTTTGATAACATTGCCAAGTGCACCGCCGGCGCCGGTAATAAGCATGATGATGCCGGTGTCCTTAATGGCGGTATCCATACATCCGAGCACGTCCTTTACGGAATCCTTCGCCATCAGGCCGTAAATGGCCAGCAGTGTGCCGATTCCAAGCGCGACGATCGGTGCGCCGAGGAAAGTCAGAACCTGATTCTTGATTCCGGCAAACCCAAGGATGGTGTTGGTCAGGATGAGTATCAGGGGAACGACGATCGGAGCAATGGAGCGTCCGAGTCCGGGAAGCTTCTTTGCATTCATGAGGCCGTCCAGTTCGTCCATGCTCTTAATGTATTCCTGTTTGAATTCTTTCCGTTCAAATCCTCCGTCTTCCAGGGGGATCTGATAGATCTTTTTGCCGATCCATTTGCAGTAGAAGACCGCAATGATGAGCATCGGCACGGAGATTGCTGCGCCTGTCATGATCATCTGTCCCAAATCAACACCCAGCATGCTGGCTGCCGTTGTCGGGCCGGGCGTGGGCGGTACCAGGCAGTGTGTCAGCTGAAGGCCCGCGGCCATCGCCAGTGCAAGGCCAACAAGGGACTTGCCGCTGACGCGGGAGATTGCTTTACACAGCGGTGCAAAGATGACGATAGCGGAATCCGCAAACACCGGGATGGAAATAAACCAGCCGGTGATCGCCAGTGCCCATTCTTCTCTTTTCTTTCCCACGGCTTTAATGAAAGAATAGGCCATTCGTTCGGCGGCCCCGGATTTCTCCAGGATACCTCCCATCATTACACCGAGACCGATAATAATACCG
>CAJGCI010000124.1 GCA_904501855.1 Oscillospiraceae bacterium | reverse complement strand
TTTCGGTTATAACGAAAAAAAAGCAGCGGAAAAAGGTACAAAAAAATCCCCCATGGGGGGATCTGGCGGCAGAGGCTCCTTCCCGTCCGATCCGGCGGGAACGGTCCTTTTCCCGGCGCTCTCTTTCTGGTATAATCCGGAGTACTATGACAACGAACGAGGTGCTCCCATGAAGGATCCCGGACACTCTCACAACGCACTGTTTTATCTCTGCTATATTCTGGCGCTGCTGATCTTCGCCACCAACGGACTGCTGGTGGCGGGCATCGGCCTGCAGGCCGGCCAGATCGTGCTGTTCCGCACCCTCATCGGCGGCATCCTCCTGACGGCGATCGTCCTTCTCCGGGGCGGCTTCGACCGTTCCGCCGTCCGGGAAGAGGCCGTCCCTCTTCTGTGCGGCGGCGCTGCGCTGGGCCTCAACTGGATTGCCCTGTTTCAGGCGTACCAGCTTCTGAACGTCAGCCTGGCCACGCTCATCTACTACGTCGGGCCCATGCTGGTGCTGGTCCTCTCCCCGGTCCTCTTCCGGGAGAAGCTCACCGGCATGCGCATCGGTGCCGCCTGCCTGGTCGCCTTCGGACTGATCTGCATCAGCGGCAGCATCGCCGGAGGCGGCATGAGCATCCGGGGACTGGCCGCGGCCATCGTTTCCGCCCTGTTCTACGCCACCCTCATCGTGTTCAACAAGCGCATCGTCCGCACCGGCGGACTGCAGACCGCCGCCATCGAACTGGATGTTGCCTTCGTGTTCGTGCTGGTCTATGTCCTGCTCACCGCGGGGCTGCCGGTCCCGCAGAAACACGAGATCCCCGCGCTCCTCATCCTGGGCGCGGTCAATACCGGTCTTGCCTATCTCCTGTACTTCTCCGGACTGCAGAAGATCCCCGGTCAGTCCGTGGCGCTGCTGAGCTATATCGATCCCGTGTCGGCACTGTTCTTCGCCGCCGTGTTCCTGTTGGAAACTATGACGCCTGTCCAGATCCTGGGAGCGATACTCATCCTGGGCGGCGCGCTGCTGGGCGAATGGAGAAAGCCATAGGTTCGTCCCATGTTCTCCTTCCCTGCGTATTTCGTATTTGTCGACATCGGCCGGAGAAATACCGGCATTGTTTTTCCTGTTCCCCAGTTCTTTTGTGCTATAGTGATTACACCACTGAAAAGGATCGAAAAAGAAGACCGGAAGGATCTTCCTGACGTCAGTTTGGAAGCTCTGTTCCACAATACCTGATATTGAAAAAAAGGATCAGGAGCTGTTGCACTAGAATCTCAGAATTCTAATGCAACAGCTCCTTTTATTATCTTATCGCCGTGCACCCCTAGAGTGGAAACTGCAGATCTTCCAAAACCCGCTTTTTTGCTTCGTCATGATGTGGTATCTCCGGATCGGAAATGGTCACGAACATCTTAACGAACCTGTCGGATGCGTCAAACAAAAACTGAAAAGTGTCCAAAATCCCAGTAACATTGCTGTTTTCTGTAGTAGAAAAGAGAAACTGCTTTTTTGTGGGTTCTCATAAATCCCCGCTTTTCGCATTGACGCGTTTTTCACAAACTGATACGGTCAACGTGACCAATTCACGAGTATCATTTCGAAAGGATGGGGATAAGAGTGAGGAAGAACATTGCAAAACTGGCAAAGACTCTGACACAGGATGTGCGTCTCAAGCTGGGACAGATCGATGTGGAGGATCGTCCCGAATACATTATGCTCGACACATTACTGAATGATGAGCAGTGTGAACTGATGCTGCACATGAAGCAGCGCAAGCCGGTGAAAGTGGCCGAGATGGCCAAAAAGATGAAATGGGATGAAGAACATACTCAGCAGGTACTGGAAGAGATCGCCAAGATCGGCCTGATCGAGTACAACTGGCACAATCCCGAACATGAAAAGCAGTATGTGATCCCGGTCTTCGTGGTAGGGAGCGCGGAGAACCTGATTCTGAACAAGGAACTGAGCGAAAAATACCCGGATCTCATGGGATCCTTCCAGGATGAAATGGCCTATCTTCCCCTGGAGCCCATCTCCCACATGGTGCCTCCCGGAGGCGCCGGAATGGGATTTCACGTGATCCCCGTGGAGAGTGCGATCCCTAAGGAGAGCGAGTCTCTGGATATCGAGCATGTCTCCTACTGGCTGGACAAATACCGCGACCAGATCGCCTACGGCGACTGTGTCTGCCGCAAGTCCCAGCGCCTGCAGGGAAAAGGCTGCGGAGAACTGGAAGATGATGTCTGTGTATATCTGGGGGACTATGCCACCTATCTTGTGGAAACAGGCCGTGCGACCATGACCACCTATGAAGATGCCGTGGAACGCATGAAGCGCACGGAAGAAAACGGCTACATGCACCAGATCACCAACGGAGACGGTCCGGATGAGATCTTCGCCATCTGCAACTGCACGCTGGGTTCCTGCTACGGACTTCGCTGCTCCCAGCTGTTCAACAATCCGAATATGTCCGCTTCCGCCTACCGGGCAAAAGTGGATCCCGACAAGTGTGTCGCCTGCGGCAAGTGCGTGGAAGTCTGCCCGTCCGGCGCCGCCAAACTGGGTCAGCGCCTGTGCACCAGCCACGGCTAGGTGGAGTATCCGAAACAGCCGCTGCCGGATGAGACTCCCGGCTGGAGCAGAAAGAACTGGAACTTCAACTACCGTGAAGACAATATGATCAACTGCTATCCGACGGGCACCGCTCCCTGCAAGACCGCCTGCCCGGCACATATCGCCGTCCAGGGATATGTCCAGATGGCCGGAGAAGGACGCTACGCGGAAGCACTGGAACTGATCAAACAGGACAACCCCTTCCCCGCTGTCTGCGGCAGCATCTGCAACAAACGCTGCGAAGACAACTGCACCCGCGGCACCATCGATCAGCCTCTGAGTGTGGATGAGATCAAGAAATTCATCGCGCAGCAGGAACTGGATCCTGCCACCCGCTATGTACCGCCCATTCGGCGCCATAACGGCAAGACCGAAAACCATACCCAGCGCATCGCTGTCATCGGCGGCGGCCCTTCCGGCCTCACCTGTGCCTATTTCCTGGCAGCCATGAGCTATCCTGTCACCGTATTCGACAAGGATCCGATCCCCGGCGGCATGCTCACCAAGGGCATTCCCAACTTCCGTCTGGAAAAAGACGTGGTGAACGCGGAGATTGAAGTGCTCCGTGATCTGGGCGTGGAATTCCGCTGCGGTGTGGAAGTGGGCAAGGACGTCACCATTCCCCAGCTGAGAGAAGAGGGCTACAAGGCTTTCTATCTGGCCATCGGTCTTCAGACCGGTCTGAAGGTCAATGTGGAAGGCGAAGACCTGAACGGTGTCTCCACCGGCATCGATTTCCTCCGTGCTGTCAACCGCGGCGAGATCACCTCGCTGGAAGGCGACACCGTGGTCATCGGCGGCGGAAACGCAGCCATCGACGTCAGCCGTGCCGTGACCCGTCTTGGCAGCGGCAGCGTGAAGATGTTCTGTCTGGAATCCGATGAGGACATGCCCACAGTTCCCGACGAGAAGAACGAAGCACTGGCGGAAGGTGTCCTGATCAACAACTGCTGGGGACCGAAACGAATCCTCGGCGAAAACGGGACTGTCACCGGAGTGGAGTTCATGCGCTGCCTGTCCGTTCGGGATGAGAACGGCAAGTTTGCACCGAAATACGACCCGGAAGACACCTGTGTCGTCCCCTGCTCCAATGTGTTCGTCTCCATCGGCCAGCGTTCTTCCTTCGGCAAGATCCTGGAAGGCACCGCCATCGATGTGCATGACGGGCAGATCGTCCCCTGTGATCCCGTGACATTCCAGTCTGCGGAGCCAGATATCTTTGTGGGCGGCGATATCGCCACCGGGCCGAAATTCACCATCGACGCCATCGCCACCGGACGGGAGGGTGCCACCAGCATCCACCGCTTTGTCCACGAAGGCCACGACCTGACGCGTGCCCGAAACCTGTACCAGTTCAACATGCTGGACAAATCCGACATCGTCATTCCGGAAGATAAAAAGAACGCCCCTGCCCGTCAGGAGATCCGTCACGATCCGGCCAAGACCAAGACCATGCAGGACAACCGCGGTGTCCTCACCGAAGAGCAGATCAAGCTGGAAGCCTCCCGCTGCCTGCGCTGCGGACGGACCACCGTGGACCAGAACAAGTGCATCGGCTGCGGCATCTGCACAACACGGTGCCGGTTCGATGCCATCCACCTGGAACGGAATCATCCGGAATTCGTCAACTATATCAACGGCGATCACAGTGAACTGAATGTCATGAAACACGGCATGAAAAGAGCTGTGAAGCTGACCATCAAAAAAGCCGGTCAGGTGTTTACCGGCAGCGCGGAGGTGTAAAAAATGCATGAGGTTGGAACGGTATTGTACGTCATCAGAGCCGTGGAAAAAATCTGTGAGGAGCATGAACTGACGGATGTCTCCAGCGTGACCCTTGAGATTGGAGAAGTCAGCGGCATCCTTCCGGAGTTTCTGACGGACTGCTGGCAATGGGCGATCCGGCAGACCGACCACATGCAATCGGCGGAGCTGAAGATCGACACACTGCCCGCAGTGACGCTGTGCGAAGACTGCCACAGTGAATATGAGACCGTCCGCTACGCCAAAATCTGTCCCAACTGCGGCAGTGAACACACCTACCTTCTGCGAGGAAACGAGTACAACATCAAAGAGATTGAAGCACGTTAACCTTATCTTCCTCACATATCGTATCCCCGGCCGAATCATCGGCCGGGGATATCTGTTTCTTTTTTGTGTGGAGCAGGCACGAAAAATGCCCGGACAAGCCGGGCATTTGTTTCATTCGAAGGTCTCCGCCACTTTCCGCAACAGTTGCCGGATGTTCAGCTGCTGCGGGCAGACTTTCTCGCAGCTGCCGCAGTAGACACAGTCCGAGGCCTTTCCGTGTCCGGTGCCGGTGATGACGTTGTCGTAATAGTATTTGGCGTTGCGGTCATGGTAGAGCACGAAGTTGTTGTACAGCTTAAAGAGATCCGGAATCAGGAGCTTGTTGCGGCACATGATGTCCCTGACGCAGTTCCGGCAGTCGATGCAGTTGATCTCCGTGAGACTGTACAGCGTGTCGCTGACATCGTGGACGTAGTATTTCTCCTCATCGCTCAGAGGATGAAAGTCCTTCATGGTCCCGCAGTTCTCCTCCATGTGCGCAGGATCCTGCGTCCCGGGGATCACCAGAGCCATGGCCGGGTAACTTGCCGCGAAACGGATGGCGTAGCTGACGCAGCTGCCGCCGCCCAGGATCTCCAGGGTCCGTTCCGCCTCCTCCGGCAGATCCGCCAGTTTCCCGCCCTTGACGGGCTCCGTGGCAAGGACGGCCTTGCCGTGTTTGGCACAGACGTCATAGATCCTCCGGCTCTCGATGGGCGGTTCCGCCCAGTCGGCGTAGTTGAACCGGATCTGCACCGCCTCGATCTCCGGATGCTGGGTCAGGATGATATCCAGCAGTTCGGGACTGTCATGAAAGACGATGCCGATATGGCGGATGCGTCCCTCCTCCTTCAGTTCCCGGACGGTCTCATAGGCTCCCTGCTCCCGGAAGATCTGGTAGTTCATCTGATTCTGTTCGTCCAGAAAATAGAAATC
>CAJGCI010000123.1 GCA_904501855.1 Oscillospiraceae bacterium | reverse complement strand
GGATATTCAGGAAGCATTCCATGTTGGTAAGATGGCAGTTCTGGAGTCCACCATCGGTCAGACCGGCCAGATGGTCGCTCTGAACAGAAAATTTGATGAAGAAGGTAAATATGTCCTCTCCACTACCCTGTTCCCGCTGAGCAAAGTAGCAAACTACGAGAACAAGGTTCCTCTGGAATGGATCAACGAAGAAAAGAACTTCGTCACTCAGGAATTCATCGACTATGCAAAGCCGCTGATCCAGGGCGATCCGAAGATCGTCTACGAAGGTTCACTTCCCAGATTTGCCCGTCTGAAGAAGATTCTTGCAGATTAATTCAACAATCAAAATCGAGGTTACCAAAACGGTAACCTCGATTTTTTATGCTTTAAAATAATTTGTGATCTGTTCTTTCGTGCAGTTCATCGTTCCCTGAACCATCGTCGGGCTCCCCCCGCCCTTTCCGGAAAGGGCACTGTTAATATCCCGGATGACCTCACGGAGATTGACCTGTTTAGAACCGAGGATATACCGATATCCGGCAGAATCATCACCGGTGAACACTCCAACGATCCCGTCGGTCTTCTCCACAAGAGCATTGATAAGATCACGGCACATGGAATCGGCAAGTCCCGTGTTGAACTCACAGATGTTTCCGCTGCTGATATCCCTGTAATACTCGATTCTGGACTTCAGGATCGACATCCGCAGCTCATAGATCGTCTGTTTCAGCTCCTCCGTTTCATTGCTGACATGGGAAACGGAAGCAGCGATCTCATCGTGCTTTGCAGAAAGCATCTGAGAGACCGTTCTCACCTGTTCATAGTCATTACGCAGTTTTTCATACGCTGTTTTGCCGGCGATCATCTCGATGCGGACTCCGCCGCGGTGCTTCATCACCGACAGGATCTTGATGATACCGATCTCTCCCGTACTGGAAACATGCGGGGCGCAGCAAGCGCAGAGATCCACATCTCCGATACGAACCATCCGAACGGCTTCATCCAGTTCCTTTTTGCTTCTGAAATCCAGAGATGCCAGTTCCTCCTCCGTGGGAAACCATGCCATGATCGGAACGTTTTTCCAGATCACCTCATTGGATTTCTGTTCCACATCCAAAAGCTGATCCCATTCCAGGATCCCGTTGAAATCGATGGTAATGACATCCTCACTCATATGGAATCCCACATTATCGTAGCCGTACAGGGCATGTACAATCCCGGAAACGATATGTTCGCCGGAATGATTCTGCATCCGCTCAAATCGGACATCCCAGTCAATGCGGCAGGGATAATTCCGGCCCGGTTCCAGAGGAGCCTTCAGATAGTGTGCAACTTCCCCGTCCTCGGTCTGAACATCCGTTACGGCTACCGATCCGATAACACCGGTATCCGCTCTCTGTCCTCCGCCTTCGGGGAAAAATGCCGTTTGATCCATCACGGTACGGAATCCCTTTTCCGTCTCCTCGCAGGATAAGACCGTGGCCTCAAACTCACTCATATGACTGTCATCATAGTATAACTGTATTGCCATATTACACCTCAAAAAAGCCGGTGATATCACACCGGCTTATCATTCAGATCTTCTTTTATCTTCGTTGTGGAAATCTCCGGTGTACGCGGCAGATACACCACTTCACACTGATCTTTCAGGAAATCGAACTTCCCTTCCCAGTCATTGCCCATGACAAATACATCAATGTCATATTTTTCCACATCGGTCTTTTTCTGTTCCCAATTCTCCTCCGGGATCACCATATCCACATATCGGATGGCTTCCAGCATCTCCTTGCGGACTTCATAAGTGAAATAGCTCTTTTTCTGTTTGCTGTTCCAGTTGAATTCGTCCGTTGACAGTGCCACGATCAGGTAGTCACCCTGCTGTTTTGCCCGTTTCAGAAGATTGATGTGTCCGTAATGAAGCAGATCAAATGTTCCGTAAGTAATCACTCGACGCATGCTCTTATGCCTCCATTTTCGATAAGATCCAGTCTGCACAGCGCTTGGAGGCGCTGCCGTCATCGATCATTCCGTATTTATCCGCAAAGGTGCGGATGGATTTTCTATATGTATTATCATCGAAGTGTTCGATATTATCAATGAAAGTTTTATTATTAACAGCAATGGGAAACGGCATCTCATCCAGCGGAATATAAAAATTCCGATCGTTCTTATACTCCTCGATATCCGTTGCATACATGAAACAGGGCTTCTGAGAAAGCATGTAATCAAATACAACGGAAGAATAATCGCTGATAAGCGCATCTGCCGAGACCAGCAGCTCCTGAATGTCATCGTATGAAGTCGCATCCACTGCATCTTCATAAGGCAGCTGATCAGACAGTTTTGCCACATTCGGGTGAAGTCGGGTCACAAAGATCCATTTTCCTCCGAAACGCTTTCCAAGAGCTTCACAAACTGCGTGGGAATCCATGGTGTAGGGTTCCAGACTCTGCGTCACACGGAATGTGGGTGCATACAGAACGATATTGACGTCCTCCGGGATCCCCAGAGCCTGATGGACTTTCGTACGGACCCATCCGTTTTCTTTAAAAAAGATATCATTTCTGGGTGAACCGAATTCCTGGATCTCCCCGTCATACCAGAAGGAATCCCGGTAAACTCTTGTCATGTGCCGGGAATTGGAAACGATCAGATCCGTCTGCTGAGAATCACGGATCGCATAGTTTTCGTAATTGGGATCCGGGATCTTGTCCACGACATCTTTTTCGATCTGCTTCAAGGCAAATCCGTGCCATACCTGCATGTAAATCTGTCCGGCTTTTTTGTATTTCGCGCCTTTCCGGCAGTTATCAATCCATATTTTTGCGGTGGAAAGCTCGGTCATTCTGGCCGCGGAATCATACTCTACGCAGCGCACGCCTTCCGGTACCTCAGTCGGTTCTTTTGTCAGCCAGACGATATCCAGATCTTTTCCGGAATCCAGAAGTGCTTCCACAATGGCTTTCGGGCTGTCGGAGAATCCCCTTCCGTAATAGCTGGTCACCACGATCTTATTCTTTTTTATGGGCATGGTCTTTCCGGCCAGCCAGCCCAGTCCGGACTGAACTTTATTCAAAGGGTCTCCCCCCTTCCATTAGTTCTCAGAAGTCTTAAGAAGATCCCGGTGAAGCCAGATCACTACGATCCGGTATCCAAGGATCAGCGTTTCCGCCACCGTGATCAGTGCAGCCAGCGTGATCCCATTCATATGTCCGGAGAAATACAGGACGGCCAGATTGATCACATGGATGCAAGATCCGAAAATGACGGAGTAGTTTGCATGTTGGGATAATCCCATGGCCGTCAGTGTCGGGAAACCGAGGATATAGCTGGGCAGGATCAGCACAAGGATCGGGAGCATCACGCGAAGGATCGGTGCCACCGGTCCGTACTCCTTTCCGAAAAACCAGATACATAACGGTTCGGCAAAAATAAAGACGATGAGACATCCAAGGATGATCACCGGTTCTGCGATCATCAGGACTTTCTTGATCAGTTTGAAATCACGGTTCTTCACCATATACGGATAGAGACTGTCCGCCACAGGTGACATGGCGCTCTTTCCTGTGGTGATGAGTTTATCGGCGGAGGTATAGAAACCTACCGTACTTCCACCGGCTGAAAGCAGGTCGATGATGATCGTATTGGCCGCAGTATATGCCGTTGTGGCAATACGGGAATAGAAGAACTTGGAGGAACGTTTGGTCACTCCGGCCACGTCTTTCCCGGTCACACTGCAGAACGTTATACCATACTTTCTCTTCAGGTGCAGCCACACGCCGACAAGTGCGGCAGAATTGCCGATAATATTCAGCGTGGGAACAATCCATACCTGTTCCGGTTTCTTCAGGAACATGAAGATCATCAGCGTGAAGAAAAGCTTGATCAGCACCGTACGGACGGTGATGGCCGTCATTTCCTCCAGTCCCCGGTAAAGATAATCCGGAATCAGAGAGTTTACAGCCGTAGCAACAAAAAACAGCGCATAAAAAACCAGATCATCATGCCAGCGATGGATCAGCTGACAAAGGATCATCAGTATGCCGAAGGAAACGGCCGTAAGGATCAGTTTGGAAATCGTGACTGCTGAGAAGATCCGTCTCAGAAAGTCCTTGTCCTCCCTGTTTCTTGAAACGTCTTCTGTCGCGGATAAAATGAAACCGAAATCAATGATAAGCTGGAAATACACCATGATGGACATGGCAACACCCAGCTTACCGTAGAACTCAGGTCCAAGCACACGCGTCTCATAAGGAACAACGATAAACGAGAGCAGATACGTGGAAAACTGCAATATGTAGAGCATGATGGTGTTTTTCAGCAGGATGCCCTTTTTGCTGTTCATTTTATCACTGATACTCATGATTAAGAAATACGATCCTTTATTTCAAACATTCTGCGAACAAGATGGTACTGTTTGCGATTCAAAAGACCAAGTACCATCTTCTGATTCCGGTTCATACTGTCCAGACGCTTGTTCTTTTTATAGTCCGGAAAGTTTTTCTTCATATAATCGGCAAATTCCTTCAGCAGCGGACTTTTGTCATCAATGCGCAGAACCCTCACCGATCCCACAACGAAAATATGCTCCACTGCCAGACGGCACAGCTCTTCATAGTACTGATCGTAATAGCCGTTTTCCTTAAACCATGCGATCAGATCATCAAATGCATCGATGATCTCCCGGTTCCTAGAAACATTCTTATTGTGCGTAATGGAATTCTCACGAACCAGATAGTAGTAGAAACACTGGGGAATCGACACGATGGAATCGGCACAGACAAAAAGTTTCTCCGTTGTGCGGATATCTTCATACCATACACGGCTGGGATACTGGATCTGATGGTCGATAAACAGAGACCGTTTCCAAAGTCTTGTCCATGCCGTGGGATTGGCTTCCATCAGCGACGGATGATCCTTTGCCCGCAGGACAATATCTTTCGGGATATTATCAATCTGAGGAGCCGGTTTCTCCCCTTCTTTGCAAACATAAAAACCGAAATCATACACATCCGCATGATAGCGCTCAATGTAGCGATTCAGTTCTTTCAGTGTGAGCTCAGAAATATAATCATCGCTGTCCACGAACAGCAGATACTCTCCTCTGGAAGCCTCGATACCGTTATTCCGGGCGCCTCCCAGCCCCTTATTTTCCTGATGGATCACCCGGATCTTTTCCGGGCTTGCAGCCTGTAATTCGTCGCAGAGAGCCGGACAGATACCGTCGGTACTGCCATCATCCACGAGAATCACTTCGTAATCGTCGAACTGCTGATTGAGTGTGGATTCGACGCATTTACGAAGGTATTCTGCCACGTTATAAACAGGAATAATAATACTTATCTTCATGTTTACGCCTCGATCGTATCGTAATTTCGAATCATCGTCAGATAGTAGATCACAGCCAGGACCACAGAGAGATAGAACGATGAATTCGGTCGTCTGAGCACACCGGCAGTGTTATAGGCATAGATCAGTGCGATGCAGAACGCCATTCCGAATGCCGCTGCTTCCCACGTGAAATACTTCTTGAAGTCTCTGATCAGAACTTTCACGATCAGAATCACAAAGTATCCCACAAACAGGATAAAGAACAGCAATCCGAAGTATCCGTACAGGTAGAACACTCCATGGAAGTCATTT
>CAJGCI010000122.1 GCA_904501855.1 Oscillospiraceae bacterium | reverse complement strand
GAACTGTTCATCCCCTACGTGATGGCGCAGCGCAACGATGCCCTGAACTTCTTCTCGGAAAACGTGGAGATCACGGAGGCGGACCGCTGGCTGCGCAAACAGCGCGTCAACGGATACAAGGGCATGGGCTTCCTTCATGTGCTCATCGCCGCCTACATCCGCGCCGTGGCCAAGTATCCCGCCATGAACCGGTTCATCTCCGGCCGCCACTACTATGCCAGAAACGACATCGAAGTGGTCATGACGGTGAAGAAGACCATGGAGCTGGGTGCTCCGGAGACCACCATCAAGCTGCACTTCAATCCCTCCGACACCGTCTACGACGTCTATCACAAGATGAACGACGCCCTGTCGGAAGTGAAGGGCCATACGGATGACAACGGCACCGAGGCCTTTGCCAACGCCATGAAGAAGCTGCCCCGTCCCGTCTTCCGCATGGTCATCGGCCTGCTGAAAGTCCTGGACTATTTCGGATGGCTGAAGAAGGAATGGATGGAAGTCAGTCCCTTCCACGGATCCATGGTCATCACCGATCTGGGTTCCCTGGGCATCCGTCCCGTGTTCCACCACATCTACAATTTCGGCAACGTCCCCGTGTTCCTGGCCTTCGGCGCCAAACGGAAGGCCTATGAGGTGACGCGCACCGGCACGGTGGAGCAGCACAAGTATCTGGACTTCAACCTGACGCTGGACGAGCGCATCTGCGACGGCCATTACATGGCCTCCGCGGTGAAGTTCTTCAAGACCGCCGTGGCCGATCCCTCCGCACTGGAGATGCCGCCGGAGGAAGTCAACGAGGACGTATTCTGAATCATCATAAAAACGAGCAAGAGCGGAGAAGACGCAATGTCTTCTCCGCTCTGTTTTTTTCCTTTGGATCACCGGTGCAGGATTTCCTCCCGCCGCCGTTTCAGTTCCTCCAGGAAGGACAGGGGCACGGCCAGGGAGCCCTTGCCGGTCCCGATGTCGATATCCGGTTTGAAGGTCCCGTGAAAGTCGCTGCCGCCGGTACGGCAGAACCCGTATTTTTCCGCCATGGCATCCAGATAGGCGGTCTGTTCCCCGTCGTATCCGGAATACCGGCACTCCAGTCCCTCGATGCCGATGCTGCGGCAGTACTGCAGCCACTCCTGCCGTTCCTCTTCCGAGAAACGGTACTGGAAGGGATGGGCCAGTACCGGCACGCCGCCGGCATGGCGGAGGACGCCCGCCGCCTGGGCCAGGGGGATGAAGGTCCGGGGATAGTAGTACGCCCGTCCCGGATTGAGGAATTTCTGAAAGGCGTCCCGCACGGACTCCGCCTTTCCGTGTTCCACGAACACCTTGGCGAAATGAGGCCGCCCGATGCTGGTGGTGCCGTGTTTCCGGATCAGCTCCTCCACGGTCACCGGGATCCCGTCTTCACGCATCCGGGAGGCGATGACTTCGTTTCGCTCCACCCGGGCATTCTGTACGGAATCGATGGTGTCTCTCAGATTCTCCTCGTCCGGATCGAACAGGTATCCCAGCAGATGGATGGACCGTCCCCGGTATCCGGAGCCGAACTCCACTCCGGGGATCACCTCGATGTCCAGGGCCTCTCCGGCATTCATGGCCTCGGCCACGCCCCCCACGTTGTCGTGATCCGTCACCGCCAGGGCGGCCAGGCCCTTTTCATGGGCTCTCTGCAGGATCTCGGTGGGCGTGCAGCTGCCGTCGGAGAATGTGGAATGGGTATGTAGATCGATGGTTTGCATTAAAGGACCTCTTTGATCATGCTCTGTGCGTTCCGGTAGATCACTTCCGGCTCCTCCCCGATATGGAAGACGCCGTCCTCGTAACGCACCACACCGTTGACCATGGTCAGCCGGACGTTTTCCTTGGATCCGGCGTACACGATGTTTTTCGGGATGTTGTGAATTGGCTGCATGTTGGGACGGGACAGATCCAGGACGATGAGATCCGCCTTCTTGCCTTCGGCGATGTCGTCGCAGTCGTCCAGTCCCATGGCACGGGCGCCGCCGACACAGGCCATCTCCAGCACCTTCAGCGGATCGCAGGACGCCGCGTCCATGTTCGCCACTTTCTGCAGCACCGCGGTGAGATACATCTCCCGGAACATGTCCAGCGCGTTGTTGCTGGCCGCTCCGTCCGTACCGATGGCCAGGTTCAGCCCCTCGTCCAGATAACGGCTGACGGGCGCGATGCCGCTGGCCAGCTTCACATTGGAAGACGGGTTTGTCACCACCCAGCAGCCCCGTTTTCTGAAGATCTCGATGTCGTGGTCGGAAAAGTACACGCAGTGGTATCCGCCGCCGCCGTAATCCAGCAGTCCCAGATCATCGAACAGCTCCGTGGGGGTCATGCCGTACCGTTCCAGACACCCCTCCACCTCGCTGCGGGTCTCAGAGTTGTGGCAGAAGAAGGGGGCCTCATACTTGTGCACCAGGGAGGAGATGTACTCCATCCTCTCCCGGGACGTGGTGTATTCCGCGTGGATCCCCAGCCGGTAGGAGATCAGTTCATGGAGACCGTTATACTTCCGGTACTCCTGCTCCACATAGGCGGGGTCGGGATCGAAATTGTTCATGGAGGCGCAGATCACGGTGCGGAAACCGGAATCGATGTTGGCCTTCGTGTAGGCATCGTTCTTGAAATACATGTCGAAGCTTGCGGTGATGCCGCTGCTCAGGTATTCCAGGATCCCGATGCGGGTAAATTCGTAGATCATCTCCGGCGTCAGTCTGGCTTCCCGGGGGAACACCTGCCGCGTCAGCCACTCCTGCAGAGGCAGGTCGTCCGCCAGAGAGCGCAGGAACGTCATGGCGGTGTGGGTGTGGGCATTCTTGAAAGAGGGCATCAGCAGATCCCCCTTCAGGTCGATCTGCCGGTCAAATGCCGGCAGGTCCTCCCGGGCCGGACCCACGTAGCAGATGGAGGTTCCGTCCACCCAGACTTCCCGGTCCTCCGTCACCCGGATGCCGCCGTCAAACTGCAAAACTCTGCCGTTAAAGAAACGAATCATCTCATTTTGCTCCTATCCGTTTTGCCATGATGTCATGGGCATAGGCTTCCTCCCGGTCTCCCAGAGGCTCCAGCTGTGCCGAACCGTACCGGCGCTCAAGGGCGGTCTGCAGGATGTAATCGCAGAATTCCGGATTCTTGGGAAGCACCGGGCCGTGGCTGTAGGTGCCGAACACGTTGCGGTAGCGCACTCCTTCCGTGCCGTCCTCGCCGTTGTTGCCATATCCCGCTTCCACGGTGCCCAGAGGGGACACGCCGTCACCGAGATAGGTCTTTCCGCTGTGGTTTTCAAAACCCACCACCAGGCTGCCGCCGTTGCCGGCGGTGCACCGGTATTTGTAGTTGCCGATCATGCGGGTGGGAGAACCGACGGTATACAGATCCACCGCGCCGATGAAGTCGCAGCGGACGCCCTCATGGGTCTGATAGTAGTTTCCCATCATCTGGTATCCGCCGCAGATGGTGAGGAAGGTCTTGCCGTCCTCCACCGCCGCCAGGATCTCGGAGGCCTTGCCCCGGTGAAGATCCTCCAGCAGTACCTCCTGCTCGAAGTCCTGTCCCCCGCCGATGAACATCAGATCATAATCTGCCAGGGACACCTTGTCGCCGATGCCGGCACGGGTGACGTTGCTGGTGATGCCCCGCCACTGCAGCCGCCGCTGCAGGCAGATGATGTTGCCGCCGTCGCCATACAGATTCAGTACGTCGGGATATAAATAACAGATATTCAGTTCCATCATCCGTCCCTCCTTATTCCCAGAAGTCCGCACCGCCGCACCGGCGGATCAGATGCTCCCGCAGGTCCAGCATGGCGGTATAGGTGGGCATGATGAACACCGGCACCTCCTGGGCGGCCATGGCGTCCACCAGTTTTGCATAATCCGTCTCCAGAAGGATCTTCTCCGGGTCGATGCCGGCATATTTCATGCGCAGCTGCATGTCCCCTGCCCGGGTCCCGGAGACGTAGACGTTCCGGATGCGGTCCCGGACCTCCTCCAGATGCTCGAATTCCGCATCCCAGATCCAGGAGATGTCGGTGCCGTCGGCACTGCGGTCGTTGAGACACACCACGAGGGAGAAGTCCTCTCCGATCTCACGGAGGAAGGAGATCACCTGGTTGCAGCCCGCCGGGTTCTTCACCAGCATCATGCGGGTCCCGCCGGCTCCCAGGTCGAATTTCTCCATCCGTCCGAATCCGCAGTTGAAACGGCCCAGGGCGCTCACCGCCGTATCCAGCGGGATCCCCATCTTCATGGCCGCCGCGATGGCGCCGGCGGCGTTGTAGATATTGTAGACGGCGGGAAGGTTCACCGTTACGGTGCGCTTCTCTCCGAAGATGTCCATATCCACGACACTGCTGTCCGCAGTCTGCCGCGCCACGGCGGTGACCGCTACGTCCGCATCCGGCCTGCGGTATCCGCACTTGGGACAGCGGTAGCCTCCCAGATGGGCGTAAGTCATGTAGTCGTATTCGTATTCCGTCTTGCAGCGGATGCAGTGGGTGGCATCGGAGATGCTGGGCTTCTCCCGGGAGGACACCGCCGTGCCGTTGACCCCGTAATAGACGCAGGGATTGGGCACATCCAGCGCCAGAGAGGACGTCAGGGAGCAGTCCGCGTTCAGGCAGAGCAGGCTCTCCGGGGTGCCTTTCAGGCCTTCGCGGATATTGCCCAGGGTATGGGTCACTTCCCCGTAGCGGTCCAGCTGGTCCCGGAAGAGGTTGGTCACCAGGACCACCTCCGGCTGAAGCTGTCCGAATACTTTCCGGGCCGCCGCCTCATCGCATTCGATGACGGCGTAGTGCTTCTTCGGTCTTCCCGTGAGGGTGGCGTTCATCACGAACTCCGTGGTGATCCCGGAGATCAGATTGGCCCCGGAGCGGTTGGAGATGTAGTCCAGTCCCGCCTCCTCAAAGGCCTCTTCCACCATACGGGAGGATGTGGTCTTGCCGTTGGTGCCGGTGATGGCCACCACATGCACGTCCCCGGCCAGCACCTTCAGAAGGTCCGGGCACAGTTTCAGTGCGTACCGGCCGGGCATGGCGGTGCCGCCCCGGTGGGCGATGCGCGCCACTGCCTTCAGGAACCGGCAGAGCAGACTTGCGAAAAATACTTGAATACCCATAAAATACCTCGAGTCGTATCGTTTGATTCAACAAATTATTTTACCATAGGACCGGGATCATTTCAACGAATCCGTCGCGGTTTTCCGGTCGCCGGGACCCCGGTGTTCCGAGGGACTTCCCTCCCGGTGCCCGGCAGGAAAGATTTCCCTGAAATCTTCACAAATCGGGGAAATCACGGTTGCATAAGTTTCTCCCAACCATTATAATCTAGTCGAAAATAGCTAGTGACAACGAACTATTGAAAAAAACAAATAAATTGGAAAGTAAGGAGACACAACATGAAATTTTCCAGTAAAATCGAGAAATGCGGGCTGTCACCGATCCGTAAGTTCGGACCTCTGGCCAATGAGGCAAAGGCCAAGGGGATCAAGATCTACCACCTGAACATCGGTCAGCCGGACATCGAGACTCCGAAAGAGATGATGGAAGCCATCCGCGCCATCAACGATCCCGTTCTGGCGTATGCTCCCTCCCCCGGACTTCCCGTCATGATCGATGCCGTTCAGAACT
>CAJGCI010000121.1 GCA_904501855.1 Oscillospiraceae bacterium | reverse complement strand
CAGAGAAAATGTAATACAAACTTAAAGAAGAGAAGTGTAGTAAAAGAGTTATAGGAGGTTTGCTAAATGACATTTGGCGAAATCATTGGTAAAATAGACGGGTTTGTATGGGGCTGGCCTCTGATCATCATGCTGGTAGGCACACACCTGTTTATGACCTTCCGTACCGGCTTTATCCAGAAAGACATCTTCAAAGCCATCAAGATGTCCTTTGAAAAAGATCCGGACGCAGAAGGCGACGTATCTCAGTTCGGTGCATTGACCACCGCACTGTCTTCCACCATCGGTACTGGTAACATCATCGGTGTCGGCACCGCAATCGCCATGGGCGGCCCTGGTGCTGTTCTGTGGATGTGGCTCACCGGTATCTTTGGTATCGCAACAAAATATTCTGAGACTCTCATCGCTCTGAAATATCGTGTAAAGAGTGAAGACGGCTCCATGATCGGTGGCGCCATGTACGCTCTGGAGCGCGGCAAGAACTGGAAATGGCTCGGCATCATCTTTGCCCTTCTGGCTGCAATCTGTGCATTCGGTATCGGCTGTATGGTACAGTCCAACGCCGTTATGACCAACGTCACCGGTACTTTCCCCTCCGTTGATCCGATCGTTGTCGGTGTTGTACTGGCCATCCTGATCGCCCTCGTTATCATCGGCGGCATTCAGTCCATCACCAGAGTTTCCGAAGCACTGGTTCCGTTCATGGCCATCTTCTACTTCCTCGGCTGCCTGGTCATCCTCTTTATGAATGGCCACTATGTCGGCGAAGCAGTTTCTCTGATCATTTCCAGCGCTTTCACTGGAAAAGCAGCAGTCGGCGGTTTCGTCGGCGGCGGTGTTGCAGCGGCACTCCGTTACGGCTTTGCCCGTGGCCTGTTCTCTAACGAGTCTGGTATGGGTTCTGCTCCTCTGGTTGCTTCCGCTGCTCAGTCCCGCAACCCGAAGCGTCAGGCCATGGTCTCCATGACCGGTACGTTCTGGGATACCGTCGTCATCTGCCTGATGACCGGTCTGGTTCTGACTTCCAGTATCCTGAAGTTCCCGGAGATGCAGGAAATCGTGAAAATGCAGCAGGGCGGCGCTCTGACCAATGCCGCTTTTGCTCAGATCCCCATCCTGGGCAAACCGATCCTTCTGGTCGGTCTGATCACCTTCGCATTCTCCACCATCCTCGGCTGGTACTACTATGGCGAGAGATGTGCTGTATATCTGATTGGCGAAAAAGTTATCCCTGTATACAAAGTATTGTGGGTACTTGGAGTATTCGTCGGATGTATTGCTGAGCTGAACACTCTGTGGGATCTGGCCGACCTTCTCAACGGTCTGATGGCTGTCCCGAACATCATCGCTGTTCTGGCTCTGTCCGGTGTCATCGCTGCAGAAACCAAAAAGTATGCCGGCGCGCACATCATGGACAAGGACGAAACGCCGATTCCGACGATCAAGAACGCAAACGCTGGTGTTCTGAACAAGAAAGCACAGCAGCAGTAATTTTTCCTGTATTACATTTCAACGTATCCACAACGGATGCCGGGATGATTTAATCCTATATATAAACACGTGGCAGCGCCTGATGATTCATCAGGCGCTGTTTTTGTTTTCTCTTCTTCTCTCCTTGTGTTATGATAGGAGCAATGATTGATTTCAAAGGTGGTACTATGCGCAAGTTTTTATGGATCCTCACGGCACTTGTCCTGACATTGTGCTGTGCCTGCGGCCGTTCCGGGGGCGGGAATTCCTCCATGCAGTCCGAAGAGTCCTTGTCGGAACCGGTCACCCTTTCCGTCGGATATACGGCGGATCCTTCTTCTTCGGTCCATACGATGCTTCAGGACCTGGCGGATGATCTCTACCGCCGTTCCAAGGGGAAGATCTCTCTAGAACTCTATGGAGAGGGAGAACTGGGCAGCGAGGGAGAACTGGCCGAACAGGTTACTGCCGGGCAGCTGGATGCCGCGGTCCTGTCCTCCGACACTCTCCGTCCCTACTGCAACAGGATCTCCGTATTCCGTCTTCCCTTCCTGTTTAAGGACTATAACGAAGCGGAAACCGTCGTGAGCAGCAAAGTGGGAGAGGAGATCCTGGAAGATCTCACGGAAAATCATATGATCCCGCTGTGCTATGCCTCCGGATATCTCTGGCAGATCTCCAATGACCTCCGGCCGGTGGAAAAACCGGCGGACCTGACCGGAATGATGCTTCATACCACGGACGATGAACTGACCCTGTCGGTATACGAAAACCTTGCCGCACTGCCGGCGCCTCTGGACATGGAAGAGCTTCCCGGAGCACTGGAAAAACAGGTCTTTAACGGACAGGTCGGTTCCGTAACGGATTTCAGCAATCTCGGTCTGTCCGGTACGCAGCAGTATCTTTCCGTCATGAACATCCAGTATGACACGGACATCCTGGTAGCGAGCGAATCCTTCTGGGATTCCCTGCCTCCTTCCTACCGTGAACTGGTAAAGAGCTGCGCACAGGATCGATCCGCCGCTCACCGCGCCTATATACAGACCAACGAGGAGACCATCCTGAAAAGGCTCCGCTCTTCCATGGATGTCACGGAACCGTCCTTGAAAGCATTTAAGGAGCAGTCCAAGACTCTCTATGCGGAATACAGCCTCCAGAACTCCTGGGGCGAGGCTCTGATCGGAAAAATAGAGGCACAGCGAAAGAAGTCCGCTGCGCCGTAAAACACCAAAGGAGTTTCCCAATATGCAACTGGATATGACCCGGGGCTCCATCCCTTCCCTGCTGATCCGTTTCACCATTCCCCTTCTCATCGGGAATATCTTTCAGCAGCTTTATAACATGGTAGACACCATGATCGTGGGCAAATATGTCGGTGCCTCCGCTCTGGCCGCCGTCGGCGCCACCGGAAACCTCATGTTCCTGATCACCGGTTTCTCCATCGGATTTGCCGCCGGTTTTTCCATCATCACCGCGCAGGCCTTCGGGGCCGGAGACAGATGGAAACTGCGGCATTCCGTTTCCAACGGCATCCTGTTATCTCTCCTGACGGCAGTCGTCCTGACTACCGTCAGTTTGACATGCATGGATACCTTTCTGCACTGGATGAACACGCCTTCGGATATCTATCCGCAGGCAAGATCCTATATCACCATCATTGCCGCAGGTCTCATGGCCAACACCTTCTACAACCTGCTGTCCGGGTATCTGCGGGCGGTGGGAAACAGCCGTGCACCGCTGATGTTTCTCATCTTCTCCTCGGTGCTCAACATTCTTCTAGACCTGTGGTTTATCCTGTCTTTTCATCTGGGCGTAAAAGGAGCGGCGATGGCCACCGTTCTGTCTCAGGCCATCTCCGCCGTACTCTGTGCTTTCTATATTTATTTCCGTGTTCCCGATCTCATTCCACATCGGAACGAATGGCGTCTCTACCGGACCGTCTCCCTTTCTCAGCTGAGAATGGGGATCCCCATGGCGCTTCAGTTTGCGGTGACCGCGTCCGGAATGACCATCATGCAGGCGGCCATCAATTCCTATGGTTCCACGGCGGTGGCGGCCGTCACTGCCGCATCCAAACTTCAGTATCTGCTGATGCAGGGCGTCATGGCCACCGGTCAGGCAATGGCCACCTTCTGCGGCCAGAATTTCGGTGCCGGTGACCGCGGCAGAGTGCGCAGCGGGATCCGTGTTGCGCTGGCCGGGCTTGCCGCATACAGTGTTTTCGCATTTTTCATGCTGCGTTTCGTCTTCCCGCACCTGCTGTTTCTGTTCTTTCCCGGCTCCGAGGATCTGGTCTCCCTCGGAGAGTATGCCGGATCCTATTTCCGGATCACCATGTTCTTCTATCTGCCTCTGAGCTTTATCCTGATCTTCCGCAACTCGCTGCAGGGCTGCGGCTATGCTCTCCTTCCTCTGTTTTCCGGGATCACCGAACTGGTGGCCCGCTGCGTCATGGCAGGCCTCAGCGGACACACCCACCGTTTCCTTTATGCCATTGCCTGTGATCCTGCTGCCTGGTGTGCCGCCGGGCTCTATACGCTGGCCGCCTACCTTTTCGTGCTCCGTCAGTGGAAGCGTCAGGGAGTTCTCGATCAGTAGTCCCGGATCTTTGCTGTTTTTCGAAATGCAACCAGCCGGATGCGGCTCTCTCCGAGGATCTCCTTCAGAGACTCATCTCCCAGGAACAGCAGTTCCCAGTCCCGTTCCCCGTAAAAGAAGCGGATCATCCCCTCTTCGGGAACATCCTCATCCGTACAGAACCGCCAGTCGGTCGCTTTGTTCAGGTCGATATCCGCCCAGTATTCACTCATTGCGTCCGTGACGGTCATCTGATCCTCCCGGCCTTCCACGGTGTAACCTTTTTCCATGCCGTCAAAATACTGCAGCATGGCCTCTTCCGCCCGCAGGAATCCTTCCGGAATATGAAACATACTCATACCAAACAACCCCGTTTCTGAAGAATTAAATGTGATTCCTCTTCCATTCTACCTACTTTCGGTATAGAATACAATCAAGAACAATGACTGTCCCGGAGGAGGATCAATCAACTATGTCCATTAAAGACGCTTACAACGATTTGATTAAAAAAGCGATCAGAGAAGATCACGTCAAACGCATCATGATGCTTCGCGAGCAGGACTTCCCCGTGGAGTCCATTGCCGCCGTTTATGAGATGAGCAGTGAAGAGGTGCAAGAGGTCATTCGCAACAATAAGAATGATTTTGAATGGGGTCTGAAAGACTGACCGGACATTAAAAAAAGCGAAAAGATAGATCGATGGGAATTCCCACCGATCTATCTTTTTTGTTTTACTTATTTGCCGACTTTCGTCTTCAGATCCTTGATGACGATCTTGGCAGCGCGCTTCGCGGCATATTTTGCCAGCGGAAGGACCTTGTCCTCGCAGCGGATCATATTGGTGCATTCCGGATGGTCGCGCACCAGATGGATGGCGTCGAACATGCACTTGGTGGTGCACAGTCCGCAGCCGATGCACTTGTTCTGGTCAGCGATACATGCTCCGCAGCCCAGGCAGCGGGATGCTTCCGCCTTGACCTGCTCCTCCGTGAAGGTGAGACGGTCATGCTCGAAGGAGCGGGCCTTCTTCTTATCGTGGAGGATGGGCTGACGTGCCGGGCGATCGTAGCAGTCCGGATCCAGTGCCAGATTATCCTTGTCCAGCTCGTAGAACTCACGCAGGTTACGGCCGCGGGTGAGGCTCTGGCCGTCCTGTACGAAACGGTGCAGGGACTCAGCGCCTTCACGGCCGGCTGCGATGGCATCAATGGCGAACTTCGGTCCGGTGTATACGTCACCGCCGACGAAGATGTCGTCCTGTGCGGTCTGGTAGGTGATGGCATCTGCTTCCGCGTTGCCCTTCTTGCCGGTCTTCAGTGCGCCGACATCCAGGCTGCCCCAGTCGATGACCTGACCGACGGAAGCGATGACGGAATCCACATCCAGAGTCTCGAACTTGCCGGTTCCAACCGGTTTACGGCGTCCCTTCTCATCGGGCTCGCCCAGTTCCATGATCTCCACTTTCAGGCCCTTGACCTTGCCGCGGGAACCGAGGATCTCCACCGGTGCGTTGAGGTAGCAGAACTTGACGCCCTCTTCCAGAGCCTCTGCCACTTCTTCCTTATCCGCCGGCATCTCTTCTTCGCTTCTG
>CAJGCI010000120.1 GCA_904501855.1 Oscillospiraceae bacterium | reverse complement strand
TCCGCGGAGACGGCATCAGCCCTGAGATCGTCAGAGCTGCTCTGGATGTCCTGGACGCGGTGGAAAAGAAGTTCGGCCATACGTTTCATTATGTGGAAGCCCCCGTTGGCGGCGACGCCATCGACCGTTTCGGCGTTCCCCTTCCCGCTGAGAGCCTGAAAGCCTGCAAGGAAGCGGATGCCGCTCTGATGGGCGCCATCGGCGGACCGAAATGGGACGCCCAGCCTCCCGAGAACCGTCCCGAGCGCGGACTTCTGAACCTGCGCAACGGCATGGGCCTCTATGCGAACGTCCGTCCCATCAAGATCTTCCCGGAACTGGCCTGTGACTGCCCCCTCCGTGAGGACATTGCATCCGAAGGCATCGATTTCGTCATCGTCCGTGAACTCATCGGCGGCGCCTATTTCGGCGAGCACAAGACCGTGGAGAGGGACGGCGAACTGTATGCCTCCGATGTCATGGGTTACTCCGAGCATGAGATCCGCCGCATTGCACGCGTGGCATTCGACATGGCCATGAAACGCCGCAAGAAAGTCACGTCCGTGGACAAGGCAAACGTACTGGACACCTCCCGTCTGTGGAGAAAGACCGTGGAAGAGATCGCCAAGGAATATCCGGAAGTGGAACTGAACCACATGTATGTGGATAACTGCTCCATGCAGATCATCAAGCATCCGGGACAGTTCGACGTGATCCTGACGGAGAACCTCTTCGGGGACATCCTCTCCGACGAAGCCAGTCAGATCACCGGTTCCATCGGCATGATCCCCTCCTCCAGTCTGGGCGAGGGAAATCACGGCCTGTATGAGCCCATCCACGGCAGTGCTCCGAAGCACGCCGGGCTCAACGATGCCAACCCCATCGGCACCATCCTTTCCGCTGCCATGATGCTTCGCTACAGTCTGGACATGGACCAGGAGGCCGACGCCATCGAGCAGGCGGTCGCCGACGTTCTGAAGGACGGATGGCGCTGCCAGGATATCCTGCACGAGGGCGAACAGCTCCTCGGATGCAAGGAGATGGGCCGGAAAGTCGCCGAAAAGATCGGCGCCTGACAAAAAACAAAGACATCCTGTCAAACGGCAGGGTGTCCTTTTTTAGCGGAACAATGACGATTTGATAGGGAAATCCGCATTTTCATTGTTAAAATATTGATTATTGTATCATGTGTCCACTCATTTATGTTATAACTAAGAACAGGAGAAATAAGAACCCGAAGAGGAAAGGATGAACCAATTATGGAAATTTCGGCCAAACAGCAGGATATTCTGAAAAACTGTGCCGCTGTGATAGAAGACACTGCCATTTTCCGCAAACTGTTCTGGAAATGGTATGAGGAGCACGGAAGAGTGGGTGGAGAATCTCCCCGCGACCAGATCAAGCAGCTCCGCGAGTTCCTGCGCGCCATTGAAAAGGTCGGCAAGGAAAAGATGCCGTATATCGTTTCCCTGCTCTATTACGGACGCGATCTCGCCGCACGCAACATCGTTCTTCAGAAGCCCAACGGCGACTATTACGTCCTGAGCGTCTGCGAACAGCTGGAGACGGAGTACAACAAGTTCTTCAGCTCCGACGATCCCTACGCCGTGGCTTTCGTCAGCGATCCGGACAAGCTGGTGGACTGGCTGAGAAACACCTGTGAGATCGTGGAAGAGACCATGTCCATGGCCCGCTTCTGATCATTTACGAAAAAAATAATGGTGAGACTCGATTGGAGTCTCACCATTTTTTTGTCGTCACCAGATGAATTCCTGAGAACTCATCAGTTTTGCGCCGGCATTCTCCATATCCCGGAGATTGCTTTCCTGGATCTCCTCCGAATTGGAAGAGGTGCAGTCCGTCAGGACCACCACATCGTAGTCCAGTGACAGCGCGTCATAACAGGTGGTGCGGATGCAGTTGGGAGTCGTGGTCCCTGCCAGCACCAGCCGTCGGATCCCTCTCCGGCGCAGGATCATATCCAGTTCCGTGGCGAAGAACGCGGAATAGCGCGGTTTCAGGATCAGCGTATCTTCCGGAAGGACCTGAAATTCCTCCGGCATATCCGACGAAAGGTCCGGATCGCATCCGTAGGACAGGGGCTTTCCGCCTTTCAGCCACGTATTATACCGTGGCCGTTCCACATCCGTTCCGTCCTCGCGGTACTCCCGGATCACATAGAACACCGGGACCTTCTGCTGATGGCAGCGGTCGATGATCTCGCTGCAGGCGGGAATGGTCTTCTTTGCTCCCCGGATACACAGCGGGGATGCTTCATTGATAAAACCGTTCTGCATGTCGATGACGAGCAGAGCCGTATTGTTGATCATTTCAGGCTTCAAAATGCTTCACCAGTTCCTCAAAACTCGTTCCGGCTTCCACGACACCGAGGTCCACTGCAAGCTGTGTCAGTTCCTCTTCCAGCGCGTCGCTGAAGCTCATTCCCTTTTCCTTATTTTCGTTAAATTTGCGGTACTCGATCTCACCGGGCATGAAGATCTCTTCCACACCGGGCGCTTTCCGGCTGTTCTTCATCATATCTATGTATCGGTCTACATTGGCTTTGAAATCGTCGATGGGCATGAATTTGGAGGGGTCGATAAGGATGATGAAAAATCCGGTATCCTCTTTCTCCAGATTCTTGAACAGTCCGATGTCCGTGCCGTACGCGGCTCCGCTGAGCATGGTACTGAGCACATCCACCATCACGGCCAGGCCGTATCCCTTGTGTCCGGCAATGGGCGAAAGAGAAAATGCCTTGGAGGGATCGGTCGTGGGAGAGCCGTCATAGTCCTTGGACCAGTCCGCGGGGATCTCCTTGCCTTCCCGTTCGTAAGCCTGGACCTTTCCCATAGCCACGTTGGTGGTGGAAACGTCCATGACGATGGGATAATGATCTTTGGTGGGGACCGCGAAGATGATGGGGTTCGTACCGATGAGGCGGTCCGCTCCTCCGAAGGGAGAGGTCCATGCATAGGTATTGCATCCGGCAAGACAGACCATATCGTCTTCCACGGCTCTCCATCCGTAATAGGAACCGCATCCGATATTGGCATTGCGCAGACCGGTGGAAAACGCGATGCCCGTCTTTCTGGCCTTCTCCAGAGTCTCATCGTAGGCCTTGTTCATGGTCAGAATCCCGAAGCCGTTGTCTCCGTCAAACATGAGCAGAGACTCTTCATCCATGACCTTCTTAAACTCCGGGTCTTTATTCAGTGCACCCACCTTGATCTGACGGAGATATCTCGTCAGACGGGACAGCCCGTGGGAATAGACCCCGGTAAAGTCCGAGTGCGTAATTACCTTTCCGATGGTATCCGCATCCTCCGGGGCAAATCCGGACTCCGTGAGGATCCCTTTTACCAGTGCTCGTTCCTGATCGTAAGTGAGGACCATAGTAACCACTTCTTTCTCAAAATATCTTTAAGAATTATATCAGACTTAACGGTTCTTCTCAATGTCCGACACGGAATTATTCCGGTTTCTGCGAGCGATTCCGCAGTCCGATATAAATCAGGTATCAAAAAAGAAAAGACAGGCAACTGCAGTCACAGCTACCTGTCTGTTGGTGGACCTGAAGGGGATCGAACCCTCGAACCTCTCGGATGCGAACCGAACGCTCTCCCAGCTGAGCTACAGGCCCATAGCGGATTCGATTATATCATAAAAATCCGATTTGTAAAGCATCGATTCCCAGTCCCCCGGCATCGTCAGATCCCGGGCCAGCAGCGGCAGCCAAACGAAAAAAAGGTATCCTTCCCGGCTGTTTTAATGTATGATAAGTACCTGTGAGAAACTGAATTAAGGGGTTCGAAAGAATGAGAACAAGTACTATGAGAAAATTGATTTCCGCTGTGGTAGCTGTCATGCTTCTGTGCTCGCTCCTGCCGGTCGGAGTTCTGGCCGCACCGGGACACAACGGACTGATCTATACCGTTCTGGGCGACAGCATCCCCACGGGATACGGTCTCCAGTTTGACAGCAGCGGAACAGCCATCCGGCCAAACGGAGAACTGGTCCCGGGCTCCTACCCGCAGCTCTTCGGCTCCGCCGTCGGTGCCGCCGAGACCAACATCCTGTGCCGCGACGGATTCCGCACCACGGAGACCCTCCGCCTCATCGATCCGGCCTATGAGCAGGAACTGCATGCATCCGGAAAAGAGCAGGAACTGTTTTTCAGTGATGCATTCGTCTCCGAATTCGCCGACATGACGCCGTCGGAATTCCGGAGTCTGCAGAGCCGCGCCGTCGGACAGGTGGAAAACGCGGATGTCATCACCATCAACCTGGCCAACAACGATACGCTGACCTACGCATTGATGCACAACATCATCAAGAGCGAATACTATGACGCCACCGGTCTTCATCCGGATCTCCGGGAATCCCTCATCGGCTTCCTCGGCTCCCTGCTGGGAGTCGGACCGTTGATCTCCGGCACGGACTTTCTCGTCACGGCGCTGGCGTTCATGATGGAAGGATTCAGCACCTACCAGACCTTATGGAACCGGATGATCCCCCGTATCCTGGAACTCAATCCCGATGCGGAGATCTATGTGGTGGGCATGTACAACCCTTTCCAGCATCTGAAGCTCACAGATTTCTCCCTGATCGAGTTCGGACGTATCGCCGATGTGTTCGTCAACATGGTCAACGACTTCATGCGAAGCGGCAGCCCCTATTCCGACCGGTATACCTTCGTGGATGTGCCGGATACGGAAGTGTTCTCCATGAACGCGGTGACGAACCCTGGCTTTGCGGAGGACTTCATCCTGAAGATCCATCCCAACGAGAAGGGACATCAGTACATCACCCAGCAGCTTCTCGGTGCCTATACGGCAAGACACGGCTCCGATTCCATCAACCGCAATCCCTCCGGAACCGGTCTGCCCTTTACCGATGTCACTTCCGCCACACCGTATCTGGAGGATATCCGGTACTGCTATACCCACCGTTATATGGCGGGAACCTCATCCACGACCTTCGATCCGCTGATGCTCATGACAAGAGCGATGTTCGTCACAGCGCTCCGGGCCGTACGCAACAGCGATTCCAATACGGCCATCGTCCTGCCCTTTACGGATGTACCGGCCAACGAGTATTACTACGAACCGGTGAAATGGGCCTATGCAGCCGGGATCACCGCCGGAACGAGCCCCACCACCTTCGGCTCCAACGACTATGTCACCCGGGAACAGATGGTGCAGATGCTCTACCGCTACGCCGGCTCCCCGGTATTCACCGGCTCCGCCGCGCAGTACTCCGATGCCGGAGAGATGGAAGCATACGCCGGCACTTCCCTGCTCTGGGCGGCGTACCACGGGATCATCGATGTCTCCGACGGCAGACTTCATCCGAAACAGCCCGTCTCCCGTGCCGAACTGGCACTGGCACTTCATCATCTGAGCATTCTCTGAAAAAAAGGCTCCGCCGATCGTATTCGGCGGAGTCAGTATTTTGTGGTAAATCTCCGTTCCCCGGGATCCACGGGGATCGTTTTTGATTCCATATTCTCGATGCGGATATAGGCCCCGTTCTCCACGGCCAGGATCACCCGGTCGATCTGCTCTTCCGGTCCCTGGACCTCCATGGTCACGGAACCGTCAAACTCGTTCCGGACCCAGCCGGTGGCTCCCGCGGCATCGGCGGCGTACCGTGCCCGGTAGCGGAATCCCACGCCCTGTACCCAGCCGTAGAACCGGATCCGTCTTCGAATGATCTCCTGC
>CAJGCI010000119.1 GCA_904501855.1 Oscillospiraceae bacterium | reverse complement strand
CATTACGAACATATCCGGAACGAATCCATCGGATTTGAAATGGACTACGACTATGAGAATTTCCAGCGGCGCAGCGAAGCGGACCGGGAATGCTTCATCTCGGTCTGGGACGATGCCGCCAATCCCGAGAACTATCTTGAGATAAAACACCTCTCCCAGGACCCGGAAGCTGCCGCAGCATCCATCGTGGAGGAACTCTCCGACCGGTATGATGTGGGCAGGAGCACCTTCACTCTGGAACGGGCCGGCGACTGCATCCGCCTGGATGCCTCCGTGGACGCGAACGACCCCAGCCAGATGATGGAGCAGCTTCAGATGATCTATGTCATCCCCTCTTCCGACGGCTGCTTCGTGGCCACCGAACATTACTACATCGTAGAATCCGAAGGCTTCGGAAGAAGGTTCTCCGCTATGATGCAGACCTTCTCCCCCATCGCAAAATAATAAAACAGCAAGAAACTGATCGATCCCGCTGCCCGGACAGGCAGCGGGATCCTTTTAATTATGCTTCGGACGGCGGAGACGGTCAGGGACCGTCGTACAGCTCATCCCACAATCGGTTCTCATGTTCCGCGCATGATGTGAAGATGTCCATCAGCATTGCTTCCGTATCGCTTCCGATATTCTCCGTCTCGCGGTCGACGGTATCGATCCACATCCGGTTGGCCTCGGTATAGTCATCGCATGTATACGCATCGAACCAGAATCCGTAGGGGGAGCTGCGGATGGCGTCGGGACACTCCGCGGCCTTGTTCTCTCCGATGAACGCATACAGCCAGGAACACTGCAGCAGTGCGGTGATACCGGCCAGAAATCCGTGATCCCGCACCTGCTGTCTCATGTATTCCGTGTATTCCGAAAAGGCCGGTGACGGGACGGCGGCGGCGATCTCCTCCTCACGGACACCCATGCTCTTCATATGCGGCAGGTGGACGCGGTACGTTTCGTTCTCCGTCTCGTCGATCGCTCTCTGCAGGAACTCTCTGAGTCCTGCATCCTCGGTCTGCGCCTGGATGAGTCTCAGGATCTCCATATAATCGATGAGATACCGGTAGTCCTGGATCATGTAATTGCGGAACCTCGCTTCCTCCAGCGTCCCCGCCGCCATCTCCCGGACGAAGGGCTTCTCCGCGGCTTCCCGCCAGAGTCCGGTCACCGCGGCATACAGTTTATCCGAAAACTTCATCGTTACAAGTCCCCTTGTTTTTCCGCGATGATGGCAACATAGCCTCCGCTCTTGTATCCTTCCGACACTTCCTCCGGTTCCTCATTCGTATAGAGGGGGTTTTTGACAAGCGTCTGATAGAACGAGAACTTCTCGATGCCCAGGGATCTGAGAACATCGATCTTCTCCTCCGTCGTGTGCCATACCCCCGAGCAGGCCAGCGCGAGAGGATACGGAAGCTCCGGCATCGCGTCCTTCAGGTATTCGTGATCGTAGGTGTCCAGGCTCTTGCCCAGAAGATACATGAATCCGAAGGCACTTTCCTTGGGAACGTCCAGAAGGATCAGCCGGCCTCCGGCCTTCAGGGCACGCAGGCTCTTTTCATACACCGGGGCCAGGTCCTCCATATAGCTGGAACTGCCGTTGAAATAGATGATGTCATAATGCTCCTCCGGAAGATCCACATCCTCGATCAGTCCGTACCGGATCACATTGACCCCGCGCTTCACGGCGATCCTGCCCATATCCTCCGAGGGTTCGATGCCTTCCACATTGGTGCAGTCGATATAGCTTTCGAACAGACCGCTCCCGCAGCCCACCGAGAGGAGCTTCTTGCCCCCGATGTCTCCCAGCACCTTTTTAAACAGCCGCAGTTCACTGGTGAAGAGATTCTCATTCTTCATGAACCATTCGTCGTACTTTGCTGCATATCCGTCAAATTTCTGTCTGGTCTCCATACTCCTGTCATGCCTCCTTCACGATCCTGTAGTTATGCATCAGCGGACCGGATCCTTTTCCGAGATCCAGCATCGCCTCCAGTGCTCCCGACAGGTACGCCTTGCCCCGTTCCACCGACTGGGAAAGACTGTATCCCAGGGCAAGATTGGACGCGATGGCACTGGAAAGAGTGCATCCTGTTCCGTGGGTATTGGGGTTGTCGATCCTTCTGCCCCGGAACCACACCGGTTCCTCGCTCTCGGCGCTGAAGAGAACGTCATTGGCATCGTTGATCTGGTGACCGCCCTTTACAAGAGCGGCGCAGCCGTAGCTTGCAAACAGCTTTCTGGCGGCGTTCTCCATATCCGCTTCATTTTTGATGGGCATGTCCGCGAGGATCTCCGCCTCCGGAATGTTGGGAGTGATGACTGTCGCTAAAGGCAGCAGTTCACTCCGGAGAGTATGGATCGCCGTGTCTTCGATCAGCCGGGCTCCGCTTGTGGCCACCATGACCGGATCCACCACGATATTCGTTGCCCTGTATTCCTTCAGGCACTGGGCGATGACTCGGATGAGTTCCGAGGAAGAGACCATCCCGATCTTCACCGCGTCGGGAAAGATATCCTCAAACACCGCATCCAGCTGTTTCTTCAGAAACTCCGGTGATGCTTCCATGATCCCTGTCACGCCGGTGGTATTCTGCGCGGTGAGCGCGGTGATCGCGCTCATGGCATATACCCCATTCATCGTCATCGTCTTGATGTCTGCCTGAATGCCGGCGCCTCCGCAGGAATCCGATCCTGCGATCGTCAATGCTTTCTTCATATCGTTCTCCTTTCGATAAAGCATCCACTTTTGTATAGCGACATCGAGTGGTGCCCCCGGGATGCCGCTTTATTTTCTATTTCAGGCGAAACAGTTCCTCTGCCTCGCTCAGTTCACGGACATACATCTCGGCCGCTTCCCGGAGACCCTGCTGATCCGGCTCCCCTTTGCGGTCGGCGACCCCCACCGTATGATATCCGGCGGACGCCGCGGTCTTCAGGGCGTACAGTGAATCCTCAAATACCAGGCTCTCTTCCGGGGCGCAGCCCATATGGGCGGCCGCCGCGTCATAGATGTCCGGAAAGTGCTTGCTCCTGCCGACCTCGGAGTTGGTGAAGATCCGGTCGATATACGGCAGCAGGCCGTTTCGTTCCAGTGCCCGTTCGATGTGTTCCCGCGGGCTGGAGGTGGCCGCGGTGATGCAGATCCCCGCTTCCCGGATCCGGTGCAGCAGCTGCCCGGCTCCCGGCTTTGCCTGCACTTCATGGAAATAGAAGTCCCGCAGCATGTCCTGCAGTCCCTGACGGATCGCATCCGTCGTCTCCGGGAGGGAGTAGTGCTCTTTCAGATACTCCGCCCCCTGCTCCATGCTCATGGAAAACAGGATCTCCGCCAGTCCCTCTTCCGGGACCCGGCCGGTGCTGGTGAGATATCTTGCTCCCAGATCGGTCCATATCTCCAGAGAGTCCAGCAGCACGCCGTCCACATCAAATATCACGCCTTTTATATCCTGTATCGATCTCATTTTCCCCGGACCATTTCCTCCGTGACTTTCTTCAGCGAAACGGTCGCCCCGTAAATGTCCGGCTGTCCGTAGATCGCGCTGATCACTGCGATCCCGCAGATGCCGCTTCCCGCAAGTTCCGGCGTATTGTCCCGCGTGATCCCTCCGATGGCCACCACCGGGATGGAGACCGCTTCGCAGATGGCTTTCAGTGTTTCGAAGGACACATCCTCCGCGTCATCCTTGGAACCGGTGGGAAACACCGCTCCCACACCGAGATAATCCGCGCCGCGCTGTTCCGCCAGCACGGCCTGCTCCACTGTCTGGGCGGATACGCCCAGGATCTTGTCCGGACCGATGAGGGCCCGCACGTCACCGGCTTCCATGTCGCTCTGTCCCACATGGACGCCGTCCGCATCCATCCGGACGGCGATATCCACATTGTCGTTGACCACGAAGGGGATCCCGTAGGACCGCGCCATCTCCTGGAGCCGGACCGCTTCCTCATAGAAGTCTGCGTCATCCAGATCCTTCTCCCTCAGCTGCAGGAAGGTCACCCCTCCGTCCAGGCTCTCGCGCACCACATCATACAGGGTGCGGTCTCCGAGCCAGTGCCGGTCCGTCACTGCGTAGAGGAGCAGCGAATCGGCAAGTCGTTCTCTCCAGTCTGCTTTCATCGTTCCTGCACTCCTTTACCGGATCTCGTACTTTGCGCCGGCGTCCAGCGTTTCTCCGTCCATGTTGAAAATGGCGTCGATGATGCGGTTCCGGTAGGTCGAATTGCCGTCGCCCTCCTGCATCCGGCTCCATCCGATCTCCCCGGCAAGACCCATGGTGCATACGGCCGCAGCGGCGGCATCCAGAGGAGCATCCGGGTTGGCCACGAGGAAGGCCGTCATCATTCCCGACAGCTGACATCCCGTCCCGGTGATCCGGCCCATCTCCGGCCGTCCGTTCCGGATGACATAGCACCGGCCGGCGTCGGCGACAAGGTCGATGGCTCCTGTAATGGCGATCACGGCTCCGGTCTTTTCCGCAAGATCCTTGGCAAACTTCACCGCCTGGTCCAGCGTCTCCTCCGTCACGGCATCGGCAACATCGGCGTCGACGCCTTTGGTGGTGCCGCTTCCCAGCGCGAGGGTCTTGATCTCCGAGATATTGCCGCGGATCGCAGTGAACCGGATCGCTTCCATCAGTCCCACGGCGGTGTTCGTGCGCAGGGCGGATGCTCCCGCTCCCACCGGATCCAGCAGGATCACATGTCCCAGCTTCTCGGCTTTCCTGCCCGCGCGGTACATGCCCTCGATGCTGCTGCGGTTGAGGGTCCCGATATTGATATTCAGTCCGCCGCAGATGGTGGTGATATCTTCCACATCCTCCGGCTCATCGGACATGATGGGACTTCCGCCGCATGCCAGCAGAACATTCGCGACATCGTTGACGGTCACATAGTTCGTGATGTTGTGGACAAGCGGAACATTTTTTCTGACGTTCTCCATACAGTTTCCTAACATTTCCAAACCTCCAATAGAAAAAGCAGATATGCCCGTAGGTCATATCTGCCTGAAATCCCGCTGATGCAAAAGCGACTGCATATTTCCCTACGTTGGCATTATCCAAATCAGGTTATGGGTCCGGGACATACCTCCCGTTCTCAGCCCGCCTGCGCGAGCTCCCCTTTGTCTGTATGAGAAAATTCTACTCCTCACCGGGAACAATTACAAGCACAATCTTCCGGCACAGGCAGCACCTGTGGCGGGAAAGACGCAGCGGCCTGACGGTCACGGCCGCACCGCCTGTCCTCTCAGCTTCTCCAGCAGGTTCCGCAAAGGAACGAAGGCCGCCAGGGCGATGATGAAGTTGCTCACGCCGTGCACCAGGTCATAGGGGATCCCCGAGATCCAGGTGGAGAACACCATGTGCCATCCTCCCACCGCAGCGTACACGGGGATGCACAGCAGTCCGAAGAGCAGCCCGAAGGCGCCGGACAGGATGGCCCAGGGCAGCCGCTGCCGCACCGGTCGCATGAAATACGCCGGCACCGCCAGGAACAGCCAGATGTACAGATACACCAGATTCCACAGATTGAACCCGTTCACCAGCATCTCCAGCATCACGTACACGTAGATGGGATACAGGGCCTTCCGGCCGTAGATCACCGTCATGAGCATGATCATGAGGGACACCGGCTCGATGTTCGGAAGAGACGCCATGGCCACCTTCCCCGCGAAGGTCAGGGCGGCCAGCACGCTCATCTCCGTCAGTTCACGAAGGTCCGGTCTCTTCACGAGGCGTCCTTCGTGT
>CAJGCI010000118.1 GCA_904501855.1 Oscillospiraceae bacterium | reverse complement strand
GTATAGATGTGGCTCATGCAGTTGATGTGGAAGATCCATTCCCACTCTCTGGAGGGAAGATCCGTGACCAGACCGCCGAAGGCGATACCGGCATTGTTCATCAGAAGATCGATCTGTCCGTAGGTCTCCATGGTACGGCGTACGAGACGGTCGGCATCTTCCTCCAGGGACAGGTCGGCAACTTCTGTTTCCACCGTTCCGCCCTGTTCCAGAACCCACTGTTTGGTGCGTTCCAGATCGGCGGCATCGATGTCCGCCAGCATCAGTTTCATTCCGCGGCGGACGGCCTCTTTGGTAAATTCAAATCCAAAGCCGTTCCCGGCACCGGTGATCAGGGCAACCTTATTCTTGAATTCTTTCACGGTAACACTCCTTTTTGCAAATAATAGTCCTAAATAGTTAATGGCTCACAGGAGCCTTATAATTCTTAAGAATTGTGAAAAGAGGAAGAACCATAATCAGTAAGAAAATGGAAAACAGAAAAGATAATGTTGAGAATATAGGGAATTATTTCGTGAGAGAAATGGACAATTCACAAAAGAGTTAATTATAATTATGAAGTAGATATAGAATATTGATACGAATAAATCTGCTACAGGGGGAGAGCAGCATGAAAAAGAAACTAACCGTCATACTGGTGGTCCTGAGTATGGCGCTGTCACTTCTGGTCCCGTCTGCCATGGCGTTTTCGGACACGAAAGGGCACTGGGCGGAACAGGCCATCACCAGATGGGAAGACGCAGGTGTGATCGGCGGCTATGAGGACGGACAGTTCCGCCCGGATCAGGCTCTGACCAGAGGAGAACTGGCCGCGATGATCAGTACGATCTTCCATCTCAGTCAGACCGCTGCCAACCGGTACCCGGATCTTCCGTCCGGGGAATGGTATACCCCGTATATGCTGCGCTGTGCAGCAGCCGGTTTTCTTACGGGGACCGACATGGGGGCAGAGCCGCTGGCAATGGTGACCAGAGAACAGGCTGCGGTGATCTTTGCCCGGGCCTTCATGATCCCGGAAGAGAGCAGTTCAGAAACCGGATTTTTCGATCAGTGGCAGATCAGCGACTGGGCAAGGCCCTTTGTTCGCGCCATGAGGAATCAGAAGATGATCGCCGGTATCGGAGGAAATCTGTATGCGCCGAAACAGCCGCTGACCCGTGCGCAGGCAGTGACGATCCTGAATGCTGCCATCGCCCAGTATGTGGATGAAGAGAATGCACAGATCACACCGGCGCAGAACGGGATCACCATGATCACCACCTCCGGCGTCACCGTAATCGGCAACGCGGACACCGTCCTGGTGACTCCGGGTGCCACCAATGGCAAGATCACTTTCCAGAACAGTACCGTGAACGGGGAACTCCGCGTGGAAGCGGCGAACCTGGAACTGATCCTCGGAGAGAATGCGTCCATCCCCAACCGGAGGTGGATGAGCGGGATCGGGACCGGGTCCCAGGATCCGAAGGCATACAGTTTCCGCTATAACTGCGAACAGAAGGATTACAATGGAACCATCTATTATACGGATGATTATTTCAAATCCTCCGCAGACCGCAGCCGGCCGGACGTGAGTCTTGCAACCGCGTCCATCCATCTGGCCGTGGCAGCGTTCAACGCCATGGATTCCGCGGAATACACGGACAAGGACCGGCATGTGAGAAATCTTCTGACAACGCTGGGGTATTCGGATTACGACTGCAGTGAGACGTTCCATCAGAAACCCACGGACGACTCCATCGCCATTGCCGCTGCCGCAAAAAGGCCGGCCGGTGCCGACTATACGCTGTTGGCAGTCGCCGTCCGCGGAGGCGGATATGAAGCAGAATGGGCCGGAAACTTCTCCATCGGAAAAGTCGGAAATCATACCGATTTCCAGCAGTGTGCGGACTACTGTATGACGTTCCTGAGAAAGTATGTTCAGGATCATAATATCACCGGCCGCGTGAAGCTTTGGCTCACCGGGTACAGTCGCGGCGGATCGATTGGCAACATCATGGCAGGGGAGATCGACCGGGGCGATGCGCTGCCCGGCATCACGATCCGCTATGAGGACCTGTATGCCTACTTCTTCGAGCCGCCCCAGGGTGTGGATGTGTCCAATGATCCCCGCAATCCCCGCTACAACAACATCTGGAACTTCCTGAATTACAATGATCTGGTCCCGCTGGTGGCAATGTCGGAACTGGGATTTGCCCGTTACGGGCGGGATTACTATTATCCCGATGCCACGATGGCAAATTATGCCGAGCAGCGGGAGGCCATGCTCCATTTCTATAATGCCCAGGAAAGCAAGGAATATGCTGGAGAATACATCGTTGATGATTTTCAGATGAAGAAATTCGATCTGGCCAACGGTTTCATCGCAGACGATGTGGGAAATTCCATGACCCAGGGGGACTTTGCACGGAAACTGGTGAGCAAGATGGTCACCGACACCGTTAAGACCAGGGACAATTATGTGAATGAGTACCAGAACGGCTTCCGGACGGTTATGCACGTGGTGTTCGGACAGCGCCTCCTAACCGGAAGCGAGGGAGATGTGGAACGATTTGTAGCTGCACTTCAGAAGAACATACAGGAACAGGATACGGCGGCTCAGTTTGCCGAGGCGGCACAGAATCCATGGGATGAGAACGGTCTGCGTACGGTCCTCAGTGATGTGATCGTACAGAGCATGAACGATGCGGAAGTCAACGCACTGGATCCCATCACGCTGTCGAAATTCGTCAACGGGGCGGTAAAACTCGTGGGGGGAATGCTTATTACCGATCCGGATCTCACGGTAACACTGCTTACACATCTGACCAGTGTCGCCAATGCACACTATCCGGAAGTGGGAATGGCGTGGCTGAAGACCATGGATCCCAACTACTCTTCCAATCCGTATCCCCTTCCGCACTGATACATAGACCTCTTTGGGAGACCGGAGCACAGACTCCGGCCTCCTGTCTGTCTGAACGGTGTTTGACATTCTTGTGTTTCGCAGGGGAGAAACGGCCCGGAAGACACAAGATATGGAATTCCCACTTGCATTTACATGAAAATAATGGTTTACTTTTAAGAGAAGATCGCAACATCCTTCCTCCGTTTTCCGGGAGAGGGATTGAAAATCCAAAGGAGACTATTATGGCTAGAATAGGCAACAAAAACAGAAGCCTGCAGATCAGCGGAATCCTGTGCGCAGCATTTGTCCTGCTTCTTCTGCTGGTAAAGATCATTGACGTCCGTCATATCGGCCCCAACTATACGAAAGTTGGATTTGCAGCACTGAACGGACTGTTCTACAAGATCGGCTATCATCCATTCTGGTACGGACTGACCCAGGTTCTGGGCATCCTCGCCCTTGTCGTTGCACTGGCATTCGCTCTGCTGGGAGTGTATCAGCTTGTTAAGAGAAAGAGCATCGGTGCAGTGGATGCGGATATCGTTCTGCTGGGAGTGATCTATGTGATCACTATCCTGCTGTATCTCTTCTTCAATGCCGTTGTCGTCAACTACCGTCCTGTCATGCTGGAGGAGGCGATGGAGGCATCCTTCCCGTCATCCCATACGGTGCTGGCAATCGTTGTGTTTGCAACGGCCATCATACAGGTGCGCCGGCGTCTGCCGGAAGGACAGACCAAACAGATCGTCATCTATGTATTCTACGCACTGCTGGTGATCCTCATCGTGGGGCGGATCCTCTCCGGAGTACACTGGTTCACGGATATCTGCGGCGGAGTTCTGCTGGGCTTTGCTCTGACCTATCTGTATCAGGGCCTGCTGGAAAGCTTTGAAGGCAGCAGCGGAAAACACGCAAAATAAGTCAATAAACAGCGAAAACCTCCTGCTTTTCCGGCAGGAGGTTTTCTTTGTTCCGGGCTTTATTGCATTTAAAAAACCTGCATGGTATCATCAGAACATCGAGTAAAACGGAAGAGAATGTCCATGTCCAAGAAACCGAAAAAAAGGAAAACGACAGTACAAAAGCAAAAAGCCGCCGCCCGCAGACAGGTGATGAACAACACGGTCCGGGCAGCGGCCGTTTCGGCATCCTCTCCTTCCGATAAAAAAGACGGGACATCAGGGAAGAAATCCCTCCCGGAGAAGCGATCTCAGACAGAAAAAAGCACCGAGAGAAAGAAGATCTTCCGGGGCAGACGTAAAACCGGCACGCGCAGAGAACCGGATGCTCGGAGAGTTCCGGCATGGGTCAGTCCAATCCTGTTTTTTGCCAGCCTTGTCTCTCTGGATCTTCTGTTCCGTACCATCTATCAGGGAGTATCATCCACTCCGGTATTCGCAACAGAGACCATGGTGTTCACCTGTGCATGGGCCGTGCTGATCACCGCCGTGCTGATGCTGCTGCCGATGATCCTGCGAAGGATCGGCATGATCCTTGTGGATGTGATCTTTGTGATCCTGGCGCTTGCACACGGGGTGATGTACGGGATCTTTGGGAATTTCTTCAGTTTTGCAGATATGAATTTCGCCGGAGACGGTGCCCGGTTTTTCAGCTGGGATTATATCGGCATGAACCTTCCTCTGATCGGCACACTGGTCCTGTCCCTGCTTCTGATGATCCTGGCGTGCTGTTTTGCCCGAAGGAAGACAAGGACCGGGATAATGAAATGGATTCGCCCTCTGATTCTACTGCTTCTGGCGGGAGGAGCGCTGTTTGCCATCCATCAGGAGCATGAAAACATGCTTCCGGATGATGATCATATGTCCTGGGACAAGATTTATAACAGCGAGACCGATGCCGAGGCTTATCGGCTCTTTTCGGATTCCAACCGCTGCCTCATGATGACAGGCCTGTATCAGTATACTTACCGCAACGCACAGGTGGCACTGGGGAACGATACCGACGGAATCGACGTGTCGGCACTGGACCGTTTTTATGATAAGCGTGCCACGGAGATCAGCGGTGAGAATGAAATGACCGGAATCATGGAGGGAAAGAACCTGATCATGGTGATGATGGAATCCATGGACAGCTGGATGATCACTAAGGAGTACACACCAAACCTGTATCAGGTGCAGAAGGAAGGGGTCAATTTTGAAAACTTCTATACACCGCTGTTTTTGTCGGCAGCGACGTTCAATACGGAGATTCTGACCCAGACGGGGCTCATTCCGGCCAAAGAGGGGATCAGCAGCAATGCCTATTCCACTCATGCGTTTCCATTGAGTCTGGCCCACCAGTTCCGTGACTGCGGATATACGGCGAACTCCTTCCATTCCGCCAGCGGAAAGATCTACAGCCGAGGATCCATTCATCCTAATCTTGGCTTTGAATCCTATAACAATATGTACGCCATGAACATGACGGACTATATGCTGGACAGCCAGATGATCGGCGGATATGACAAAATGGTCAGTGACGATCCGTTCTTCAGCTTCCTGATTACCTATTCCGGCCACGGACCATATTCGGAGGATCTCAGCAACATCTCCGCCCCTCACATGGAAGAGGCGGAAGCGGCGATAAAGAAAAACAGGGTGGAAGGCACCGATGACAACATGAAGGAGTATACCCATGCCATAGCGCATGCCATGGAAGCGGACGAATTCGTGGGAGAACTGATGGAACGCCTGGAAGAGGACGATCTGCTGGATGACACAGTAGTGGTATTCTATTCCGACCACTACGGAAAATATATGACCGACCGGAAGTTCCTGCGGAAGATCAAAGGCGTGGGTGCCAAGTCGGCAGATCTGTACCGGACTCCATGCATGATGATCGGGGGAGGACTGGAGAAGAAGACCGTTTCCAAGAT
>CAJGCI010000117.1 GCA_904501855.1 Oscillospiraceae bacterium | reverse complement strand
GGCTTCAGATCCAGTGCCTCCTCGTAGAATTTCAGGCTCCGGTCCAGGTCCAGGATGTTGAAATTGAAATGGTTGAACTGAAACATCATGATTCCTCCCATGAAAAGTGTTTCTGTCTGTATTCTGAGTATACCGTTCCCCCGTACAAAAGTCAAAACAGGAGCACTCTTTTCCCCTTCCGTCCTCTTCACAAAAAATTAAGAAAAAGCATTGGAAAAAAACAGTGGTCACGGTATAATGAAGTTAATGAAATAAGATGGGAGAATACTATGGATTTTACTGCTCTGAAAGAAAAATACATTCCCTCTGCAGACATTTTCCTGTATAACACCGGCAGAGCCCGCAAGGCCTGGCTCCTGTTCGGCTGTCATTATATCAAGGAAGAAAAGCTCCATATGTTCGTCGTTTGGGCCCCCAACGCCATGCGCGTTTCCGTCGTGGGCAATTTCAACGACTGGAATCCGGACGCCAATCCCATGATCCGCGAGGACACCGGGATCTGGTACACCTTCATCGAAGGCGTCTATCACGGCGACTATTATAAATACGCTGTCACGGCTGCAGACGGCACCACCATGCTGAAAGCGGATCCCTGCGCGTTCTGGTCGGAGACCGATCTGAACACCGCATCCCGCGTCTATAACGAGGAGCCCTTCAAATGGAAGGATTCCCGGTTCATGAAAAAGAGAGGCGAGACCAACGCCCTCACGTCCCCCATGTCCATCTACGAGGTGCATCTCGGTTCCTGGAAGGCCTTCCCCGACAGCGACCGTCCCATGTACCGGGATCTGGCGGACAGTCTGGCGGAATACTGCAAGGCACAGGGATACACCCACGTGGAACTGATGCCCGTCACCGAGTACCCCTTCCCCATGTCCTGGGGCTATCAGGTCACCGGTTACTATGCACCTACCTCCCGCTACGGCGAGCCGGATGATTTCAAGTATTTCGTCAACACCCTCCATGCCGCCGGCATCGGCGTCATCATCGACTGGGTCCCCGCTCATTTCCCCCGCGACGCCCACGGCCTTGCGGCATTTGACGGCACCCGTCTGTATGAGTGCAAGGAAAAACGGATGAGCGAGCATCCGGAATGGGGCACCCTGATCTTCGACTTTGAGATGCCGCAGGTACAGAGCTTCCTCATCTCCTCGGCATGCATGTTCTTTGACCGCTATCACGTGGACGGTATCCGTGTGGACGCCGTGTCCTCCATGCTGTATCTCAACTACGGCCGGAAAGAGGGCGAATTCACTCCCAACCGCGACGGCGGCAACATCAATCTGGGAGCGGTGGACTTCCTGCGGAACCTGAACACGGCGGTGCTGACCACCTATCCCGGCGCCGTGACCATCGCCGAGGAATCCACGTCCTATCCGCTGGTCACCTACCCGCCCAACGACGGCGGTCTCGGCTTCACTTTCAAATGGGATATGGGCTTCATGCACGACACCATCGACTACATGTCTCTGGATCCCTATTTCCGTTCCGGAAGCCACAGCAAACTGACCTTCTCCATGATGTACGCGTTTTCCGAGAACTTCATCCTGGCCTATTCCCATGACGAAGTGGTCCACGGAAAGTGCTCCATGATCAACAAGATGTCCGGTGACTACGACCAGAAGTTCGCCTCCCTGCGTACCCTGTACGGCTATCAGTTCGCCCATCCGGGCAAGAAACTGACCTTCATGGGATCCGAATTCGGTCAGTTCATCGAATGGAACTTCCAGCAGCCTCTGGACTGGATCCTGCTGGATTACCCGAAGCACCGGGAGATGCAGGACTACACCAAGGCACTCAATGAGATCTACAAAAAATACGGTGCCATGTATGAGATCGACAAATCCTGGGACGGCTTCAAATGGCTGAACGTGGATGATACCGGACGGTCCTCCATCGCATTCCTCCGTACCGGAACCACCGACGGCGCCGGAAAGTATCTCATCTGTGTCAGCAACTTCACGCCCAACACCTATGAGAACTTCCAGATCGGTGTTCCCATGGAAGGAAAAGTCAAGGAGATCCTCAACAGCGACGACATCCGCTTCGGCGGCACCGGCCAGCTGAACCCCGGGATCATCAAGAGCAAGCCGGAAGGATTCCTGGATATGGGTCATTCCGTACGGTTCAACCTTCCCGGCATGAGCACGCTGTATTTCAGCTATACACCATCCAAACCCAAGGCAAAGAAAAAGTAAATGACCGGACGACACCACTGTCCGTTATCCACTGAAAGGAGCGAAGAAAGTCTATGAAGAAAATGTACAAGGATCTTCTTGGCGAAAAAGGCAGAACACAGATGCCGAACGTTCTGATCGCCGCTTCCGAATGCGCACCTCTGGCGAAGACCGGCGGTCTGGCCGACGTTGTCGGCACGCTGCCGAAAGCATTGCAGAAACTGGGGATCGACGCCCGCGTCATCATTCCCTATCATCGTAAGATCAAGGAAAAATACGCCGACCAGATCGAGCATATGTTCTATTTCTATGTATGTCTCGGCTGGCGTACCCAGTATGCCGGCATCGAAAAGCTGGTACTGGACGGCGTGACCATCTATCTGGTGGACAGCGAGTTCTACTACGGCGGTGACATTTACCGCGGCGGCGAGGCGGAGATCGAGCAGTATGCCTTCTTCCAGCGCGCCGTGCTGGACTGCATCCCCAATCTGGACTTCGTTCCCGATGTGATCCACTGCAACGACTGGCAGACCGGTCTGATCCCGCTGCTGGCCCGTTCCCAGTATCCCGGCGGCATGCAGGAGAATCTGAAATTCCTCCTGACCATCCACAACATCATGTATCAGGGAAAATGCGGATACGAGTATCTGTATGATCTTCTGGGCATCGACCAAAAATACAACACGCCCGAGTTCATGGAACTCAACGGCTGTGTGGACTTCCTGAAAGCCGGCTGTGTCTTTGCCGACCGCATCAACACCGTCTCCCCGTCCTACGCGCAGGAGATCTGCGATCCCTACTACAGCGAAGGTCTGGAAGGCATCCTCAACGCCCGGTCCCATGAGCTGTCCGGCATCGTCAACGGCATCGACTACGATGTCTTCAATCCCGCGGACGATCCCTGCACCGTCAAGGGATACAGCCAGCGCAGCATGGCGGGCAAGAAGGAATGCAAGCAGTATCTGCAGAAGAGCATGGGCCTGGATCAGCGGGAAGACGTTCCCCTGGTGTCCATGGTCACCCGCATGACGGAACAGAAAGGCTTCGATCTTGTGATCTGCATGATCGACGAGCTGCTGCAGTACAATGACATGCAGTTCATGCTGCTTGGCTCCGGCGACGCCAATTACGAAGCGTTCATGCGCTGCGCCGAGGACCGCTACAAAGGCAGACTCTGCTCCTATATCGGATACAACGACAAACTGGCGCACATGATCTATGCCGGCAGCGACTTCTATCTGATGCCTTCCCGTTTCGAGCCCTGCGGCATCAGCCAGATGATCGCCATGCGCTACGGCACACTGCCCATCGTGCGTGAGACCGGCGGTCTGAAGGATACGGTACAGCCCTACAACCAGTTCACCGGAGAAGGCACCGGTTTCTCCTTTGCCAACTACAATGCCCACGAGATGAAAGAGACCATCCTGCAGGCACTGGGCGTCTATCAGGACAAGGCCGTGATGAAGAAGCTGGTGAAGAACGCCATGACTGCGGACTTCAGCTTTGACCGTTCCGCCGAAGAGTACGCAAAACTGTATATAGGAATCCTCTGAGAATACATGATCCAAACCATCAACGTCTATTACGGCGGGAACTACGAAGAGCACTGGACGCCGGAACAGCGGCTGTTCATCAGCTATTCCTCCCGCGAGACCTTTACTGCTGAAAAAAGTGAAGGCAGGTGGGTGTGCACCACTCACCTGCCTTCTTATCCATTGTCTGAGACCTACTTTCAGGCAGTGTGTGAGATCCAGGAAGCGATGCAGACATGCACGCAGCTGGGTCTCGATGCCCGTCGGCTGACCGATCTGCTTCAGACCGACAATATCGTCGCGCCCTTTGAGCTGCTCCGCGCCCTTCTGGACGACTGGGGATATCAGTTCTATGATGCACTGACCACCGTTGTCCGCTGCTGCCGGAACATCGATACCGGCATCCGTTTTGAGGATCTGGTGAGGCTGCAGCCGCGTACCGCCTTCCTGACGGACGTGCTGTATCAGGGTCTGCGTGATTTCACCCTTGCCTATCATGACCGGAAGGATCCCATGTTCCGCAATCCGGTAAGTGCGGTGCGGGAAGGCTCCCTTCTCCATCTGGGCTTCCGTGACTGCGGACGGAGGATCCCCTCCGCCTCCTGTATCATCTTCGGTGATTTCGGGGAGCGGATCTTCCCCATGCGGCGCACGAAACAGGGATTCCAGGCGGATATCGCCATGCATTTCGAGCCGCAGCCGCTGTGGTATGTCTTCCGTCTGGAGACGGACAACGGTTATCAGTATCTCAATTCCGATTCCACCGGATTCGGAAGCGTGGTGTCTCCTCAGAGAGGACTGGGCTTCCGTCTTACGGTATTCAAGAAGGATTTCGAGACACCGGAATGGTTCCGTCACTGCATCATGTATCAGATCTTCCCGGACCGTTTTGCCATCTCCGATGACAACACCGCCCGGAAGGGCCTGGAATACCACCGTTCTCTCGGTCAGTCACCGGACTTCCACGAATCCACGGACGAACCGGTAAAATGGCAGGCCCGCCCCGGCGAGGACTTCTACAGTCCGGATGATTTCTACGGCGGCACGCTGAAAGGCATCATCTCCAAACTGGATTATCTGCATGATCTGGGAGTCGGGGTCATCTATCTCAACCCCATCGTGGAGGCAAAATCCAACCACCGTTACGACACTTCCGATTACATGGCCGTGGATCCGATCCTCGGGTCCGTGGAGGACTATGAGGAACTGTGCCGCAAGGCACGGAAACTGGGGATCCGCATCCTGAATGACGGGGTCTTCTCCCATACCGGAGCCGACAGCGTGTATTTCAACCGCTACCGGCACTATCCGCAGATGGGCGCCTGTCAGGGATCCCAGTCCCCCTATTTCCCCTGGTATACCTTCCATCATTTCAATGACCGGTACAAATGCTGGTGGAACTTCCGGGATCTTCCGGAAGTGGACGAGGAAAACCCGGTATGGCAGGATTTCGTCATCACCGGCAAGGACAGCGTGGTGAAGACCTGGCTGCGCCGGGGAGCCTCCGGATGGCGGCTGGATGTGGCGGATGAACTGCCGGACAATGTGCTGTCCCTCATCCGTAAAGCCAGCAAGGAAGAGAAGCCCGATGCGGTGATCCTGGGCGAAGTATGGGAAGACTGTGTCCTGAAGGAGAGCTACGGTTACCGGAGAAACTACGCTCTGGGCTACTCTCTGGACACGGTGATGAACTATCCCTTCCGTTCCAATGTGCTGGCGTTCCTGCACGGATACATCGATGCCTATGCACTCCGGGATTTCCTGGATGATCAGCGATACAATTATCCCGAGCCGCTGTACTATTCCCTCATGAACCTTCTCAGTTCTCATGATGTGGAACGCATGCGCACCTATCTGGCCGCGGATTTCGATGTCAACTCCGTGGACCGGGCCAGGCAGATCGCATGGGAACCCACGGAGGAAGCTCTGCAGCGCGCCTCCCTTCTGGAACGTCTGGGGGCCGTGATCCAGTTCACCGTGCCCGGTGTTCCGGATATCTACTACGGGGATGAAGTGGGCATGTCCGGCTGCCGGGATCCCTTCAACCGCGC
>CAJGCI010000116.1 GCA_904501855.1 Oscillospiraceae bacterium | reverse complement strand
TCCCCTTCCACCCATCCCACGGAGGAGAAGTCATTGACATAGGAGTACACCGCGAGATCGGCATCCACCGGGAAGGTATCCGTATCCAGACGGGAAAGGTCCACCCGTTCCGCCGCCACCAGGATGGTGAGGATCTTCGTCATGGAGGCGGGATTCATGCGCACCTCGGCGTCCTTCTGCGCCAGGACCTCATTGTGATCCAGGTCCACCACGATGGCATACTTGCTGCCGAAGGCATATTTGTCCGGGAACAACTCGTCCCTGATGGTCTGGGTGGCCTTCGTCTTCCGGAAATCATATCCGGCGGCAAACTCCGCCGCCTCCCCTTCCGGGGTGCCGGGCGTCACCGTGGCCACCGGCGCTGCCGTCACCGCGGGGGTGGGACGGGGCGTCAGGCTGTCGGAGACCGCCGGGGTCTGCGAAGTCTCCAGCACTTCCTCCGGCAGTTTCAGCCACTCCTGCACCGGGACGGCACGGAGGAAGTCCTCCATGACATGGGTCCCCAGATACGCATCCATGATCCGTCCTCCCACCAGCAGCAGTACCACGGTAATGAGAAGGATCAGCAGGATGGTCCGTATGGTAAGGAAGACCCTCCGTATCCGGCGGGTCTTCCGGTTTTTATTGTTTCGGCTCATAGTCGTTTTGGTTCTTTCTGTAGGGTTCTCTTGAAATATTCTACCATGCTCAGGAAGGAAAACTCAACGAAGCAACACATGGTAACAAAAGTTTGGAACTTTCGCCAAAAAATGAGCTGCCGCTTTCGCGGCAGCTCGGGGTGTTTCCATTATCAGGGATCATTCGCCCAGCTTGGCAACGGTGTCTTTCACCGCTCTCTTCACGATCTTCACTGCACGTTTGGCGGCATAAGGTCCGATATACAGGAACTTCTGCTCTGCCACACGCATCTTGTTGGCATCCGGATGGGTCCGGTGCAGATGGATGGCATCGAATTCGCACTTGGTGGTGCACAGACCACAGCCGATGCAGCGGTTCTCGTCCACTTCGCAGGCTCCGCATCCGAGGCAGCGGGAGGCTTCCGCCTTCACCTGTTCCTCGGTGAAGGTGATGCGGTCGTTCTGGAAGGTCTTTGCCTTCTTGGGATCGTGTGCCACCTGCTGACGGGCGGGACGGTCGAAGCTGTCCACCGGCAGCACGATGTTGGACTTATCCAACTGATCGAAGTGACGCAGGTTGCGTCCGCGGACCAGGAGCTGGCCTTCGTGTACGAAGCGGTGCAGGGACTCTGCGCCTTCACGGCCTGCTGCAATGGCATCGATGGCGAACTTCGGTCCGGTGTATACGTCACCGCCGACGAAGATGTCGTCCTGTGCGGTCTGGCGGGTAGTCTCATCGGCAATGGCGATGCCCTTCTTGTCGGTGCGCAGATCGCCCACATCCAGGTTGCCCCAGTCAACTACCTGACCGATGGAGGAGATGACGGAGTCCACGGGGATGGTCTCGAACTTGCCGGTACCCACGGGTTTCCGGCGTCCCTTCTCATCGGGCTCGCCCAGTTCCATGATCTCCACTTTCAGACCGGTGACCTTACCCTTGGTGCCCACCACTTCTGCGGGAGCATTGAGGTAACGGAACTGTACGCCCTCTTCCATGGCTTCTGCCACTTCTTCGGGATCGGCAGGAAGCTCGGCTTCACTGCGGCGGTATACGATATAGGTCTCGTCGGCGCCCAGACGGACTGCCGTACGGCATACATCCATGGCCACATTGCCGCCGCCGATGACAGCGCACTTCTTGCCGACTTTGGGTTTCTTGCCCAAATTGACTTCCCGGAGGAATTCCACACCGCCGAAGACGCCCTTCAGGTCCTCGCCGGGGATGTTCAGCGGAGCGGACTTCTGAGCGCCGATGGCCAGGAAGAATCCCTTGTAGCCTTCGTCGCGCAGCTGCTGGATGGTGATATCCTTGCCCACTTCCACGCCGCACTTGAATTCCACGCCCATCTCCCGCAGGACATCGATCTCGGCATTGATGACATCGCGGTCCAGACGGAAGGACGGGATGCCCATGGTGAGCATGCCGCCGGGGGCGGGGTTGCGGTCAAAGACAGTGACGTTATAGAGCATGTTGGCAAGATAATAGGCACAGGACAGGCCGGCAGGGCCGGCGCCGATGACGGCGATCTTCTGCTCGTATCTCTCGTAGTTGCTCTTTCTCGGTTTCGGTGCCGGGATGTAGCGGTTCTCCGCTTTCAGTTCTTGTTCGGCGATGAATTTCTTGATCTCGTCGATGGCCACGGCACGGTCCACATCCCCGCGGGTGCAGACGTCTTCGCAGTGGCGGTTGCAGATGGAGCCGCACACCGCCGGGAACGGGTTATCCTGTTTGATGAGCTTCAGTGCTTCCAGGTACCGTCCTTCGGCGGCCATCTTGATGTAGCCCTGAACGGCGATATGGGCCGGGCACGCAGCCTTGCAGGGAGCGGTGCCGGATTCGTAGGTATTCAGCTGGTAGGTATTGCGGAAATCCGGGTTCCAGCGTTTCTTGGTCCAGATGAGATCATCGGGCAGATCCTGTTTCGGATACTGCACGGGACCATCTTTCGTACACAGTTTCTGACCCAGCTTGGCAGCGCCGGCGGGGCAGACTTCCACACACTTGCCGCAGGCCACGCAGTTCTCCTTGTCCACGTGTGCGGTGTAGCAGCTGCGGGACATATTCGGAGTGTTATAAAGCTGCGAGGTGCGCAGTGCGTAGCAGACGCCGGGAGCGCAGTTGCAGATGGCGAAGATCTTGTCCTCACCGTCGATGTTGGTGGTCTGATGGACATAGCCGTTGTCTTCTGCCTTCTGAAGGATCTCCATGGCTTCCTCGTAGGTGATCATCTTGCTGTCTTTGCCCGTCTCCGCGACGTAGATGGCAAACTCACCGACACCCATGCACCAGTAGTCTTCCACGTCACCGGAGCCCTCGCCCCGGGTGGTCTGGGCACGGCGGCAGGAGCAGACACCGAGACCGATCTGACCGTCATACTTCTTCAGCCAGTGGGACAGATACTCGATGCTGGCGCCCTTCTGCTCGGCAGGGATGGCCTTCTCCACAGGGATGACATGCATGCCGATGCCGGCACCGCCGGGAGGCACCATCTGTGTGATGCCGTCCAGAGGCTGATGGGTCAGTTCATGGAACATGTCCGAGACTTCCGGGTGTTCCTTGACGAACCACCCGCGCATGTTCAGCTGCTCGGCAGAGCCGGGCACATACAGCGGCAGATAGTACTGTTTTTTCTTCTCGGGATTTTCCCAGTTATACTCGGTGATGCCGATGCAGCTCATCTCTTCCATCTTTTCGGTGACCTTCTCCGTGGTCCACCCCAGCTTCTTGGCAATATCCTCCGGGAAATAATTCTTGCGCTGCTTCATGGTAAGTGCGATGGTGACCATATCGTCATCCAGCACATTGACCAGTCCGAAGAATTCCGGATCGGACTCTCTCACAGGCTGCAGATGAAGACGCCGCGGCATGACGTCCGTCAGTCTGGCACAGAGTTTTTTCAGATTCTTTTTGTTCGTTACCATTTCTTTCTTCCCTTCTATCTTCTATTGAAACCCTCTTTTTCCTGCCTTCCAAACAGGAACATGCTTATACAGATATTTTAATCTGTATAGAGGCGGTTTGCAACTCGATTTGGGATATTTTCCCCTTCTCTGGCCGTATTCCGTGGTATACTGATAGTACACAAAAAACACAGGAGGAATTTCCTATGCGCTTACGACGCTTTTTCCGTCCTTTCCTGCTCACAATGCTTGCTGCCGCGATGCTGTGCAGCCTGGCTCTGCCGGCGTCCGCGTCGGTCCTTCAGACCGGTTCCCGTCCCTTCAATGACGTGGTGCGGAACAGCTGGTATTACAATTACGTCTATTCCGCCTACGATCAGGGCGTGTTTGCCGGACTGGACAATCATACCTTCGGCACTCAAACTTCCATGACCCGGGGCATGATGGTCACCGTCCTTTACGGCATGGCGGGAAAACCAGAGGCGAAGACTTCCGTGCCCTTTACGGATGTGGAGCCCTCCCGGTATTATGCCGGCCCCGTTGCATGGGCCTATAAAAACGGCATCGTCCAGGGCCTGTCCGAAACCGTGTTCGCGCCGGATATGAACATTTCCCGGGAACAGACGGCGCTGATCCTGGAGAAGTACGCCGCATCCAACGGAATCAATCTTACCTTCAGGAAAGATCTCAAAGATTTCGAGGATGCCGGTGATGTCTCCGACTGGGCGGAAGAAGCTCTGCGCTGGGCCGTGGAAAACAAGATCATGGCCGGCAAGGGCAAGGATCTTCTGAAACCGGCGGACACTTCCACACGCGCCGAGATGGCCACCATGCTGATGGCGTACCGGGTCCGGTATCAGAACGGGAAAGTGAACGACTACAATCCCTATCTCTACACCGACAGCGTCCTGCAGGGCTACTCTACTGCCCGCAACGACTACTGGTTCGGCACCAATTACGACGGCAAGAACCGCCCCTCGGAATCCGTCCGTTTCCAGTCGGTGTACGGAGATAAATTCAATACCCTCGCTGTAGGATCCGCCGACTACAAGACCATCTATCTGACCTTTGACGAGGGCTATGAGAACGGTTATACCTCCGCCATTCTGGACACACTGAAAAAGAAGAACGTCCGGGCGGTGTTCTTCGTCACTCTGCCCTATGTGAAGGAAAATCCGCAGCTGGTGCAGCGGATGATCCGGGAAGGACATGTGGTGGGAAGCCATTCCTCGGCTCACCCGTCCGACGGCATGCAGTCTCTGGGACTGAACGGTGCCAAATCGGATCTGGAACAGGTGCAGAACGAAGTGCGGAACCGCTTCGGCTATGAGATGACCCTCTTCCGGTTCCCCGCGGGGATCTACTCGGAACAGATGCTGGCTCTGTGCAAGAGCATGGGACTGCGCAGCGTCTTCTGGAGCTTTGCCCACGCGGACTGGGATCCGGCATCCCAGCCGGCCAGAGCCTCGTCTCTTCAGAAGCTGAAGGAACGCCTCCATCCCGGCGCGGTCTATCTGCTTCATGCCGTCTCCGCCACCAATACGGCGATCCTGGGCGACTTCATCGACTACGCCCAGTCCCAGGGCTATTACTTCCAGCTCATCACCAACGAATGACCACCCGGTCTCATTTCGGTGATTATTATGGAACTGCAAGATCTGAAACAGGTGATCCTGTTCCGCGGGATGACGGACGAGGAGATCCGGGACTGTCTGGAGTCTCTTTCCTACGGGATCCGGCGCTTTGAAAAAGGAGCCATCCTGCTTCACGCCGGGCAGACGACCCGGCGCATGGGCATCGTGCTCTCCGGCAGCGTCACCATCGAGAGTGCCGACCAGTGGGGAAACCTCACCATCTTAAGTCACGTAGGAAAGAACGGATTTTTCGCGGAGACCTACGCGCTGCTGGAGGACTCCGTAATGCTGGTGGACGTGCGGGCAAACGAGGACTGCGAGATCATGTTCCTGGATCTCTCCACTCTGCGGCAGGGACCTTCCGATTCCGTCTGGCGCAGCCGCATCATTGCCAATCTCCTCACCATCTCCTCGCAGAAGAACCGCACTCTTTCCAGCCGGATCTTCCACACCTCATCCAAATCCCTGAGAGGCCGGATCCTCTCCTATCTTCATACCGTCTCCATCGAACAGGACAGTCGGGAGTTTGACATCCCCTTTGACCGGCAGCAGCTGGCGGACTATCTCAACGTGGACCGCACCGCTCTGTCGAAGGAGCTTGGCCGGATGCAGAAGGAAGGGCTGATCCGG
>CAJGCI010000115.1 GCA_904501855.1 Oscillospiraceae bacterium | reverse complement strand
CAGCCGCTGAAATCCTGCCTGGACGCCGTCATCGGCGACGCCGGGGACTGCCGGCGCCGTGTGATCTACATGTCGCCCCAGGGCCGGCCCTACGATCAGGCCACGGCCCGGAGACTGGCGGAGGACTATGATCAGCTGGTGCTGGTCTGCGGCCACTACGAGGGCATCGACGAGCGTTTCATCGAGGAATGCGTGGATGAGGAGATCTCCCTGGGAGACTTCGTCCTCACCGGCGGGGAGATCGCAGCCATGGCGGTGGCGGACTCCGTCTGCCGCATGATCCCCGGTGTGCTGTCGGAGGAGATCTGCTTTACGGAAGAGAGCCACTGGGACGGACTTCTGGAATACCCCCAGTACACCCGGCCGGAGGAATGGCAGGGAAGACGGGTGCCGGAAGTGCTCCTCAGCGGAGATCACGCCAAGGTGGACCGCTGGCGCCGCAGAATGAGCCTGGAGCGCACCATGAAGAAGCGTCCGGACATGTTCGAAAAGGCGGATCTGTCCTCCAAAGAGGACCGGAAACTGCTGGAGGAGATCGAGAAGAACAGAAACCGGGTGACGCTGACGGAAAAGACCGTACTGAGGATGGCATCGGAAGAGGACCTTCCCGTGCTGACGGAGATGGTCCGGTCCCTGCTGCCCGGAGAGGCGGACCGGCTGTTCGTCCATGAGCTGCCTTCCCTGGAGGAGAACCTCCGCTGGGCGGTGCAGTGCGGCGAGTGCTGGATCTTCCTCCACGGCGAGGAACCTGCCGGGTTCTTCTGCCTGCGGGAGGGACCGGCGGAACACCTGGACGAGATCCAGGACGGCAAATGGCATTACGACGGGGGCTACGGTATCCTGGACAGCTTTGCCGTGATCCCGCGCTTCCGCGGCTCCGGACTGTCCGACCGCATGATCCGGGAAGCGGAGGTGTTGGCCGGCGCCCTGGGCAAGACAGCAGTGCGTGTGGAGATCCACCGCAGAAACGACGCGGCGAAGAAACTGCTGGACCGGTGCAGCTACCGGTTCCGCGGCAACATTCCCGGGATCCTTCCCGACGGCCAGGAATGGCGGGGACAGGGATTTGAGAAAGGAATTTCATGAGAGAACTGACAGATATCGATGTGATCCGGGATGTCCTGGGACGGCACGGATTCCATTTTTCCAAATCCAAGGGACAGAACTTCCTCACGGCGGCCTGGGTGCCGGAAGAGATCGTGGAACGGGCGGGACTGGATGAGAACACCGGCGTTCTGGAGATCGGTCCCGGTCTGGGAAGCCTCACGGTGAAGCTGTCCGAGGCGGCGGGAAAGGTCCTTGCTGTGGAACTGGACGAGACGCTGATGCCGGTGCTGGCGGAGACCCTGCAGGGCTGCGAGAACACGGAGGTGCTCTTCGGCAATATCCTGAAGAAGGACGTGGCGCAGCTGGTGGAGGAGAACTTCCAGGGACTGCGTCCCGTGGTGTGCGCCAACCTTCCCTACAACGTCACCAGCCCGGTGCTGGCACAGCTCCTGGAGAGCCGGGCCTTCCGGCAGATCACCGTCATGGTGCAGAAGGAAGTGGCCCAGCGGATCTGCGCGGGAGCGGGGAACAAGGAGTACAGCGCCTTCAGCATCCTGTGCCAGTGGTACGCCGAGCCGGAACTGCTCTTCGATGTGTCGCCGGACTGCTTCACGCCGCGGCCGAAAGTGACTTCCAGCGTGCTCCAGCTGACGACGAGACCGTCTCCGCCGGAGCAGGTGAAGGACGAGAAACTGTTTTTCCGCATCGTCCGCGCGGCCTTCAATCAGCGCCGCAAGACCCTGCCCAACGCCCTGGCATCCGGGGTGGGGGAGTTTACCAAGCAGGAACTGCAAAAAATCATTATTGAGGCCGGTTTTCCCGAGAATATACGGGGAGAAGCCCTTTCCATTCACGATTTTGCACAAATTGCCAATGCTTTAACGCAACGATGAAGAGATTATTTGTCAGTATAATCAATTGTTTCAACAGGGGTCTTATGCTACCCTTATTAGCAGAGAGATTAGAACGATGCTAACTGCTTGTATTGAGTTAAGTTTTTCGTTTTAAGAAGTAAAAACCGGGTCCCCATTTCCATTGCAATCCGGACCTGAATTCAATAGAGAAAGGATCTTTCGCATGGGTAAGAAATTTGTTTATCTGTTTTCCGAAGGAAACGCAACGATGCGCGAGCTGCTCGGCGGCAAAGGTGCAAACCTCGCTGAGATGAGCAACATCGGCCTTCCGGTACCGCAGGGCTTCACCATCACCACCGAGGCCTGCACACAGTACTATGAGGACGGCCGCAAGATCAACGACGACATCATGGCAGAAGTCATGGAGTTCGTCGGCAAGATGGAAGAGATCAACGGCAAGAAGTTCGGCGATCTGCAGAACCCGCTGCTGGTTTCCGTTCGTTCCGGTGCCCGCGCTTCCATGCCCGGCATGATGGACACCATCCTGAACCTCGGTCTGAACGACGACGTCGTCGCCGCCATGATCGCTGGCAACCCCGATCCGAAATTCGAGCGTTTCGTATATGACTCCTACCGCCGTTTCATCCAGATGTTCTCTGACGTCGTCATGGAAGTCGGCAAGAAGTATTTCGAACAGCTCATCGATCAGATGAAAGAGAAGAAGGGCGTCACCTATGACGTCGAGCTGACTGCAGCAGACCTGAAGGAGCTGGCAGAGCAGTTCAAGGCCGAGTACAAGAAACAGATCGGCAAAGATTTCCCCTCCGATCCCGTGGATCAGCTGAAGCTCGCCATCGAGGCAGTTTTCCGCTCCTGGGACAACCCCCGCGCAAATGTTTACCGTCGTGACAACGATATCCCGTACTCCTGGGGTACTGCCGTCAACGTTATGCCGATGGTCTTCGGCAACCTCAATGACAACTCCGGTACCGGTGTTGCATTCACCCGTGATCCCGCCACCGGCGAGAAGAAGCTCATGGGCGAGTTCCTTACCAATGCACAGGGCGAAGACGTCGTCGCCGGTGTCCGCACCCCGATGCCCATCGCTCAGATGGAAGAGAAGTTCCCCGAAGCATACGCGGAATTCATCAAGGTCTGCGATCTTCTGGAAGATCACTACCGCGACATGCAGGACATGGAGTTCACCGTGGAGAACGGCAAGCTCTACATGCTGCAGTGCCGCAACGGCAAGCGTACCGCTCAGGCTGCTCTGAAGATCGCCTGTGATCTGGTCGACGAAGGCATGATCGATGAGAAGAAAGCAGTATCCATGATCGATCCCCGCAACCTCGACACTCTGCTTCACCCGCAGTTCGACGCTGCTGCACTGAAAGCCGCTACCCCGATGGGCAAGGGCCTCGGTGCTTCTCCCGGCGCTGCATGCGGCAAGGCTGTCTTCAGTGCTGAAGATGCCAAAGAGTGGAACGAGCGCGGCGAGAAAGTCGTTCTGGTCCGTCTGGAGACCAGCCCTGAAGATATCGAAGGCATGAAGGCTGCACAGGGCATCCTGACCGTTCGCGGCGGTATGACCAGCCACGCAGCAGTCGTTGCCCGCGGCATGGGCACCTGCTGTGTCTCCGGCTGCGGTGATATCAAGATGGACGAAGAGAACAAGAAGTTCGAACTGGCCGGCAAGACCATCAAAGAAGGCGACTTCATCTCCATCGATGGCTCCACCGGTAACATCTACGAAGGCGTGATCCCCACTGTCGATGCTTCCATCGCCGGTGAGTTCGGCCGCATCATGGGATGGGCTGACAAGTATCGCAACCTCGACGTACGTACCAATGCCGATACTCCTGCTGACGCAGCAAAAGCTCTTGAGCTCGGCGCACACGGCATCGGCCTGACCCGTACCGAGCATATGTTCTTCAATGAGGATCGTATCCCCGTGTTCCGTCAGATGATCTGCTCCGACACCGTCGAAGAGCGTGAAGCTGCTCTGGCCAAACTCGAGCCCATGCAGCAGGCTGACTTCGAGGGCATCTACGAAGCAATGCAGGGTTACCCCGTAACCATCCGCTTCCTGGATCCTCCTCTGCACGAGTTCGTTCCCACTGAGGAAGCCGACATCGCTGCTCTGGCAGAAGCACAGGGCAAGTCCGTTGAGGACATCAAGGCCATCATCGCCGGCCTGCACGAGTTCAACCCGATGATGGGTCACCGTGGATGCCGTCTGGCCGTTACCTATCCGGAAATCGCCGTCATGCAGACCAACGCCGTCATCAAGGCAGCTCTGGCCGTTCAGGCACGTCACCCCGAGTGGACGATGGTCCCCGAGATCATGATCCCGCTGGTCGGTGAAGTCAAAGAGCTCAAGTACGTCAAAGACGTCGTGGTGAAGGCAGCGGACAAGGTCCTGGCAGACGCCGGTTCCGATATGAAGTACATGGTCGGTACCATGATCGAGATCCCGCGCGCAGCTCTGACTGCTGACGAGATCGCAAAAGAAGCTCAGTTCTTCTCCTTCGGCACCAACGACCTTACCCAGATGACCTTCGGCTTCAGCCGTGACGACGCCGGTAAGTTCCTCGGTTCCTACTACGATCGCAAGATCTATGAGAACGATCCGTTCGCCCGTGTCGACCAGGTCGGCGTTGGCAAGCTGGTCGCTATGGCTGCAAAACTCGGCCGCGAGACCCGTCCCGACATCCACCTGGGTGTCTGCGGCGAGCATGGCGGAGATCCCAGCTCTGTGGAATTCTTCCACAAAGTCGGTCTGGACTACGTGTCCTGCTCCCCGTACCGTGTTCCCATCGCAAGACTGGCAGCAGCTCAGGCAGCAATCGCTTTCCCGAGAGAGGAAAAGTAAGAGCGAGTCTTACCCAATGAAATCAGGGACTGCAGATCCACGGATCTGCAGTCCTTTTTCGTGTGAAAAAACCGGGTGCCCGCAGGCACCCGGTATTCTGTTTGGATCGTTCATTTGTCGGCGTCCGGCTTTGCCACCACCAGACAGTCGTGACCGAATCCGATGACCACGGCATCCGAGCCCGATGGGATGACATCCGCGCCTTCCTCGGTGACGGCAGGGAAGATCTTGCCGGCGATGTTCAGGGAACCGGACTGCTCCGGTCCGATCTCGGATTCCGCCTTGCCGGTCATCCCGGCCAAAGGACTTGCCCGGAAAGTGTAGTCCGGAGTCGGCATGAAATGGCTGGGGATGGGAGGTGTCACGAGAAGCTGTACCACGGCACCGCAGAGAAACAGGATCAGCTGGATCCAGGGAGCCAGATGGAACAGCGCGGCGATCAGTGCCGCCAGAGCGCCCACCGCGTACCAGATGGCCTGCAGGCCCACGGTCATGGATTCGATCACCAGAAAGATCACGATCACGACGGCCCAGAGAAGCCAAAGGGAAGCACCGCTTAAAAATAACATGAGTTATCACCTCCGAATATGCTCCTATTATAAACGGAAGGTCTCTTCTTCACAAGATTTTCTTTCTTTCCGCAGCCGGGGACCGGGATCCGGGCCTCGGAAGTTGCAGGTTTTAACTCAATTTAAATTAATCTTCTTTACTTTCACACTTTAGAATGTTAAAATGTGTTGGAGAGATATGTCGTCGCATTTGTGACATTTAAGGAGAGAAAAGTGAACAAGATCAATCGTAACAAGAAATATGAACGTATGTATCAGGCGATCATTTCCCTGAAGACGCTGGAAGAATGTGAAATGTTCTTTGATGACCTGTGTACCGTCACGGAGCTTCAGGCCATGGAACAGCGGTTTCATGTGGCAGAATGCCTCAGCAAGGGAATGATCTATAACGACATCCTCACGGAGACCGGCGCCTCCAGCGCCACCATCAGCCGTGTCAACCGTTCT
>CAJGCI010000114.1 GCA_904501855.1 Oscillospiraceae bacterium | reverse complement strand
TGGCCGCTGATGCTGGCCCTCGGTCCCATCGGACTGCTGTTCTGAGAAACACAGCGGTGACGGACCGTCTGCAGAAAAAGAGCTCTGCTGAAACTCAGCAGAGCTCTTTTTGCTTTGTTTGTCGGGATCAGTAATTCTCGGCGTGTACTTCAAAATAGGCCTGGGGATGGGCGCATACCGGGCATACTTCCGGAGCCTCGGTGCCCACCACGATATGCCCGCAGTTCCGGCACTCCCATACCTTGACTTCGCTCTTCTTGAACACTTCCTGCATCTCCACGTTCTTCAGCAGGGCGCGGTAGCGCTCCTCATGGTGTTTCTCGATCTCGCCCACCATGCGGAACTTGGCTGCCAGCTCCGGGAAGCCCTCTTCCTCGGCGGTCCTGGCAAAGCCTTCGTACATGTCCGTCCATTCGTAGTTCTCGCCGTCGGCGGCAGCGGCCAGGTTCTCCGGCGTGCTTCCGATGCCTTCCAGCTCCTTGAACCACATCTTGGCATGCTCCTTCTCGTTGTCGGCGGTCTTCAGGAAGAGAGCGGAGATCTGCTCGAAACCTTCCTTCTTGGCCTTGGATGCGAAATAGGTATATTTGTTTCTGGCCTGGGATTCACCGGCAAATGCGGCTTCCAGGTTCTTTTCGGTCTGAGTTCCTGCGTATTTGTTTGCCATGTCAGTTTCCTCCTTGCGTTCATTTCCGGCCGTTTCGGACCGGTCGCGGTTTCAGTATAGTATCCCGGGGATCAAAAGTAAAGAATCGGACATGGAAATGCCGCCGTCCCAAGGGGACAGCGGCACCATTTCTGTACGCGGACGATCAGGCTTTTCCGTTTTCCTCTCTCCACTGGGAGTAGGCGTTCAGTTCGGGATCGGTGACCATGAAGGCGGCGGCCAGGATGGCCAGGTCGTCCACATGTCCGAGCACCGGCGTGGTGTCGGGGATCAGGTCCTGATCCTTCACCATGTAGATGATGGCGGCGATCAGGGTGATGATGACCTTGGGAGAGACCACGGAGTATTCTTTCGTGACGTAGCTGCGGATCATGGAGATCATCAGGGGGACCCGGGAGAGGGCATCGCCCACTTTGGGAATCTCCTTGAGTTTTCCTTCCATCTGCTGCAGGACCTTTTCCAGCTTGGAAGTGTTCTTCAGCAGTTCCTGAGCCTGAGAAGTGAGACTGTTGAGTATCTCTTTCGCTTTCTCGACATCGATTGCAGGGACATTAGCCATAATGAAGGCCTCCTTTTGTTTCTTTTGGGCTCCCGGCGGGGCCGGGACTTCTTTTCCGGCTCCATTATACCGTTTTTTCCGGAAGGGGACAACCGAAAACTGCGGGAGATGGGGTGTGGAAATTCTCCCGGCGCTGTACTATAATGTTCCGGACGGGGCCTTTGGGAGAAAAGGCCCGAAAAGGAGAAGTGTTCATGAGAAAGATCATTGCGATATTACTGACCGTGTCCCTGCTGGTGCTGATGCTGTGCGCCTGCGGCGGCCGGTCTTCCCAGCCTGTCAGCACGGACGGGGAGTCCTACGAGATCCTGGATACCGGCGATAAGAACGAAGCCGCCGGTGAGAAGGGGCAGTCCGCGGACAAAAAGGAAAAGAAGGACAAGGGCAGCGAGGACGGGGAGAAGACGAAGGAATCGGCTCCCGCCACCTCCGCCTCCGCTTCCGCCAAGCCCACCGCCACTCCAAAAACCGCGGAGTCCGCGAGACCCGACGCCGGGCAGAAATCCACCGCTCCCGCTGGCGTGGTGGACGGGGTGAAATACAACAAGGTGGATCTGGGCATGTCCTATGACGAAGTGAAGGACATCATGGGAAGCGCCGGGACACAGATCTCCGCCTCGGACATCAGCGGCATGTCTCTGGCCACCTATCAGTGGCTCACCGCCGACGAGACCGGCACCTGCGCCATCGCCTTCAAGAACGGAAAGGTCTCCACGAAGATGCAGATGAACGTGGCACGCACCGACCCGGTGGCCACCAAAGCCAAGTTCGACAAGGTAAAGAACGGCATGACCTATAAGGAAGTCCGGGAGATCTTCGGCGCCGACGGCGTGGTGACCTACATGGACGCCGACGAGGACTTCGGGTACGAATACGTGGAGTACATGTGGAACGGTCCCGACGATTCCTTCGCCCAGGTGGTCTTTGACAAAGGCAAGGTGTCTCTCAGCAGCGAAAACGGCCTGTCCTGATCCCGAAAAAGAAAAAACTGAGAAGAACCGCAGTAAGACTGCAGGAAATGGTTCTTCTCAGTTTTTTTGTTCATTTCTCCGAGACCTGACGGACCGCCCGAAGGAAATCCTCGTAGCGGAAGGACCGGAACATCAGGGTCCGGTTCCCGGAAGAAATGAGATAGGAGGGCAGTCCCGTCATACCCATGCGTCTCGTGAAAGCCAGATCCTCCCCAAGCGCCTGCTGTGCGCTGCCGTCCTCCAGATGGGACAGAAAGACCTCCTCGTCCAGCCCCGTCTCCCGGGCAACGCGCCAGATCTCCTTCATGTGGGTCGTGGGACGGCTTTCCAGTACCGTGGCCCGGCGCAGTGCCTTGAGATACTCCGCGGCCATGGCGGGGTCCGTCAGCTCCGCCGCCTTCACCGCCAGGCACAGCGGCCGTGAGGAGCGGTGTTCGGGGTCGAACAGACGGAGATCCTCCATGTTCATGGGAAGGTTCCCGATGGGGATCTCGCTTTTGTAGATCTCCGCCAGACGGCGGCAGTAGCGCCGGATCCCTTCCTCCGGTTCCAGTGCCGCCTCCTCCGGCGTCATGAAATCCGATACGTCCCGCACCAGCACGCTCATGACATAGCGGATGGAAAGGCGGCCTGCAAATTCCCTCTCCAGACGGTCCAAGATGGGCTGGCTCTCATAGGACAGCCCCATCATGGGGTCGGTGAAGACCGTTAAAAGGATGGATTCCTGTTTTTCGCTCATGGGAGCATCCTCCGATCCAGATACTGTCCGGCGACGCCCCAGGCGGAGATGTCCTCGAAACGGAGGAAGACGTGTTCCGGATCGATGCCCAGCACGTCCCGGTAGGCCTCCGTGGCGGCCGCCGTGAATTCGTCGTATCCCCCGTGGCTCTCGTTGTGAAAGACCGCGGCGGACAGATAGGCCGCCGGGGTCCCGCCGTCTCCGCGCAGGTAGATGCTGCAGCGGTCCTCCAGGACCAGGAGCAGGGAATCCTCGCTCTTTCCCGGCACCAGCGCGATAGCGCGGCCCAGCAGGGTCTTCAGCTTCCGCTCCTGCTGCTCCGTCACCGGGATGTTGACTTTGGAGATGAGAAAAGGCATGTCATTTCCTCCATTCTTCCAGGAGATCGCGGATGGCCTCCGCCGTCTCCTGATGTTTCATCTGATAGGTGTGTCCGGTCTTCTCGATGAAGATCAGACGGTTTTCCGAAGCCGTGGGCATATGATCGTTGATGGTCCGGAGAAAACCGGCGGGATCCCCGTCGGTGAAGTTGTCGTAGGTGCCGATGAGCAGCCCACCGGTATGGGTGATGCTCTCCAGCTGGGACCAGTCGCCCCCGCTTCCGGTGTGCACGTTGTTCAGGATCCCGGAAAAGGCCCAGTCCCAGGCGGTGTTCGCGATGCAGGTGACCCATCCCATGAAGGGGAAGGGGAGCATCCGGTCTCCGTCTCCCTGTTCCACCTGACGGCGGATGATGTCCTTCTCCCGGGCCGTGACGCCGCTCATCATGTATTCGATGTTGGCGGGGCTGAGAAGGAGAAAATGCTCCACCCGGGGGTCGTGATGCCGGGAAAGATAATAAATGACCTTGTTGGCTCCCAGGGAATGGCCCGCCAGGACGATGTGCCGGTATCCCGACTGCACCGCGGCGGTGAGATAGGCGTCGATGTCCTCGTCCGTGAAGGCAAACCGCTCGTTCCAGGACCCGATGACCTCCGGCTGGCCCGTCACGGTGTTGGTGGTGCGGATCTGCCCGAAGGCGTCATTGGTCTGGGCATAGAGAAAATCCATGCCCGCGGCATTGAGGACCTCCCCGAAGACGTAATAGAAGGGATTGGAATAGAAGTTGCCGTGGATGCCGGTGATGGCGATGAGCACCGTGTCGGAAGGTCCTTCCGTGAACAGCACCCCGTTCAACACACTGCCCCGGCGGGTGGCAACATTGTACGGTCTCTGCATGGCCTACCTCCGGAACACGCAGCGGTGGCAGGGGGAGTGATAGCACCGGTTGCAGGAGATGCAGGCCGACTCCGTCACCTCGCCCGCTTCCATGAGACGGGGCAGATCCGGCTGCCGCAGAAGGGGACGGGACAGGGACAGAAAGGCGATGGAGGTATCCCGCAGCGCCTTTTCCATCTCTTCCGTGCTGCGCCATCCGCCCACGGCGATGACGGGGACGGAGACCGCCTCCGCCACCTTCGCGGCGAAGGGGGCGAAGTATCCCTCGTTCACGTGGGGACGGATGCCTCCCACGGAGGTGCCGTTGCCGGAGATCTCCAGGGAATCGATGCCCGCCTCATCCAGCATGCGGCAGAGGATCATGCTCTCCTCCTCCGTCAGGCCGGGCGTGGCAAAGTCGCTGCAGTTGATCTTCACGGTGACATGCAGTCCCGGAGCCTGCGCCCGGATCTCCTGCAGGATGTCCAGGAGGATGCGCCCCCGGTGTTCCGTGCTGCCGCCGTACTCATCGCTGCGGTGATTGACCCGGGGAGAGATGAACCGGGACAGGAAGAAGAAGTGGGCGGCGTGGATCTGCACGCCGTCAAATCCCGCCTCCTTCGCCCGCCGGGCCGCCTGGCCGAACTGGGCGATGACCTGCCGGATCTCCCCGGCCGTCATGTCGTCCGGCTCCGTCTGCCGGTACCCTCCGCCGGGCAGGGGACGGTAGAAGGCTCCCAGAGCCAGCTGGGCGATCACCGGGACCCTTTCGGCGTGGATGAGGTCCGTGAGGCGGCGGTACTGTCCGATGAGATCGTCCCGGCTCAGGCGCATCATGTCGTCCATGTAGAAGTCCGTGGCGGACACGGAGGTGAATCCGGTGATGACGGCGCCCACGCCGCCCTTTGCCAGTTCTTCGTATATCGTATAGGCCTCGTCCGGGAGGGCGCCCTCCGGGGAGGCGATGCCCTCCCAGGTGGCGGAACGCACCAGACGGTTCTTCAGGGAGAGCTCTCCCAGGGAGGCCGTTTCAAACAGTGCTTTTGTCATGGTATTTGCTCCTTTACATTTCTTTCGACTGCCATTATAATTAAGAGCAACAGAAAAACAAGTAGGAAGATATTTCTTAGTCACTACAGAAAATATAGTATTGGAGGAGCGATATGGATCAGTATCCTCTGCCGAAAGGCGAGAACATCTACGATACCCAGTGCCCCATCCTCTATGCCATGGAGATCATCGGACAGAAATGGAAGCTGCCCATCCTGTGGTACATCGGGGACGCGGAGGGCCAGGTGATGCGCTACAAGGAACTGGAGCGCAAGGTGGTGGGCATCACCCCCACCATGCTCACCAAGTGCCTGCGGGAACTGGAGAACGACGGGCTCATCACCCGGAAACAGTACAACACCATCCCTCCCACGGTGGAATACGCCCTGGCGGAGCGGGGACGCTCCCTGCTGCCGGCCCTGGAATCGGTGTATCAGTGGGCGGAAGGGCAGATGCCCGGACGCACCGGAAGGGAGGGCTGACATCATGTGGGAACTGTTCGGAGAAAAAGGGGAGAAGAAGGTCGAGTACATCGAGCTGATCTATGATCTCATCTTCGTCTATCTCCTGGGACACAGCAACGAGCTTCTGTTTCACATGCAGGGAGGGTTCTTCACCTTCCGGACCTACCTGACCTT
>CAJGCI010000113.1 GCA_904501855.1 Oscillospiraceae bacterium | reverse complement strand
ATCTCTTCCTCGGTCAGAGGGACCGCTTTTCCGTCGGATCCCACAAAACCCGTGGCACCACGCACATTGTGGATCAGGTGCCAGCTGTCGTCGGTCAGAATCATTTTGACCAGAACGTAGCCGGGAAAGACTTTGCGCTCAACGGTTTTTTCACCGGAGTCCGTATGCTCGGTAACAGTTTCCATAGGGATGCTGACCTCTAAGATCAGGTCGGTCATCTTACGGTTTTCTGCTGCCTTCATAATTGCGGTCGCAACCGCATTTTCATAACCGGAGTACGTATGTACCACGTACCATTTTGCTCTTTCAGCCATATCTCACTACCCTGCTAGCGTTATTAGCGCTTTTACTGCCATCTGAGCGAGGGAATCAAATCCCCACAGAATGACCGCTGCCAGAATGGTGACGAACAGAGTGATCGCCGTGTTGTTGGTCAGTGTCTGTGTGCTGGGCCATACGACCTTTTTCAGCTCGCTTTTCATGTCACGAAACCATTTGCCGATACGCTTGAGTAAGGTGGGCTTGACGTCGTCTTTCTTAACGGCGCCGGAAGATTTAGCTGCGGGAGCGGTTGTCTTCTCTTTTTTTGCCATTTGCTTACAATCCTTTCGTCAAATCACTTGGTTTCAACGTGCTTTGTGTGTTTGCGGCAGAACGGGCAGTACTTTCTACGTTCCAGTTTGTCAGAAGTATTCTTCTTGTTTTTGACTGTGAAATAGTTTCTCTGCTTGCATTCTTCGCATCTGAGAGTTACTTTTACTCTTGCATCTGCAGCCATATTGTCGGCACCTCCTATTTTATTTACCCATGTGGGCATTGCCTCCCTGAACGGTCCAAGAGAAGCGCTTTGCCCGTAAAAATACGCGCAAAAAGAAAACCTCTCTTCCGACAGGTAATTCATAATATAACACAGCGCTGTCAATGGGTCAATCTATTTTTTCATTAATTTGTCACTTTTTAAAACCGGGAAAAAAGGACGGAAAATTTGCGGTTTCTGCTGTGATGGAAACAGGAGTATGGTATAATCACCGCAGAAGAAAACAGAACCGCGGATAGAAGCTATTATAATAAGGAAACGGAGCGAACGGAATTGAAGATCATGGCCATCGATTACGGCGACCAGCATACGGGGCTGGCGGTCTCGGATGTCACCGAGACGCTGGTGGGAAATGCCTGGATCGTGAACGAATGGAATATGGAAAGGCTGGCAGACACTATCTGCGGGGAAGCTGACCGGTGCGATGCCGGGATCCTCGTGCTGGGCCTGCCGAAGAACATGGACGGCACGGAAGGACCCCGCTGTGAGAAAGCAAGGGAGCTGAAGGCCATGCTGGAGGAACGCACGGATCGGGAGATCGTTCTCTGGGATGAACGGTGGACCACCGTTGCCGCTCACGACATCCTACATGCCAACGGAAAGAAAGAGAAAAAGCACAAGAAAGTCATCGATGCCGTTGCCGCCAGTCTGATCCTGGAAGGGTACCTGGGCACACGGCACTGAAGGAGGAACAAGATGGATCTTCCACTGGAAATTGAACGAAAATTCCTTGTGGCTCTGCCGGAGGAAGCGGAACTGCAAAGGCACGCGGTGCGGTGCATCAGGATTACGCAGACGTATCTCCTGGGAACACAGGAAGGAGCCTCCAAGCGGATCCGGAGGTCGGAGGAGATGGGGAAGGTGACCTATACATCAACGGAGAAGACCCGCATCGACATGCTGCAGCGTATCGAGATCGAACGGGAACTGACAGAGGAAGAGTATCGACAGCTGCAGGCGCAGGCCGATCCGGAGCGTAGAATCATCCACAAAACGCGGTGGTGCGTGCCTGTCGGGGATCTTGTGGCGGAGATAGATGTTTTTGAAGGGTTTTCCCAGTATGCCTACTGTGAAGTGGAACTACCGTCTCCCCAGACGCCCTATGAGCTGCCGCAGTTCCTGGAGGTGATCCGGGAAGTGACGGAAGACCGACGGTTTACCAATGCGGCCATCTCCCGGGACGGGTTTCCGCCGCTGGAGGAATGATAAAACAGGAGCATCTGCCGTTCTTCGGCAGATGCTCCTGTTTGTGTTTAAGCAGTATTATGATTCGCTCAGCGCGTGCCAGAGGAACGTAACGACCTGAGCGCGGTTGCACTGGTCCATGGCACCGAACCGGGAATCAATGAGTCCGGTAGTGATCTTTTCCTCCGCAGCCCACATGACCGGCGCATAGAAGTAGTCCTTTATAGTGACATCGGGAAAATTGCCGGCGGCGCTGTTTGCGACCGGCTGACCTTTCAGCTTCCACAGGAAAGTCATAACCTGTGCCCGGGCGCAGGGTGCATCCGGAGAGAAGGTGGACTCGGATGTTCCCGATGCTATGTTTTGCTCCGCTGCCCACAGAACGGCTTTGGTATAGTACGCATCCTCCGGAACATCCGCAAACGGATTGGAACTGCGCAGCGGCTCCGGAGAGCCCATGGCTTTCCACAGAAATGTGATGACCTGGCCCCGCGAGCAGTAGTCCTTGGGAGCAAAAGTGGTGTTGGAGGTGCCTTCCGTGATGCCGTGTTCCACCGCCCAGCGCACTGCGGCGTAATAGTAGTCCGATTCCTCCACGTCTTCGAAGGTCATGGGATTCCCGGGAACTTCCGTGGGAACCGCCTTCGGTGCGGTATGGATCTTTCCGAAAGAGATAAGCGGAGAAGTGGTGGGGAACAGCAGTGCCAGAAGCAACAGCCCCAACAGGATCCGCCAGAACAGAGATGGTCTTCTCCTCATAGTTTGGTTCCTCTCAATACGATACCTGATTGACAGATTCATTATACCATTCCCGGCAGGGGGATGGAAATGTTTTTGTAAGACAGAACGGGCACCGGATCAGACCGGTGCCCGTGATTGTGAATGGGATTGATCAGTATGCGATGCCCCAGTAGATCATGTGTTTGGCGGGTTTCCCGCAGCAGGGACAGGTGTCGCCCAGATTCTCCTGATCGAAGGGGATGCAGCGGGAGGACATGCCGGCCTCCTCTTTCATCTTCTCTTCACAGGCAAGATCTCCGCACCACATGGTCTTGATGAATCCGCCGTGCTCTTCCTGGAGAGCCTTGGCTTCCTCCACGGAAGAAGCGGCAAAGATGTGGCTGTCCAGATTTTCCTTGGCTTTGTCAAACAGCCCCTGCTGGACCTGATCCAGGACCTGCGGGATCATGGTCTCCAGTTTCTCAAGACCGACGGTTACTTTTTCCCCGTTGTCACGGCGTACTGCCATGCAGACGTTGTTCTCGATGTCTCTGGGACCGATCTCCAGACGGACGGGAACGCCCTTCATCTCCCACTGAGCACATTTCCAGCCCATGGAGTTGCTGGATGCATCGATCCTTGCCCGGATGCCGGCGGCTTTCAGACGGTCCAGAAGCTCATAGGCCTTGTCAAGAACGCCCTCTTTCTGCTGGGCAACAGGAACGACGATGACCTGGATGGGTGCCACTTTCGGCGGCAGGACCAGACCGTTGTTGTCGCCGTGGGTCATGATGAGACCGCCGATGACACGGGTGGACATGCCCCAGCTCGTCTGATAGGGGAAGCTGAGCTTGTTCTCTTTATCGGTAAAGGTGATGTTGAAGGCGCGGGTAAATCCATCGCCGAAGAAATGGCTGGTGCCGGACTGCAGAGCCTTGTGGTCATGCATCATGCATTCGATGGTGTAGGTGTTGACGGCACCGGCGAACTTTTCCTTCTCCGTCTTGTCGCCGCGGATCACGGGCATGGCCAGAACCTTTTCACAGCAGTCGGCATAAACTTCCAGCATCTGAAGCGTCTCTTCCCGGGCCTCTTCTTCCGTGGCGTGGATGGTATGACCTTCCTGCCAGAGGAATTCTCTGCCGCGGAGGAAAGGACGGGTGGTCTTCTCCCAGCGGAGCACGGAGCACCACTGGTTGTATTTCATGGGAAGATCACGATAGGAGTGAACGACATGGCTCCAGTGATCGCAGAACAGGGTTTCGGAAGTGGGGCGCACACACAGGCGCTCCGGCAGTTCCTCACTGCCGCCGTGGGTGACCCATGCACATTCGGGAGCGAAGCCTTCCACGTGATCCTTTTCCTTCTGCAGAAGGCTCTCGGGGATCAGGACCGGCATGGAGACATTTTCGTGTCCCAGTTCTTTAAAGCGTCCGTCCAGATAGGACATGATATTTTCCCAGATGGCATAGCCATATGGCCGCATGATGAACAGTCCCTTTACTCCGGAGTAATCCACCAGTTCCGCTTTGGTGCACACGTCGGTGAACCACTGGGCAAAATCCACTTCCATATCAGTGATCTGTTCGACTTTCTTATCCTTTGCCATCGTTATTACCTCTCAAAATTACAATAATAAATACAAAATCGTAAGCTACATTATAAATACCTGCTGTTTGTGCCGTCAAGAAAAATCCGAAAAAACATTCCTTACAGGCCGGGTTGTCCCTTCAGCACCGGATTGACATAGCGGCCGCGGGATTCGGTTCTCTTTCCGTACTGAATGGCAGAGACGGGGCATCGGTTGATGCACCCGCAGCATTTCAGGCACTTCTTCTTCGTCCAGACCGGTCGGCCGTCTTTCATCTCGATGGCATGTGCCGGACAGATGGTGCTGCACAACCCGCATCCGACGCAGCGGTCCAGCGCATGGAACTTGCCGGTTCCCATGCATGCGTGATAGGAAGCAAGCATGGCTTTGCCGGCAGCAGCACTTCCGGAGATGGATGAGGACGTCCGTTCTTCAATGGCGGAACGGATGGTCTCGATCTTTTCGTCCGCGGCAAGGAGCTGCCTGCGCATCTGTTCCGGCGAATCGATGTTATAGAACAGAACGGCGCCGTCCGGAACCACCAGAGGATCCACACGGGACAGCGTCAGGCCGTTTTTGCGAAGTTCATCTCTCAGAAACCCGCCGGCGGGGCCGATGCTGGCACCGCAGACGATGACGGCATAGACATAGGATGCGCCGGAGACGGACATCTTCCGGACGAAATCCAGAACCGGATCGGAAACGGTATAAAAATACACCGGAAAAACGAAGCCGAGGGCTTCGCCATCGGCAAGATCCACATGAAGCTCGTTCTTTTCCAGTGCTTCGATGATGCTGCGGATCTGTTCACCGGGGCCTGCCAGTTTCTGGGCCACATACAGGGAATTACCGGTTCCGGTAAAATAGTAGATCATGGGGAGTCCTCCTTATTTCGAAACCATCGGGAAAGCACCCCCGACGGTGTTTTTTCTGCCCATGCGACTACTATACCATATTATGTGCCGGACACGTTAGCGCTCCCGGGACGTATTCATTGCAGAGAATGGTAGATTATGGCACAATGGAGTCCCATGTGCTCTGTTGCACAAGGAATACATGTAATGGCCGGAACTTCCGGCCGGGAGCTGATATGAACGCAGTACCCAATTCAAAAAATCAATACATTGCAGGGTGCCTGCTGGTGATCTTCCAGAGCGTGGTATACGGATTCGGAGATCCCATATCAAAAATGGCGTATGAGACGGTGCCGGTGTTCTCCCTTCTGACGGCGCGTTACTTTATCGCCTTCCTCTTCCTCTGCCTGCTGTGCAGGGGAGCACTTGTCTCGAATTTGAAAGAAACAGAAGCGAGGATCTGGCTATTGCCTTCGCTCTGTATTGCAGGCTGTTATATTGCAGGGAATATCGCACTGAAATACTCTGCGGCAACTTCCGTGGCCTTTCTGCGATCCCTCTCCACCCTGATGACGCCGATTCTCCTTTTTCTGCTGTACGGAAAAAAGATCCGAAGAAATCAGGTGATCATCCTTGCGGTGGTGATTGGAGGCATGTATCTGCTGTGCGGGCATGGCGGACTGTCCGGATTCGGGATCGGAGAGATCTGGTCCCTGACGGCAGCGCTTTTCATGGCCGGATCACTGATCT
>CAJGCI010000112.1 GCA_904501855.1 Oscillospiraceae bacterium | reverse complement strand
AGTGCTGTTATCTGCCATGACCGGCAGTGCACATAACGATAAAGCCAGTGCCAGCACAAGTAAAAACGTAATGGTTTTCTTCATAAAGTGCTCCTTTCGGGTATGGAACATCGGAACACAAACTCCTGAAAGTGAAGCAGGGAAATCGCGGACCGATGCTGGGGGATTTATGCAGACAGCATGTGCTGTCTGATGAATACTGTTGGGACAACAGTATTGATTGCAGTTTGTCTGCAGGGAAAACACTAAGAAACTTAAGAAATGTGCGTAAAAAAAGAAAATATCCTTTCTCTTAAAAGAGGGAAAGAAATAACATGAACAACAGGAACTTAAGATATTCATTTTTGAAAACAGGAGGACAGCATATCGGTTGGGATATGCAGTCCTCCCAAGACAGAGGAATATGGTATGGTTATGAGATCAGCCGGCTTTGGCCGTCTGATTTTCTTTTTCGTAATCTTCTGCCAGCTTTTTGTAGTCGATCTTGCCCATGCCGGTGTGCGGCATTTCTTTCACAGCGACGAGATCGGAGAGCCAGCTGCGGACTTCCACTTCCTTCTGGATGGTCTCGGTGACCTCCTGGATCACCTGCTCGGCATCCAGTCCGTCTTTGATCTGGATCATGCCAACGGGCATCTGACCCTGGTTCTTGCTGGGATCCTGTACGCCCACGACGGCGCAGCTGATGACGCCATGGTGTTTGCCGATGGTGTTCTCCAGCTGGGTGGGGAAGACCTTGTGGCCGTCAAACATGGTGATCATTCTCTTGATGCGGCCTTTGATGAAGATGTATCCGTCCTCGTCCATGACGCCTACGTCACCGCTGTGGATCCAGACCTGTCCGTCGGGATGGACCCGCAGGACATTGGCGGTCTCTTCCGGGTTGTTCAGATAACCCATCATGACGGCGGGGCCGGTCATGCAGATCTCGCCTTCCTCACCATAGGTGAGTTCCTCGGTGGTGTCGGGCTTGAAGATGGAGATGACATTGTTGAGCAGGGGATAGCCCACGGAGAGGCTGCGGAAGTTTCCGTTGCAGCAGCAGCTTGCGGCGGAGGAGATCTCACTCATTCCGTAGCCCTGGGACAGGGGGAACTTGCCTCCGTGCTCTTTCAAAAATCCGTTGAGCTTGCTTTCCAGACCCTTGTTCATGGTATCGCCGCCGGATCCGGCAGTCTCAAAGAAACTCAGGTCAAAACCGTTCTGCATCTCCTTGGAGTTCATCAGCTTCTCATAGTGGTTGGGAACCAGAAGGGTGTGGGACGGTTTGTATTTTTTAATGAGGTGTCCGACCTTGTCGGAATCGAATTTGGCAATGACCACTTCCTCCAGACCCAGAGACAGGGGCATGTGAAGGGAAGCGACGATGCCGTAGGATGCGAAGGACGGGATGATGTTCATGAACCGCTGCTCGCGGGTGTAGTTGACGCCGCAGTAACGGAAGTCCATGGCAACGGCATTGAAACCGTCGTTGGTGATCATGACGCCCTTGGGCATGCCGGTGGTGCCGCCGGTGAGAGTGATGGCGGCGGGCTCATGGGTGCCGTAGGGGACCGCTTCCGTCTCAATGCCCTTGCCGTAGCTCAGGAACTGCTTCCATGAGACCACGTTGCCGGTCATCTCGATCTTGGGAGCGGGCATCTTCATCTGCTTGACCATACGGACAGTCATGGGCATGTAATTGTCCACGGAGATGATGACGATCTTCTGCAGATCCAGATTCTCCAGGGTCTCATGGAGATGCTCGTAGGCAAGATCGATCACCAGTGCAATATCGGCACCTGAGGAGCGGACCATCTCTTCCACTTCCTCGCCGGTGCGGCGGGGATCCAGCGTGAAGAGGGTGGCACCGATCTTATTGGCACCGTACAGGGTAAAGACCATCTCCGGAATGGTGACGGAGAAGCAAGCCACCGTATCGCCGGCTTTGACGCCCAGAGCGGTAAGGGAGGCAGCAGCCCGGTCAATGTTCTGGAACAGCTGTGCATAGCTGATCTTGTTTCCGAAGAAGTTCAGTGCGGTGTGGATGGGGTAGTTGTAGTTGTTGTCCCAGATGCGCTGGTAAATGGTCTCATGCTTCAGCTCGGCATTCTGTGCCTCTTCGCTGAAAAACTGCATCCAGGGTTTCTCAATGGAAGGGTAGCGTTTCATAGTAGATTCTCCTCTGTCTTTTACGTCCTGTGAACGAGCCGGGGGGACCGGACAGGATTCACAGGCAATGTTGCGGCTTTCGTTCCGGCGGGGGGAGCCGGAGACGTCAGGCCGATCAGGTCCCGGCGGGAGATGGGGGGATAATGTCAAGTCGGATGACCGACTGACAGCAAGCCAAAAAATAAATAGGAATTATGGCGGGGATCTCCCGTTTGACCTGAATCTGTTCCACTTTTTCCCTTATGGCCATATCTTAGAAAATGTCCAAAAGAGATTCAATCACCAATTTCCTCGAATCTGTTAATAATCCAACACTTTGAGACAAAGTGTATGGAAATAATCAAAAAAATTGAAATTGATGGGTGAAATTGGCGGTGGAAGGGGCATAAATAGTAACAAAAACCAACACTTTACCCAAAAGTGTTTAGGAAATCTTAAGCCCTCGCGGATTCCAAATCTTTCCAATTAATGGAATTTACTATATATAGACGAAAAAAACAATAGGATTTTGCAAAAATCTTCATGTTTTTCCGGAAGCGGATTCCGCTTCCGACCGGAATGGAATCGTTTTCCGAGAACGCAGAGATCCATTTCGGATTTGCTCCTTACAAAAAGCCGGGACGGCAGACACAGGCTGCCGCCCCGGACACCCCTCGGATCCGTTACCGGAATAGATAAACGGTCTTATTCCTGGATATACTCTGCAAATACATGAAGTGCATGTGCCAACTCTCCGCGGGTAACGGAGGCTTTCGGATTCAGGAATCCGCCTTCCGCGTTGATGAAACCGTTCGTGACGGCCCATAGCACAGCATCCTTATATGCTTTGGAGATCTTTTTACTGTCCTGATAGGAATCATCCAGCTGTGCCTCAGTCTGCAGTTTCGGTTTCCCAGCATATTGATACAGCATCTGCGCCATCTGCTCTCTTGTGACTCGGGTCAGGGGGGAGAAGACGGACTTATTGACACCGAAGGTGATGCCTTTGCTGTAGGCCCAGGACAGGGCTTTGGTAAAGTAGGATGATTTCAGGATCGTATTGAAGGGAGTGTTTGCGGACATGTCTGCCTTTTTGTTTCCGAGCGCATACATGGAGGCGATGAACATTCCGCGGGTCATGTTCATGTCCGGTGAGTATGTCCGGCGGGAAGTGCCGGAGATCAGTTTGTTGTCGTAGCAGAACTGTATGTCCGTGGCATAGGCCGTGCTTCCCTTGACATCGGTGTAGGGCATGGAAAGACCTTTTTCCACACTGAACGCTTCCAGTGACGAGAGGATCTGACTGGCCATGTATTCGTGTCCGTTGTATTTCGGATGGACATCAGTCATGATACGGCCGAAGAAATTGGAGATGCCGGCGCTGAGGGAAAGAGTATCCTGTGTCTCTGTGCCGGTGACATCCACATAGGCATATCCGTGCTTATCCGCATTGGCTTTCAGATAGGCGTTGATACCCGTGATGAGGATCGTGCCCAGCTCTCCGATGGCGATCATGGAGTTGTCGGTAAGCTTCACTTTCTGCAGCGGATTGTACAGACCGATCACGGCGATATCCGCATCGGGGTTTTCCTCTTTGATCGTATCGATGACCGGCATGATGTTCTCGAAATAAAGCCGGTATCCGTTGATCATGAGACTCATCAGTGTGGTGAGGGTCTGCTGAAGATTGTTCATGGTGTTGGCAGTGGAGAACAGGGTGTTGAGCATCTCAGGATAGCTCTGGCCCAGCATCTCCTTTGCCAGTGCGACAAACTTGGCATCCTCCGTTCCGGACATTTTCCCCATGGAGTTGATGACCGGAATGGTCATAATGTCATTGGAGCCGAGATTCAGGGTGATCAAATCCGAATTGCGGATGGCATTCAGAGTTTTCTCACGGACAAAATCGTAGGAACGATTGTTCCAGTCGGCTTCTCTGGATGGCGTGTAATAGTCGATGGCTCCATCTTCATTGACGGTGTAGTTATTCACCAGTCCGTAACTGAAAAGATATTCGTCTCCTTTGTAGGACGGATCAAGAACGCCACGGATCTCAGTGGTACGGGTACCGGAATAACCCAGAGGATAGAGCGTGGAGGCACCCACGGATTTCGCGACGATGGAGTGGTATGCCTTATCCACCGCGCGCATGCCCATATAGGTGAAGTCATTTTCTGTTCCGAATGATTCTTTGCGGGTATAGGGAACATAGCCTTCTTCGATGGGGACGACCTTGCCATTTTCGTCATAATAGACGAATGCGCCATCCTTGAAATCTACGCTGCTGACTTTGGTAAATCCACTGCAGGTCTTGCCGTAGGTGGTGCTGCCCAGAAAGTTGCTCGTTCCGATCGGGTTCCATTCCGAAGGAATCAGATCATTGTAATACAGATCGTAGTTATCGATGGATGCCCATTTCAGAGAATCCAGATAAGCCCGGCTGTAGTCTTCATTGTTGATATCCTCCACGAGGGATCCGTCATCAGGATAATAATCATAGTCGCCGAAACCGGCAGCGATGCTGTCCCCGAGACACGCATAGGATTCATATGACAGATCTGTATCGATGGACGGAGTAAACGGATTTTCCGTCTGGTCATATGTGTTTTCCGTGTTGCCGGGATCGTAGGGTGCGGCGAGCACAACGCTGATACTCATCAGCAGTGTCAGCACCAGAACCAGACAGAGAAGTCTTTTCCAATGGTTGCGATACATTTTGTTTCTCCTTTTTCCAGTTTGTATATCCGGATCCCTTCAGGCTTCCGAGGGGATTTCATGGACCTTTCGGAGATACGGATAGGGGGATATACGATCAGGCGGCGCATTCCGCCTGATTATTTCTTTTTCTCTAAAGAAGCCTTGCACGCGGTAAATAAAACTAAGATTAAAAAGTTTCTTAAGAAATATGCATCAAAAAACCCCGGACTTCTCAGGCTTCGGAAAGTCCGGGATGAAAAGAGCGCTTGCAATTCAGTACTTGACGGAAAGCCGGATGAGCTTGTGGCTTCCCTTTGGTAGTGTTTGCTTTATCTGTTATTTTATCCGCAATCAGCTTCAAAAATTTGTACTATTAACCATAAAGACGAAAAAAAGCAATGAGACTTGCATCTCATTGCTTATATTTTTAGAAAAAATGTTAATCGATTTCTGGTTCCAGAGACTCCCCGTTGACAAAGTAGGTGGAGCGGACTTTCCGTTCCAGATCCTCCTCGTCCCGGTCCTTCAGGATCCGGTAGATCCGCTCATGGGCCCGGTACAGTTCCTCGACCCGCCCGGCTTCCAGCATGTGCTTGACACTGTCGTGGCGCATGGCGTGGGTGAGCATCCGCACGGTGTTGGAGATCTTGTTGACCATCTCGTTGCCGCCCAGCTCATTGACAGCCACATGGAACGCGTCGTCCCGGCGGAAGACTTCCTCCAGATCCGGCGTATCCGTCAGACATGCCTCTTTTAACTGTAAAAGGGCGGGGCGGATCTTTTCAATATCTTCGTCGGAGGCACGGTGGATCACCATGCGCATGACGCCGGTCTCCATCATCTCCCGCAGATCCATGAGATCGTCATAGCTGTCGCCCTGATTCAGAATGATGCCGTAGAGCATGGGATCGATAAGGGGCTCGGAGAAACCGGAGCACACGAAGGTGCCCTCGGGCCGGCGGATCTCCAGCACGCCCATATAAATAAGGATCTTGATGGCCTCCCGCACCGTATTGCGGGACACGCCAAGGATCTCCGTCAGCTGTGCCTCCGTGGGGATCTGGTCTCCGGGAAGCAGCTCCTTGCGGATGATGGAATCGGTGATATAGT
>CAJGCI010000111.1 GCA_904501855.1 Oscillospiraceae bacterium | reverse complement strand
TGGCGTCGGAGGATATCCGCTGGAAGATCCGGGAAGAACTGCTGTTCGGTCTGAACGATTCCCGGTATTTCCTGGTGGAATTTCCCTTTGACGCTCCGGAAGATTATATTTCTTTTATAGTAGACGAAATCCACACTTTTGACGGGCTGGTCCCCGTGATCGCCCATCCGGAGCGGTACTACTGTGTGCAGGAGAGACCGGACCGGATCTATCAGTGGGTCATGGAAGGATGCCTGACCCAGTGCAACCGGGCAAGCCTGGAGGGGAAATTCGGCGGCCGGGAGGAGATCACGGTTCAGCGGCTGATGGATGCAAATCTGGTGACCTGTATCGCCAGCGACGCTCATTCCTCCCGTCAGCGGACGCCCCGGCTGGAGGGCGGATACCGGCAGATCGCATCCCGATACGGGAAATGGACCGCCGACCTTCTGCTGCGCCTGCATCCGGAGCGGATGATCCGCAACGAACCGCTGGAAGTGCGCGGATATGCCCGTCCCGTGGCACCGCTCCCCATGGAATAAAAGAATAGAAGCAGAAAGGCCCCTGGATCGCTGTCCAGGGGCGTTTATCATATAAGGATTGAATCAGACCGCTTCCGGCGGTTCCGGAGACTCCGGGGGCTCCTCCGCAGGAGCCTGATGGCCTTTGCGATTTTCCAGCTTGGGAATGACATACTCGTCGTACACGAACATGGCGATGGCGGCAAATGGGATGCCCAGAAGGATGCCCACCATGCCGAAGATCCGACCGCCGACAATGATGGCAATGAGGATCAGCACACCGGAGACGCCCAGCTGATCGCCGTAGAGGCGCGGCTTGATGATGTATCCGTCAATGGTCTGAAGGATGAGGGTGAAGACCACGAACATCAGGGCCTGCCAGGGATTGTTCAGGACCAGGATCAGACCGCCGACCACGGTGCCGATAAGGGGACCGAAGGTGGGAATCAGATTCGTCAGCGCCACGATGACGGAGATCAGGACGTTGTACGGCATGCCGCAGATGGCCATGAAGATGAAGTTCACGACACCGACGATGACACCGTCGATGACTTCACAGGAGATGAATTTCACCAGGATCTTGTCGCTGCGGGTGCAGAAACGGACGAATCCGTCGTAGGTCCGCTGGGGAAGAACGGCGTGGAAGAAGCGCTTGAGTCCGCGGATCTGAGCCGGCTTGTCCACCAGAAAATACACGGCGAGGACAAATCCCAGAAGCCATGTGACCAGGTTGCTGCCTAAGGTCTTGGATGCGGATACCAGTTTGCTCAGCCGGTTCGGAAGGGAATCCAGCAGGTTGTTGACCATGTTGTGGGCAGAGGTCTCCAGCGCGGTGGCGTCCAGATTGTATTTGGCGGCCAGCTTTGAGATCTTGTCCAGGAACTTGTCCACGCTGGCGGCATAGCTGTCAAAGTTGGATACCAGCGAGACGATGCTGTTGACGACCTGAGGGATCAGCGCCATGAACAGCAGTACGATAACCAGGATCAATACCACAAGGGCAACCACCACGGACCACATCCATGCGGTGCGTTCATTCTTCATTTTATGGAACAGTTTTCGCTCACAGAACTTTGCCAGGGGATTGATCACATAGGCAATGACCGCACCCAGGACCACCGGGAGGATAAAGTTCCAGATCACACCAAACGTTTTAAAGATCGGTCCGACGTGGCTCAGCAGCAGGTACAGGATGACCGTAACACAGCCGGCTATGGTGTAAGGAACCCATTTTTTGTCCTTTGGAAACAGTTTCACCGAAAAGACTCCTTCTTGTTTCAAAATATCTGTGTCCATTCTGCCACAAGATTGACAAAGAAACAAGAGAAGAACCGTCTTTTGCGGTTGCTTTTACCGCGCAAATGATGGATAATTAAATACTAGATAGAGACAATCCCCCGAATGTTCTGTCACCGGTTGGAGGTGTAGACTTGAAAAAACGATTGCTGTCACTGGCCCTGGTCATCACGATGATCCTCAGTCTCGGATGCACCGTGTTCGCAGCCAGTGTAAATGATTTTGTGGATGTTCCCCAGAATGCCTGGTACCGCGGGGCAGTGGACTATGTGGTCCAGCGCGGATACATGGTGGGAGCCACCGCCAATCAGTTCAATCCGGAAGGTGCCGTGACGAGAGCCCAGATCGCCCAGATCTTCTATGCCATGAACGGCAAGCCCAGCGCCGGCACGAAACCGCGTTTCTCCGACGTGTCCGCAGATGCATGGTATGCCGCGGCCGTCAACTGGGCCGCGACCTTCGGAGCCGTCTCCGGATATCCCGACGGAACGTATCATCCCATGGAGTTCATTACCCGCCAGCAGCTGGCGACCATTCTGTATAAGTATGCGCAGCTGAAGGGATATGCGGCCGAAGGGGAAGGCATGGGAATCGGTCTCGGCGGTTATGCGGATGTGCAGGAAGTGGGTTCCTGGGCATGGGAAGCCATGGCCTGGTGCGTGCACAAGGGGATCATTTCCGGGTCCAATGTGGGACTGGAGCCCAATAAGCACGCCACAAGAGCACAGATTTCGGTGATCTTGAAAGCATACGATGAAAAAGTTGCAAACAGAGCATGATGATCGGTAAAATCATGAAATGAAACGGGTCTTTCGTGCATTAACTGTACGAAAGACCTTTTTGACGATAAAAACAGGGATAGGAATGCGAAGGATGGACAGAACGATAGCAAGGAGAATAACGGCCGCCGGTCTGATACTGACGGTGCTGGTGCTGCTGATGGCAGGAATGGGAAACCTGGGGAGCAGCACGCTGACAGCACAGGGCGTGGAGGACCTCTACCCGGTGGAGCCCATCGAGTCCGGAAGCGGAACGATGGAACTGCTGGAAACGCCCAATGATCCGTATTTCCGGAATCAGTGGGGGATGCAGGCTGTCGGAATGGAAGCGGCCTGGGATCAGGGGCTGACGGGAAAAGGCGTCACCATCGGCATCATCGATACCGGTGTGCATGCCACCCACCCGGATCTGATCGGCAGCAACATGGTATCCGGATACAATTATCTGAACAATAACCGAAGCACCGACGATACGGAAGGCCACGGTACCTTTGTGGCCGGCATCATCGGCGCCAAGAAGAACAATCATATCGACATCGCCGGCATGGCACCGGAAGCCACTTTTGTGACCATGAAGTGCTTCGACGGCAACAAGAGCATCGTGGGCGACGCGGTGAAGGCCATCCGTTCCTGCGTGGACGATTATCACTGCAATGTGATCAACATGTCCTTCGGCGCTCCGGAGGATGTGGACATCCTCCATCAGGCGGTGCAGTATGCCGCCGGGAAAGGCGTCATCGTCGTGGCCTCGGCCGGGAATGAAGGCACCAGGACCCTGTACTATCCCGCAGCTTACGAGGAGACCATCGGCGTCGGCGCCGTGGATGCCAACCGCCGTGTGGCGTCCTTCTCCCAGCAGAATAACAGCGTATTCGTCGTGGCCCCCGGCGCTTCCGTGGTAAGCCTCGGTGCGGACAACAATTCCGTGATGACGGGAAGCGGCACTTCCTTTGCCGCCCCCTACGTCTCCGGTCTGGCAGTTCTTTTGAAACAGCTGTATCCCCGCATGACGCTGGCAGATTTCAAGAAGATCCTTACCGTATCCTCCCAGGATCTCGGCGCTGCCGGATACGATATCGCCTACGGAAACGGACTGATCAATGTTCCGGAAGCCATCACACAGGCGAAGATCTATTTCGGAGATGCCCGGGAAGATGGCTGCCCCAGTGCCGGATACAAAGACGTGCCGGGCAACGCCTGGTACCACCAGTATGTGGACTATGCCCTGAGCCATCAGTACATGACCGGCACCGCAAAGAACGTGTTCTCACCGGATAGCACGGTCACCAGAGCACAGGTGGCGACGATCCTTTATGCGAAAAAGGGCAAACCCGCCGTGACGAGCAGCAATTCCTTCAGTGATGTACGAAAGGGAGAGTGGCACTACGATCCCATCCAGTGGTGTTCGGGCTACGGACTGGTGGCCGGATATCCCAACGGAACCTTCGGACCATCGGATGCCATCACCAGAGAACAGCTGGTGGCCATCCTCTACCAGTTTGCCCAGAAGGAAGGGAAGAACACCTGGAATCTGGAAACCCTCGCCCGGTATTCGGACGCCTCTTCCGTTTCCAACTACGCGCTGCCGGCCATGCGGTGGGCAGTGAGCATCGGGCTGGTGCAGGGAACGGATTCCCGGACCCTGAGTCCCAGGAAGACGGCCACCCGCGCGGAGATCGCGGTGATCCTGAAAGCCTTTGACGAAAAAGTCGGCGCGTAATTATCGGAAAATAATAAAAGAGAAGCGATATCAAATCGCTTCTCTTTTATTTTTCAATACTGAAGATCGGCAGTCCGATCAGCCCATCAGTCCGCTCAGCAGGGGACCAAGAATGCCTGCCAGGAAATTACCCAGCAAGGAGCCGGAAGCTTTCGCGATTCCAACGACAAACTCATTTTCCAGTAAGAATCTCAGAAAATCCATGTTGTTCTCTCCTTTTCCCATAATAATACGGAGTTTTCCCTCTCCGTTAATTTACTGCGATTATTATACCATCACTTTGGAGATTTTGTCTAAATATTTTGAATGAATCCATAATATAGACAAAAAAACAGGGGCGGTATTATGTAACTTCACAAAAATTAAGAACTCAAAAAAATACAGGTCGGTTTCCCATATGCATAAGATGGAGACCGGCCTGTATTTTCGCTTGCATATTATCTTCTGATGGGAGATTAGGAGATCGGACCGGGTGCCTCCTGAAAACGACGGGAGGTCTCCAGATCCTCGTACTGCCGCGTGTACAGACGGTAGTAGTATCCCTTCTTTTGCATCAGTTCCTCGTGGGTGCCGGATTCCACGATCCGGCCGTCGGAGATGGCGAGGATCCGGTCGCAGTCCACGATGGTGGACAGCCGGTGGGCGATGACGAAGCTGGTACGGGATTCCGTGATGGCGTGGATCGCCTGCTGGATCTTCTTTTCCGTCACTGTATCCACGGAGGAGGTGGCTTCGTCCAGAATGAGGATCGCGGGATCGGCCAGGATGGCCCGGGCAAAGCTCAGCAGCTGCTTTTCTCCCGTTGACAGGAGAGCACCGCCTTCGCCCACTTCACTGTCGAGACCGTCCTCCATATTCCGGACCACTTCATCCGCCGACACCAGTTTCAGTGCCTTCCAGATCTCCTCATCCGCGGCATCCGGTTTTCCGTATCGGAGGTTCTCCCGGACCGAACCGGAGAACAGGTGAGGCGACTGCAGCACGTAGCCGATGTTGCTGTGAAGCCACAGCTGGCTGCGCTCCCGAACGTCCCGTCCGTCGATGAGCACCTGACCTTCCGTGGGCTCAAAGAACCGGCACACGAGATTGACCAGAGTGGATTTTCCCGCGCCGGTCTCGCCCACGATGGCGATGTTGGAGCCCTGAGGAACCTTCAGATCAAAGTGGGAGAGCACCAGCTCGTCGCCGTCCGGATAATGGAAGGAGACGTCCCGGAACTCCACATCCCCGCGGAGCTTCTCCCAGTTGTCTTTCTTCGGATGGAAGGTGTCGCCGTATACGGCTTCCACTTCCGCCGAGTCTTTCACATTGGGAGCGGTCTCCAGAAGTTCCGAAGTCCGTTCGATACTGGCCTGCAGCGCAATGAAGGAGGAGGTCGCCTCCACGATATGCTGGATGGGTTCCATGATGCCCAGGGCGTAGGACATGAAGACGGACAGAGTGCCGATCTGCATCATGCCCTGCACGGAGAGGTTTCCGCCTTTCCACAGCACCAGCGCCAGCGCGATGGAGGACAGGGCAGTGACGGTGGAAGTAAACAGTCCGGACCACTTGGTGGTGCGCACCGCCATGTGGTGCATGGCGGCGGTGTCCCGGTCAAAGTCCCGTCCCATGATCTCTTCCACCGCCAGTGCCCGGATGGTGCGGGCGCCGGTGATGCCTTCGTTGAAGTTTCCGGTGATGAGGGC
>CAJGCI010000110.1 GCA_904501855.1 Oscillospiraceae bacterium | reverse complement strand
TTCGGCCGATTCCTATTTTCTGCGGTTCAACATCGTATTTTATGACGGGACCCGGAAGAAATACCACAGCGAGACCGTGAGCGAGGAGGACCTTGAGAAAATGCTCCGCGCTTTCATGGACCGCAGTGTCCTGCCCTACGTAAACCGGTGGACAGCGGAAACGGCGGATAACTGAAGGAGACGGATATGACGCAACTGGAACTGCTGTCTCATGGTCAGGAATTTCTCTGGATCAATCCCGGTCTCGGATCGGAAAGATCCTGTTCTCTGACCCAGTCGGATATCGATGATGCCGATGCCCGTCTCCGCCGGTTTGCACCGCTGATCGAATCATGCTTCCCGGAGACCGCTTCTTCCCGCGGGATCATCGAATCACCTCTTCGCGGGATCCCGGATATGATGCATCATTGTTTCCCAGACGTGCCGGGAAATCTGTACCTGAAAATGGACTCCGACCTGCCCATTGCAGGCTCCGTGAAAGCCCGCGGCGGCATCTATGAGGTCCTGGTCCACACGGAGGAGCTGGCCTTGGAACACGGTCTGCTCTCCGGAATCGGCGATGATTACCGAAAGCTATGTACCCCGGAGGCCAGAACATTCTTTTCCGGATACTCCATGCAGGTGGGTTCCACGGGAAATCTCGGCATGAGCATCGGGATTATGAGTGCCGCCATCGGCTATAATGCCATCGTTCACATGTCCTCCGATGCCAAGCAGTGGAAGAAGGATAAGCTCCGTCAGAACGGGGTCACCGTGATCGAATATGACGGAGACTACGGAGAAGCGGTGATCCATGGACGCCAGCTCTCCGATGCCGATCCCACCAGCTATTTTGTGGACGATGAAAACTCCAAGGAACTTTTTCTGGGTTATTCCGTTTCCGCAAACCGTCTTCCCTCTCAGCTTGATCAAGCCGGAATCCCGGTGGATGAGGAGCATCCTCTTTTCGTCTATATTCCCTGCGGTGTCGGCGGTGCTCCCGGTGGGATCACCTTCGGTCTGAAGGAACGCTATGGTGATCATGTCCACTGTTTCTTTGCGGAGCCGACACAGTCCCCCTGCATGCTGGCAGGACTCCTCACCGGACGGCATCAGGAGATCTGTGTTCAGGATCTGGGTCTCTCCGGAAAGACCCATGCGGACGGACTGGCTGTCGGCCGGCCCTCCGGGTTCGTGGGAAAGATCATGGAATCCCTTCTCAGCGGAGAATATACCGTAGAGGACCGCCGTCTGTATGATTACATGCGCGCTCTGTATTCATCCGAGCACGTGTTTATCGAACCCAGTTCCTGTGCCGCCTTCCACGGCCTGACATTCTGGAACGAACCCGCCATGCAGCAGTATCTGAAGGATTCCAGAATCACTCATCCGGAAAATATCTCACACATCATGTGGGCGACCGGAGGCAGCATGGTGCCGGAAAAGATGCGGATCGAATTCATGGACACCTATTTATGATATAACTCAAAAGAAGAACCGATGCGAAATCGCATCGGTTCTTCGTCATTATCCGATATTGTGTCTGCCGGATCAGATCTCCACGATCCATCCCTCGGGAGCTTCGATACGTCCCATCTGGATGCCGGTAAGAGTATCGTACAGTTTCTGTACTACGGGTCCCATCTTCTCCATTCCGCTCTCAAAACGGATCTCCTTGCCGTGATCGTCGATCAGGCCCACCGGAGAGATGACGGCTGCGGTACCGCAGAGTCCGCACTCCTTAAAGTCGGGAACTTCTGCCAGCGTGACTTCCCGCTCAATGACCTTCAGGCCGAGATAGTGCTCCGCCACGTACACAAGGGAGCGGCGGGTGATGGACGGAAGGATGCTTCCGGATTTCGGAACCACCAGATTGCCGTCTCCATCCACGAAGAGCATGTTGGCACCGCCGGTCTCCTCGATCTTGGTGCGGGTGGGAGGATCCAGATAAACGTTCTCCGCGAAGCCTTCCTCGTGAGCAAGTTCCACAGCATACAGGCTCATAGCATAGTTCAGGCCTGCCTTGATATTGCCGGTCCCGTGGGGAGCGGCACGGTCAAAGTCACTGATCTTCAGTTTCACCGGCTTGGCACCGCCCTTGAAATACGGGCCAACGGGAGTAGTGAAGATACGGAACTCATATTCATCTGCCGGTTTTACACCGATGACGGGGCCGTTTGCATACATAACGGGGCGGACATACAGTGTTGCTCCGCTTCCATAAGGAGGTACCCATTCCTCGTTGGCCTTGACGACCGCCTTCACCGCTTCCACGAACTTGTCCTGCGGGTACGGAGGCATGGCCAGACGTACGGCGGAATCATGCATTCTCTGGGCGTTGAGATCCGGGCGGAAGCAGACGGTGCGGCCGTCTTCCGTCGTATAGGCTTTCAGACCCTCGAAGCACTCCTGTGCATAGTGAAGGACTCCGGCACACTCACTCATCACGACACTGGCGTCGTCACTGAGCACTCCGTCTTCCCATGCACCATTGCGATATCTTGCGATGAAGCGTTTATCGGTTTTGGTGTATTCAAAGCCGAGGCTTCCCCAGTCAATATCCTTTTTCATAGTATTACCTCCTGCGCCTTTCACGGCAAATTTGACAAGCAGAAACTTGTTGTTTGTATTAATGTTCCTATTATAGCCATTTTGATTGTGAATTGAAAGGGGCTGTCGGTATTTTAACCAATTATTCGGAAAAGCCATTCTTTGTGTATCTCTTTCAGCGCAAGCACTTTTCCGTTCTCTGCGGTTGCCATTTTACCGGATTCGTTTTAGAATAAGTCCATTGCATGACACGGAGGGATACACTGTGGATATTGAAAAGATCGTTTCGGAACTGATGGAGGAACTGAACCTCAAAGCAGCCCATAACGACGATGAAATGTACGATATCATGAAGGATGCCATCGGTGAGGACCGCACCATGATGTACCTTCGCAAAATGGACGGTCTGATCGGAGACAAGCGTTTTTATGATGCCAAGTACGAGGAGCCCCGTGCCGGCTATGCCTATTCCGGCATCTACGACGGAGAATTCTATCCGGTCCTGGCCGACTGGCTGAAAAAGAACGAGACGAAATTCGGCAGTGAAGTGCTGGATGTCGGCTGCGACTGCGGCATCATCACCTGCCTCATGGCCCGCATGTTTCCTTCCTCTCATTTCACTGCGGTGGACCGTTCCCGCAACGCCATCGCCGCCGCCGAGAAACTGGCGGAACGGCTGAATATCACCAACGTGGAATTTCTGCGCAAGGACGTTCGTGATCTGAAAAAGGATCAGGTGTTCGACACCGTATGTTCCTTCCGTACCGCGCAGGAAAACCGGAAAGACTACCTGTTCAACATTTTCGCACCGCTGCCGGAACTCTTCCGGAGCTATCAGCGTATCTCCGCGCCCTATGCGGAAAAACTGGCCGGTCATGTCCGCCCCAACGGATATCTTCTCAGCGTTGAACGGATGAATGTGGATCCCATGTTCTATAACTGGCTGAGAAATCTCAATGACAACGGATGTGTCATGATCAATTCCAGTTATGAAGAACTGACGTGCAACGAACTGGATACCCAGTCCCGGTTCCTGGCCTTTGCCAGCACCAAGGCCAATCCCATGGATGAGCCTACTCTGATGAAATACTGGCTCCGTGCTCTGGATGTGCGCACCAACGGCGTCAGCGAGTATGACGGCTATCAGGCCGATCTGATGCTGGACAGTTCCAAAGGTGATCTGGTGGAAGGATACTATATCTACGATCCGAAATCCAAGGAGAATATTCCTGTCGCAAAATGCGCTGTTTACGACTGCCGCTCCTGGACCGGTGTGTTGCTGTTCTATCATGCGGACATGCGCATGAGGAACCTCAAGATCGGCAGCACCGAGGAGAAGGATCTCGTCATGGAGGCACTGAAGGATCTGGTAAAACAGTATAAATCGGAAGGCTATACCGCCCGTCCGTTTAATATTTCGGAGGATGGTTCGGAAAAAATGTTCTGATCATCCCAGCAAAAATCCCCTGACCGTTTCGGTCAGGGGATTTTAATCATCTCAGGATTTCTTGCGTTCTTCACAGAGGGTACGCAGCTTGCTCCGCCCCGCCTCAAATCCGCGGGCTGCAGACATCCCGTACCAGTAGGCAGCCATATAGGGATCTTCGATCACGAAGTTCTCATACTGTCCCAGCACATACATGGATGTGCGGTCTCCGTGTGCTGCGGCCTCCTTATAAAGGCTGATGGCCTGTCCTTCGTTTTTCTCCACACCATTGCCCATCATGAGAAGGTCTGCGTAGCAGCGCATGGCCTGGGGATCCTTGCTCTGAATGCCTTCGTCATAGTATTTGATGGCGGAAGAATAGTCATGGACGTTTTCATAAACCTGACCCAGCATGAGGCTTGCCATGGGATCTCCGAGCATGGACAGGCGGATAAGATCCTGCATGATGTCCGGATCGTCATTTCCGCAGGTCAGTTCCAGTGCGCTGGATGCTGCCCGCTGCTGGACGATGTCGAACCCTTCCACTCCTTCCAGCGTATCTTCCGGTTTGCCGTCAAAGAACCACTGCTTTGCCATCTGCTCCAGACTGTATCCCGCATCGGGACGGTCAAAGAATGAAGCCAGCATATACCAGTACGTCGCCGGAAGCACGTGTCCCATGCGGCTGTAGATATGGCCCAGTTCATTTCTGGCATCGGCACATCCCAGCTCTGCGGCTTTCCTGCAGTAGGAGATCCATTTCTGATCCTGCTCATTATCCGGATCCGGTGTAGTATTGTGCTCGGTCAGGATCGCAAGGCCCCAATATCCTTCGGCATTGTCCGCGTTGGCGGCAATGGTGAAATGGCGAGTCGCCTTTTTGGCATCCGTGTCCTTATAATACTGGCCCAGTGCCACAGCAGCTTCTGCAAATCCGCTGTTCTCCATCAGCTCCAGCTGAAAAACAGCCTGTTTTGCCGTACTCTCATCCTGCAGATCCATGATGAATTTGCCGAATTTTTCTTCCTGTGTGACAGGCTCTTTATTAAAATCCATAGTCGAACCAACCTCTCAAAACCTTTCGTTGCTTCCCTATCATAACGCAAAGAAGAACAGATATCCATCTAATTTTTCTCCATGATCCCGACCTGAGTGCACGATACATTCCCAATTGAGATAGTATCGGAACAGTTTGAGTTCACAATACGAAACAACTGCGCACTTTTTCGACAGATTTCACCATCTGTATAGTAATGCAGCTTCCCTTTTCTCCATGGAGATGTTATTATTTTCACAGCCCCTCGTCTGAGCATATTTTTTTGCTCTATATACATACTGACATAGTAGGTAAATACTACCAAGGAGAGGTGTTTCGGATGACTCAGAACCCACAATATCAGAATCTGCGTGATCTTGTTTTTCACGCAGCCGAAAACTTTCCCTCTACAAGATTTTTCATTACTGACGATCCCGGGTTTCCCCATATCACCGGGGCAGAGCTGAAGACTGTATGCGGCAAGTTCGGCGCATGGATGGAACAGCAGTACGGCATTGGCCGTCACATCGCTCTGCTGGGTCCCAATGGTGCCTCCTGGCTTACGGCGTACTTTTCTGTTCTCTCCTCCGGCTGTGTTGCGGTTCCTCTTCATCTCGGATCCGCGGAAGAAGATCTGGATTATTACTGTGATAAGGCGGATGTGGATATCCTTCTGTTTGATGAGAGCTGCCGCAGCCAGGCTGAGATGATCCATAAGCACAATCCCGAGATATACATATATGAGATCCATGCGCTCCTGGAGCAGATCCGGGATCTGGACCGGGAATTCTTTCCGGAGCTGCTTCCGGATTTTCCCGCGGCACTCTACTTTACTTCCGGTACCACGGCGCTGAGCCGCTGCGTGATCCTGACCCACCGGAACATGGCCAGCCACACCAATGCGGCAATGACCGTTCTTCCCCTTTCCCCGGATGACACCGGCCTTTCCATTCTGCCTGTCAGCCATACATTTGAACTGATGACCAATATCGTCGGTGCGCTTCACTGCGGCGGGACTCTTTATATCAACAACAGTCTCCGTCATCTGAAGAAGAATCTCCAGAAGTATCAGC
>CAJGCI010000109.1 GCA_904501855.1 Oscillospiraceae bacterium | reverse complement strand
GGCACGTATGAGCCGCATGAGGACGGCAGTGTCCACTACAACGCCAAGCTGAAGAGCGCCTTCGGCAACGGCACTCTGGACGCCGACTTCGACATCGACAAGGACGGCAACATCTCCGGTGGTGCCAAAGGCATCCTGACCTGGGACGGCAAAGCCACCAACTGGCAGTAAGAACAGCCCATAACAAGCCCGCAGTTCCTTTCGGACTGCGGGCTTGTTCTTTCTTCCTCCCCGCCATTGTCAGCGGGGATACGGTATGGTATATTCGAATTGGAAAGACCGGCGGGACACCGGCCGGGAGCCGGACGGTCCCAGCAACTTAAAAAAGGAAGTAGCACCATGAAAACAACACGCATGATCAGCCTGCTGCTGGCGCTTTGCTTCGTACTGCTGCTGGCCGGCTGCGGCGCCGCCCCGGGCAAGGCTCCGGCGGAGCCGGAAAAGACACCCGAAGACCTGGCAGCGGAGACCGTGACAGGTCTGATGGACAGTCTCGTGGCGGGACACCCTGCCGAAGCAAAGGAATACTGCGCCGAAGAGATCTGGGAAGCGGGTCTGTTTGACGAGTTCTTCGATCCGGAGGATCCGGAGAGCGCCTATGAGTACATGGGCATCTCCGAGGAAAACGGGATCTCCCCGGAGCTCCTCGATGAGGAGACAAAGGACAGCGTCATCCGTTTCATCGAGACCTACAACGACGCCATGTTCCAGGAGTATGAACTGAAGGATCTGTCCGTGGACGGCGACACGGCGAAAGCCTCCGTGAACGTGACCTACGGCGTCGATCCGGAGAAGATGAGCGGCATGGATCCCTCGGAACTGGTCACCGAGGAGGAGCAGGACGCGATCTTCGAGGAACACAGCGAAGAGATCGAGTCCGTCATGGCTTCCGACGGAGAGGAAGCGGCCATGGCTGTTCTGTACAATGCCCTTCTGCCGGTGATGATGGATGCCATGAGCGACTACATCAAGTCCGTGGAGCCCAGTACGGAAGACTGGAACATCACCCTGGCGAAGACCGACGGCGAGTGGAAGATCACCTCCATCAAGTCCGCCTGAACAAACGAACAGGACGCAGAAAGACCCGGTGCCTCGGCACCGGGTCCTGTTCTTGTTTCTTCGCATAATATGCCCCGCAGATCACGGTCTGCGGGGTATCGATCATGGTATGAGATCGTTGCAGATGGCATCAAATACCGTGCCGGCGAAGCGCTTCGCGCCCAGGGCGTCGGGATGCACGCCATCCAGGAAGAGATCTCCCCTTCCTTCGAACCGCTCATGCATATCGATTACCGGAAGTCCCTCCGTCTCACCCACTTCCCGGATGATGGAGCAGATCTCACTGTCGATGATCTCGCCGCGGATGCCGTACAGGACCTTGTCCCCTTTGGGGAACACCGGCGGCGGAAGCACCAGCCAGATCTGAGGGGTGCTGTCCAGCCCGCGGTAGCTGTTCACCAGATCGGTAAGATCCCGGCGGTAAACGTCCGGATCCCAGTTCCACTCCTTGGAGTCGTTGGTCCCCAGCATGAGGATGACAGCATCCGGCTGGAAGTCCAGGCTCTGCTGATACAGTTTTTCCGCCGTATAGGGATAATCTCCGGATTTGCTCGCGGTGCGGCTGGAATAGCCGAAGTTGCCTACGCAGTAGTCTTCCCCAAGCAGTTTCTGCAGCCGGCGGGGGTAGTTGTTCCATGCCTGTCCGGGAACCATGCACCCGTAGGTGATACTGTCTCCCACACAGGCGATGCGCATCTGCCCCTCCTCCGGCTTCGGGGATACATGCCAGGAAGAGATCAGGCCCATGAACCAGGTGCCGGCCAGCGCCAGGATCAGAAGGATGCATAGGAAGAAAACGCATTTTTTCAGGATTTTCATGATGTGCTCCTTTCTGCTCTCTCAAGTTCAGTTGTATTCAGAACCGCAGACGGATCAGCGGATACTGCACGATGAATTCGATGTCCCGTTCGCCGCAGAAGCGCGCCACGTGGTCCATGGCCCGGCGGGTGTTGTCCGCGATGCGCAGCATGTCCCGGATGGGTTTGTCCAGCGGGGAAAAGAAATTGTCCCAGTGGATGGGGACGACGGTGCGGGGCTGCACCTTGTCGATGGTCTCCCGGTAGAAGGTCCGGATCGTCTCCTCGGAGGCCTTTCCCATGGTGCCGATGCCCAGGAACAGCAGGTCGGCACGGATGTCATCCAGCTGGCCCTCCAGATAGTTGAAGCTGGGATGGATGAGGATGTTCCTGCCGCCGTGGCGGATGAGAAAATCGTAGGAGCCGCCCTCCTTGTAGTGCTTCTTCCGCGCCGGCTGCACCAGGGGCTCGTCGATGGTCTGCCCCAGGTCGTTGTTGATGATGGTGGGCTCGGAATGTATTGACGGGATCACCGTGACGGTGAAGTCCCCCACGGTCACCGGCCGGGACGGATTGAAGACGTGGATCTGCTCCTCCGGCACCTGTCCTCCCCGGGCCACATTGGCAGCGGACTCCGTGCCGTAGATGTCCGCATGGCAGTGATTGGCGATATAGGGAACGTCCATCACGTGGTCGTGATGGGTATGGGACACGAAGATCCCCCGGAGACGGGAGAAATCAAAGCGTTCCAGGATGGAATCCGCCATGGCGGTATCCGTCTCCATGGTCCCCATGACATATCTTAAAAAGGACGGGCGGGTGAAATGCCCGTCGAACATCAGGGCGTCCTTCCCGTCGTCAAACAGCAGGGTCGTCGTCCCGAAGAATGTTACATTCATCTCGTTTACCTCTCAGGTCCGGTTGTGTTTCATCGATAGTTGATCAGGATCAGTCCCGCAAGACACACCAGCACGCCGGTGATCTTGTTCCAGGTCAGCGCCTCATGATACATGAGATATCCCACCAGGAGCAGTCCCACCGCCAGCACGGCGCTCTGCACGATGTACCCGGTGCTCACCTGCCAGCCGGCCTTGTAGGCGTACAGCCAGCCGGCCTCCAGCCCCACGATTACCAGACCCAGGACGACGGATGCCCAGTTGAGCTTCCCGTACTCCCTCAGAAGGCTGGGATCGCTGCTCAGCGCGTAATACAGCACGCCGGAGACCAGCGCGCCCACCAGATAGGTGGCGGTGAGGGATGCCAGAGGATGGATCCCGGAGGGAACGGATTTGGCGCAGATCTGATAGACGATATTGGAAACCACTACCAGCGCGATGGGCCAGAGATAGGCGATCATACTTATTCCTCCCTGTTTCCAAGGCCCGGTCCTCCGCGGTCCGGGCGGTCTCGATGTGTCCATCTTAGCACAGGACAACGCATAAAAAAAGAAGTTCCGTCCGCCGTGTTCCGGCAGACAGAACTCATGATCATTCGATTCTTATCGTTCCAGACGCACCGTGACATCTTCCTGTCCCAGCAGGTCCTTCAGTTCCTCCGCGCTGCGGTCCGTGATACGGCCCAGACGGGTGTAGGACCAGGAATTGTTTCCGTAGAACACCACCATCTGATCCCCGGAGTACAGCATGATGTCCCCGGGCCGTGCCGTCATCTGCGCATCCTGCCGCGGCAGGGTCTTTCCGACGGGTCCCACCTGCTCCCAGCCGCCGTAGCGTTCCATGGCGATCTTAACGCTGCCCTGTGCGGTCATCTCGTACAGGGCATCCACGGCATCGTTGTCTTCCCATGCCACGGTCACTTCCGTGTCTCCGATCAGCATTTTCATTGTGGTCTCCTCCCCGCTGTTTTCCTGTTTCGTTTCCTGCGGGACGCTCCGGGGGCCGGTGTCCTCCACGCTTCCGCATCCGGCCAGCATCAGAAGGGCAGCGAGCGTCACGCACCGGACGATCCCCTTCATTTCCCTTCCCCGCTTTCGATCCTGCGGATCACCTTCGCCGGCACTCCTGCCGCCACGGTATCCGCCGGGACATCCTTCGCCACCACGGCGCCGGCGGCGATGACCGCGTTGTCTCCGATAGTCACCCCCGGCAGGATGGTCACATTGGCGCCGATCCACACGTTCTTCCCGATATGCACCGGACGGGGGATCAGATCCCGGCGCCGGGACGGTTCCAGATCATGGTTCAGGGTGGCGATGGTGCAGTGATGGCCCAGCAGCGCGCCGTCCCCGATAAAGATGCCGCCCTGGTCCTGCATGGTGCAGCCCGTATTGATGAACACGCCCTGTCCCACATGGATGTTCTTGCCGCAGTCGGTGTAGAAGGGCGGTACCAGCCCCAGCGTGGGGTCCGCCGGTGAGTCCGTCAGACGGGAGAACAGTTCCTGCAGCTGGTCCGGCGTGCGGTATCCGCTGTTCATCTCCGCCGTGATCTGCAGCGCTTCCTGCATGTATTCGTCAAATTTCTTCTGTACCTCGGAGCCGAAGGGCACCGACTCACCGTCGGCGCACCGGTCCCGGAATTCCTGAACCGTCATTTTCTCTGTCCTTTCTCACAGTTCCCGGCCGAACCGGGCCACTTCCTCCAGTTTGTCCTCCAGCCGGTCGGAGGAGGACACCGTAAAGATCCCTTTGTTCTCCAGCTCCAGATATCCCACGAAATCCCCGTAGAAGGAATACAGGGCACCGTCGTAGATGTCCCGGTCCCCGGAAGCCAGAAAGATGGCCGCTGCCTTCAGGTGCTCCGGACGGTCCGGATAGGCCGCGGAATAGAAGCGGTCGATGGCGCATTTGAGCTGTCCGGACATGTTGTGGTAGTAGATGGGAGAGGCCAGCACCAGCAGTTCCGCCTCCTTCAGGGCATCGTAGATCTGCTGCATGTCATCGGTCTGGATGCACCGGCCGTTTCCCCGGGTGTGGCAGTATTCGCAGGCGCGGCACCCGCGGATCTCCATATTGCACACGTCAAAGACGGTGACTTTGTGACCGGCCTGTTCCGCGCTGTTTCGGAAGGCGGAGACCATCTGCCGGGACAGTCCCTTCGGGCGGGGACTTCCGCTTAATACAAGAATGTTCATATCACTTCAGATACCGGCGGAAGAACTCCTCCAGCCTGTCAAAGGGGATGATGTCCTTCCGGTCGTACAGGTCCGTGTGGACCGCGCCGGGAATGATCATCAGCTCCTTGTTGTCGGTATATCTGCTGTTCTCCGTCATGGCGGCATAGGCATCCCGGCTGAAGTAGCAGGAGTGGGCCTTGTCGCCGTGGACCATGAGGACCGCGTTGCGGATCTCATGGGTGTAGGTCAGCTGGGGCATGTTCATGAAGGACATGCATCCGATCTTGTTCCAGCCGCCGTTGGAGTTCAGGGACCGGGGATGATAGCCTCGCTCGGTCTTATAGTAGGCGTAATAGTCTTTTACGAAGAAGGGTGCGTCCTCCGGCAGAGGATCCACCACGCCACCGCCCAGCTCATAGGAGCCGGCTCTGTAATCCGCAAGGCGCTGTGCGTTGAGGGCTTCCCGCGCGGCGTACCGGGCGTCCTCATCCATGGAATCGAAATATCCGTTGGCATTGACGCGGCTCATGTCGTACATGGTCATGGCGGCGGTGGCCTTGACGCGGGTGTCGATGGCCGCGGTGTTGAGGCTCAGTCCGCCCCAGCCGCAGATACCGATGATGCCCACACGGTCCGGGTCCACGCGCTCATGCAGGGAAAGGAAATCCACTGCTGCCTGAAAGTCCTCCGTGTTGATATCCGGGGAGGCCATGTACCGGGGCGCTCCGCCGCTCTCGCCGGTGAAGGAGGGATCGAAGGCCAGTGTGAGGAATCCCCGTTCCGCCATCTCCTGGGCATACAGTCCGGAACACTGCTCCTTGACGGCGCCGAAGGGCCCGCACACGGCGATGGCGGGCAGTCTTCCCTCCGCCTGTTTCGGCACATACAGGTCCCCTGCCAGGGTGATTCCGTAACGGTTGATGAAGGTCACCTTCCGGTGATCCACCCGTTGGCTTTTCGGGAAGGTCTTGTCCCATTCCTGTGTCAGTTTCCGTTCTTCCTTTTTCATCATGATCGTATTCCTCCAGTTATTATCCCCGTTCCGTTTTCCGGATCAGAAGATCCAGACGGTCCATCCGTCGCTGCAGCTGGTGGATCTCCTCCAACTGCCGGCAGCGCACCATGCGCAGTTTCCGGTGCAGCGCCGCCGTGTCTCCCTCTTCCGAGATCCGGCACAGCAGTTCCGCTTCCTCGG
>CAJGCI010000108.1 GCA_904501855.1 Oscillospiraceae bacterium | reverse complement strand
CTCCACATCCACATCATACTGCTCGGACAGTTCCCAGAGCAGTCCTCCCATACCGTATACGGAAGCGTCTCCCGAGGAGATCACGGCCACGGTTTTTCCCTTTGCCGCTTCCTCCAGCGCCTCACGGATACGAGAGATCTCCTGCCGCATCCCGCTGACTGCATATTCCTTATCCGGAAACACCGGTCGTATCTGATCTACATAGGTCTTATATCCGACGATGAGGTCGGCTCGCCGCAGCATCTCCATGGCCTGAGCCGTCATCTGAGTCCGGTCACCGGGACCGATCCCCACCGCACAGACCATGCCACGGGGTCCGCTGCTTTTCCCTGAGCCACCGCGTGCGGCTGCCATGGTGATGCCGTCCACGACGGTCTTCTCCACCAGACAGACGGCACCGTCTCCGGCTCCCAGCATGGCACTGCGCTGGCACACATTGTCCACACCGGTGATCTCCCGGACAAATTCCGAGGAAGGATACTCTCCCGGTGCCTGCAGCAGTTCTTCCGATGTATAGGTCACAAAGGAGACCTTCAGTTCGGCTGCAAGGTCAATGAGCCCCTGTTCCTCCTTTTTCCGGTCTATACTGGTGATCCGGCAGATACCTCGGGGGTCGAGCCCGGTCTGTTCCAGGAAACGGGCCAGTGCCGTCTGAAGCGCGGAACAGCTCGTTCCTCTCCGGCACCCGATCCCTATGGTAAGATCCTTCGGGATCAGCTGCAGGACCTGTGCCGGCACCGGCAGCTGCCGGGAAGTTATCCAGACATCGGCATCGTCAGGCAGTTCTCCTGCCGTCCACATATGCTCTTCCATCCCCTCCACGGGACAGCACTGTTCCTTCTCCAGGCCTGCTATTTTCAGCGTCTTTCCCGCCAGCACATCCGCACTGATGCGTTTGGCCTTCTCCCAGTCCGTGACCACAAGCCCGTTGCAGCGGGCAAACTCATCCACGGAAAACCGATGTTCCGTATCGGTCCCGGTGGTGATCACCGGCTCCGCTCCGCAGAGTTCGGACACGGTCCTCGTCAGTGCATTGGCTCCGCCCATGTGTCCTGAGAGAAGCGAGATGCAGTGCGTTCCTTTCTCATCCAGCACCAGTACCGCGGGATCTTTTGATTTGTGCGAAAGATACGGCGCGATGCTGCGCACCGCGATTCCCGCCGCGCACCAGAAGATCAGCGCGTCCGCCGATGAAAAGGCTTGCTTCACCAGTACCTCCAGCGGGGCTTCCTCGTTGCGGCTGCTCTCTCCACGGCACTTGACCACGGTCTTTATAACTATTTGTTGGTCTTTCTTCTCCCATTGTTCCTGAAGGAGATCCATGTTCCGGACCCCTTCCCGGGAAAATGCGAACATTACGATCTTCAACTTTTTGCCTCCCGATACCCGGTGGAGAAATCCGGGGCATAAAGACGGCTCTTTACCGCCTGCATGTTCTCTTCTGCCAGCACCCTTCCCACAATGATCAGCGCCGGAGCAGTCCCGTTTTCCCGGAACACTTCCGGGATCCGGTCGAGCGTGCATCGGATGACCTTCTCGTCCGGCCAGCTGGCCCGATAGACCACTGCCGCCGGAGTGTCCGGTGTATAACCACCTTCCAGCAGATCCTGTTTGACCTTCTCCGCCAGTGTGGCGGAAAGGAACAGCACCATGGTGCTCTGATGCACGGCCAGCTCCTGCAGACGTTCCTTCTCCGGTACCGGAGTCCGTCCTTCGGCTCTCGTGATGATCACTGTCTGAGCGATCTCCGGGAGGGTGTATTCTGTTTTCAGTGCCGCCGCCGCTGCCTGAAATGCGCTGACACCGGGGATCACACCATACTCGATCCCGTGCTTTCGGAGCAGCGCCATCTGTTCACCGATGGCACCGTACAGGGAAGGATCTCCCGTGTGAAGACGGACGATATTCTTATCCTCCCGATGGCCCTGAAGGATGACATCCATCACCTCATCCAGTGTCATGGTCGCGCTGTTGTCAATCCGGCACTGTTTCGGGCAAAGCTCCAGCAGTTCCGGATTGACAAGAGATCCGGCATAGATCACAATGTCTGCCTTCTGAAGCGCGGCAGCGCCCCGCAGTGTAATCAGATCCGCTGCGCCGGGCCCCGCTCCGATAAAAGTCACCATTCCTGTCCTCTCCTTTGCTCTTTCTGCCAGCCGAGGATCTCCCCGGCCTCCGGTGTCTGTCCCAGGCATCCGTACTGTTCCGAAAAGACGACGGCTCCGCAGAGCACATCATCCCCGGTCCTTTTTTCCATATGCTGTCCGATGGACCGAAGCAGTCCCTCCATTACCTTGTCTCTGAGCTCCCATTCTGTCAGGAGCTCCAGCATGGCATCCGTCGTGGCACATTCCCGGATCTGCCGCAGCATCGGGGCATCGGCTCCATGGAGCCCGGCATGGGCTGCCATGATCTCCCACCGGGCATCGGAGATACGGGAGTGCGTATTCATGATCCCGGCGGCAACTTTGATGAGTTTTCCCAGATTGCCGACAAGGAGGATCCTTTCAAATCCGGATGCAACCGCCAGATCCAGACTCTCTCCGACATAGTTGGAACACAGAACCACTGCAGAGACTGGCAGCCCCAGCTCCCGGGTTGCGTATCGTCTGCCGTAATTGCCCGGCACCAGCACAAGGAGAGGCTGACCTTCTTCCTTCTTCTGACGGATCTGAAGTGCGATGGTATCCACAATGGCTTTTTCACTCATGGGTTCAATGATCCCTGTGGTTCCGAGGATGGAGATCCCGCCTTCCACTCCCAGCATGGGATTGAAGGTCCGCCGGGCAAGAGCTTCCCCATCTGGTACGGACACCGTGATGCAGATCTCCTCTTCCCGGTCGCTGTTCTGAAGTGCTTCCCAGACAGCGGACAGTATCATCCTTCTCGGGATCCGATTGATGGCGGGCATGCCCACTTTCTGTTCCAGACCTTTCTTCGTGACAGTTCCGACGCCTTCTCCTCCCAGCAGCTGGACTCCGGGATATTCTTCCTCCCGAAAACCGTTTTCCGGATTGTCCTGCCGGAACTCCGCACGGGCCCGGATCTCGGTGCCGTTGGTGACATCCGGGTCGTCTCCGGAATCCTTTGTGACGGCATATTCTGTTCCGAAGGCGCACGGAAGCTTCCGCACGGGCAGAGAAACGTTCTGTCCGTCCGGAAGCCTCAGTGTTACTTCCTTCCGTTCCCCTCCGGTGAGGAGGTCCCAGGCAGCAGCTGATGCCGCAGCCGCAGCGCAGGTCCCGGTGGTCAGGCCGCGCCGCAGCTTTTTCCCGTTTTTCAGTACATACTCATCCATTGAAAAGATCCTCCATATCCCGCAGTTTTCCCTGCTGCTCCGCATAACGCATCAGGGTCCGCAGGTGCTCTGCCGGATGGATCCGGTCTGTTTCTTCCAATGTGCAGATCACGGTTTCACAGCCATCGATCATCTTCTCCGCCTGCCGGATCTCTTCGTCGGTCACCGTTGCAAAGGGAGCGGTCTCGATCACGCTCCGGGCAAGGGCTTTTGCCGCCGGAAGATCCCGGTCATTGCGCCAGAGTATACCGGCATCAAAGGGGATCTGACGCCGCTGAAGAGTGCGAAATGCTCCAGTCCCGTTTCCGGTGCCGCACAGTACGAACACCCGGCTCGCCCCGGGGATCTTTTCCATCTCCACACTGCCGGTAACGGCATCGTAGGATCCGGCGGGAAGATCAAACAGTGTCTCCATGTAATCGCCTTCCATCACTTCTTCCGGCGTTCCCATGCGATGGATCTTTCCGTCTTTTACGCAGGCGATACGGTCGGAGATCCGGGCAGCCAGATCCAGTTCATGGAGCGTCATCACCACGGTGATGTCCCGCTGCTTGACCAGTCTCTGCAGCGTCGTGAGAAACTCCAGTTTATACTTGATATCCAGATAGGAGATGGGCTCGTCGAGGATCAGGATCTCCGGCTGCTGGCACAGTGCGCGGGCCAGCAGGACGCGCTGTCTCTGTCCGTCTGAGATCCGGGTATACTCCCGCTGAGCCAGTTCCCTCACTCCCGTCTGTTCCATGGCTTCCTCCACGATCGTCCGGTCCGAAGCTGTGATCGTTCCGGCCATATTCGTATAGGGAAACCGTCCCATCTCGATGACTTCCCGGCACGTGATCATACCGGGATCCTTCCCATGGGTGAGGAGAACGGCCATCTTCTGTGCGAGCTCTCTGTTTTTAAAGCTCATGAGATCCTGCTCGGAAAGATACACTGTTCCGGCTTTCAGGGGAAGGATTCTTGCCAGTGTCTTCAGAAGAGTGGATTTTCCGGCGCCGTTGGGACCGATGAGCGTGAGGATCTCCCCTTTGTGAAGCATAAGAGAGGCATCCGATACCACCACGTGGTCTCCGTATCCCACACTGATGTTCTCACATCGGATGGAAGCCCGATCGTTCATGCGCTCACCTCCCTTTCCTTCTGCCTGCGAAGCAGCATGGCGATGACAACCGGCGCACCGAATATGGCGGTGACCGTGCTGATATTCATCTCCGTGGGAGACAGCATGGTGCGGGCGAGAAAATCGCAAACGAGGCAGAACAGTCCCCCGCCCAGCAAGCATCCGGGGATGATCTTTTTCGGATCCGCCGTATGCAAAACGGTCCGGATCAGATGGGGTACTGCAATGCCCACAAAGGATACCGGGCCGGCAAAGGCCGTTACCGTTGCCGACAGCAGACTGGAGACCAGTACCAGCAGCACCCGGAACACTTTGACATTGACGCCCACACTGGAAGCGTACTGCTCTCCCATCTGATAGGCATTGATGGATTTCGACATGATCACAGCAACGATGACACACAGCACCGTGATCACCGTGAGCGCCAGCACATTGTTCCATGTGATCCCGGAAAAACTGCCCCGGGACCAGTTGTGGAGATTGACGATATCCGAATCCGCGGCAAAGGTCACCACGATCTCCGTGATGGCGGTACAGATGTATCCGATCATGACACCGGCTACCACCAGCACTGCCATGTTGTGTACCACACGTGCCACCAGAAGCACCAGTCCCATGGCCATCATGGCACCGAGAAAGGCGGCCGCGATCATGGTCACAGAGGTAAACGCCCGGAGATTGCCTGCCAGCACCACCATGGTGACTGCCACCATCAGTTTGGCACCGGAAGAGATTCCGAGGATATACGGCCCGGCAATGGGATTGTGAAAATAGGTTTGCAGCAGGTATCCCGACAGCGCCAGTCCCCCTCCCAGCAGCATTGCCGCCAGCGCCCGGGGGAATCGGAGCTGCAAAACGATATCCCGGTTGACAGGATCCGCCGTGCCGCCGCGGAATACTGCGATCACCTCCCGGAGCGGGATCCGGACGCTGCCGATACAGATATTCATCAGCAGCATGCACAGGATCATCAGTCCGAGGAGCATCATGATTCCGTTAAATTTTCGTTTGGAACCTCTACCCATACGAATCGTCCTTTTTACTGTAGTTTTCTGAAATGGACCAGGCCCTCGTCCTGACCCTGAATGAGACGGTGCATCTCGTCGGTAATATCGCCCAGTTCCATGGAGGACTGATAGAGACTGTCTTCCGTGATATATACGGTCCCGTTCCGGACTGCTTTCATATTCTGGAACATGGGACTTTTTCCTTTCAGTTCCTCCAGGGTATCGCAGTGATCGGTCAGAGCAGAATTGACGATGAGGATATCCGCGTTTTTGACAGTCTTGTAAAACTGCTCCATGGCAATGGTTGCGGTCGAGGCGATGTGCTTTCCTCTGGACTCAAGTTCCGAGAAGGCATAGTTTCCGCCTGCCGTCTCCAGCATGGATACCAGATAATCCGTATTGGTACGCACCACGGCTTCCCCGCTGGAATTGATGCTGAAAAAAGCAACGGTCTTCCCGGTGGATGGGATCTTCTCCAGATTCCGGAAATAGTTCGCCTGTTCCTCCAGCAGCTGATCGGCAAGTTCCTCCCGGTCCAGAAGGATGGCATACAAACGGAGCCACTCCATCCGTGCCAGCGGGGTCTTTTCTCCGCTGGAGCAGTCGACAAACACCGGGATCCCCAGAGATTCCAGCTGTTCCACCACTTCCGGAGTGTGATAGATCATGGTGTTCTCCACCGCGACACCGCATTGATGGCTGCGAAGCTGT
>CAJGCI010000107.1 GCA_904501855.1 Oscillospiraceae bacterium | reverse complement strand
TGGTTTTGAGCCGTCATAGCTTTCCGGTATATAGAGACCAAAATGGATATCGCCATCTTCTTCGCTGTGCAGAACATTATCGAAGAGAAAACCTCTGATGTCCTCATTCCCGAAGTCGATATCAGCAGGTGCCGGAATTTCCCTCTCCGCGTCAGAGGCACCTTCTGCCACGGAGCAAATCATTCCAGGTCCAGTCCACGCACCCATTCTCTGACACTGTTTTCATCCGGGTTTTCATTGAATCTCATGCCTTCCAGCCAGGTACCGGTTCCGGCCATCTTTTCCAAGTTGGTCCCGCTGTCACCAAGACCTGAGCTGGTGGATGTGCAGAAGGGGATCACGGTTTTCCCGGTAAAATCATTGGACGTGATAAAGTTGTTCACCACCCAGGAAGCTTCACGCCACCAGATCGGATAGCCAAACAGGACCACATCATACTCATTCCAGCCTGGCACTTCCGTAGAAACGAGTTCAATATCCTGAAGCGACGGGTCGTCATGTTCTTTGCAGACTCTGCTGTCACGGTTCGTCCAGTCCAGGTCTTCGTCGGAATACACCTCCGCCGGTATGATCTCAAATGTATCTGCACCCAGTTCATCCGCGACCAATTCTGCCACCCTTCCTGTATTTCCCGATGCGGAGTAATAGACCACAAGGGTTTTCCCGGACGCTGCAGGCTCCTCCTGTGAAGCCGCTGTACCTGCACTGTCTTCAGAAGCAGATGCTTCTGCAGAATCCTGCGCATTAGTCTGGACCTTTGTTTCCGTATCTGCTTCCGTGCCGGTTTCGTTGGTGCTGTTCGTCCCGGCAGACTGTGAACTGTTCCCACAGGCGGCTAAAGATACAATCATCAGGGATGTAAGAAATATTGAGAAGATTTTTTTCATTTTGATCACCATGCTTTCTTTTCGTTTTCACTTCTGTGCTTCGTCTTGCGCTCTTCAACCATCTTCACAAACCATTCCACCATATTTGGGTCGTAGTGGGAGAAGAAGGAACTCTGTCCTTTATCCAGTGCTGCAATCTTCGCCATATCCTCCTCTGAAAGGATAAAATCAAACACATTGATGTTCTGTACCATACGGTCATAGTGCGTGGATTTAGGAATTATTATGGTATTCCTCTGTATATGCCAGCGGAGAATGACCTGTGCCGGGGTCTTTCCGTATTTTGCACCGATCTCTGAAAGAACCGGCTCATCAAACAGACCGTTCCTGCCTTCTCCGAAAGGAGCCCATGCTTCATGCCGGATGTCATACTTTTCCATCCACTTCTTCGCTTCGGTCTGCTGGTTATGCGGATGCGTCTCCACCTGATTTACCATCGGAGCGATTCTGGCAAAGGAGGCGATGTCTACCAGTCTGTCCGGATAGAAATTGGAAACGCCGATGGCCCGCAGCACGCCTTCCTCATACAGATCCTCCAGAGCTCTCCATGCTCCGTAGTAATCGGAGAAGGGCTGGTGCAGAAGCATGAGATCAATATAGTCGGTCTTCAGTTTTTTCAGCGAATCCTCTACGGAACGCTTGCAGGCGTCATAACCGTAATGCTCTACCCAGACCTTGCTCGTCAGAAAGATATCCTCACGGGGCACACCGGCCTTTTCGATGGCCGATCCCACCTCTTCTTCGTTAAAATAACTCTGCGCCGTGTCAAGGCTTCGGTATCCTGCCTTTAAGGCATCCAGAACACATCGTTCACACTCATCCTTTGTGACCTGATAGACGCCATAGCCGAGCATCGGCATTTTGATTCCGTTTGAAAGTACTGCGTATTCCATTTTTGTTCTCCTCTTCTTTTAATACTCATAGCCGGGTTTGGTCAGATTCAGCAGTTCCTCGTCATGGTGATATCCGATATGGGATTCGAGATCGAGGATCATGGCCGCACCGCCCTCTCTGGTATACGGTTCCCATTCCGGCAGGCCTTCGATCGTCGGATTACCGGTGCGGGCGAACTGGGCCCAGACTCCGCGCATGATTTCTGCCATGGATTCGTTTTCCGCAGCCGTATTGTCAAAAATCAGTGGAATTTCCGCACCGTGGACCGCCTGCGGTGCACCGTAGGTCATGATGTAGGAATACACTGGCGCGCCATTCTGGTCGGCTTTGTGTGCCGTGATTTTTAACAGGGGAGCGCGCAGCATCGTATCAAACAGTTCCGCATTGGTGACATCCACTCCCGGATATGCGTTCTTGAATGCATCCAGGACAGCCTGTCCGTTCCCGCTGTAAGTGCTATTCAGGTCATTCAGCACGGTCGTCTCATCCTTGCTTCCGCCGTTCATTGTGAAATTCCATTCATTCAGATTGGAACCGATCAGGAGCGGGATATCCTTTCCGCTTTCGGCAAAACCGTCTTCTGTCACAGGATTCGTGGGAATGATATCGCCGTCTACATAGGGCATCCACTCAAACGAGTAGGAATCCCCGAAAGGACTCAGGATCCGGAATTCATCTGCTACTGTCTGCAGCGCTGCCGTTCCGGCATTATTCAGCTCCTCAAAAGAAACGGTCTGGATATCTTCAATATTCTCCGCAGTGATCCCCAGGGTCTGCAGTGTCAGTTCAGAAATTCTTTTCGCCATTTCCTCTGTCGCAAATACCGGACCGAGTGTATCTGTCGCGCCGGACTGATTGATCGCTTTATGGAACAGACCCTCTGCATACGGTGTCGTCATCAGGGCCTGGACCTTCGCGCCGCCGCCGGACTGGCCGAAGATGGTCACATTGTCCGGATCACCGCCAAAGGCTTCGATATTGTCATGGATCCACTGCAGGGAGACGACCATGTCCAGTACGCCGACATTTCCGGAAGAGGCATATTTTTCACCGTACCCGGACAGGTCCAAATATGCCAGCGCTCCCAGGCGGTGATTGACAGTGACCACGACCACATCTTCCTCTTTTGCCAGATTCTTTCCATTGGTCGTCTCTTCATTTGCTGATCCACTGGTCATTCCGCCGCCGTGATACCAGACCATGACAGGTCTCTTCGCGCCATCGCCCACGCCATTTGTCCAGATGTTCAGGTTCAGACAGTCGTTTTCCTGTCCGTCAGATCCCCCGAACATAGACTGCTGCGGAGAGACCGATCCGTAGGAGACCGCTTCGAACGTACCGTCCCAGTGCGCCTCCTCCGGCGCGGTAAACCGCTCGGGCGCAGTGGCATAAGGTACACCGAGGAAGGAATAGACGCCGTCCTCCGTGCCGCCGGTCAGATCGCCGCCGGTCACGCTGACCACCGTATTCCCGTCCGCCGTCAGATGGACCTCGGCCGTGCCGGTTCCGAAACGGTTCCTCAGATACAGATACCCACCAAGGGCCGCTGCAGCGAGAACAACAACTATGACCAGAAGTGTAATACCGAGAATTTTCGGCCATCTTTTCTTTTTCTTCTGCATATCTCTATGCCTCCTTTGCCTTTTGTATGTTCAGTATAAAAAAACGAGACTCCGAACAGAAGTCTCGCCTGGTTCATCAGTTCCAACCATTGGTTATAACCGATCATTGCATCTCATCCAGTACTCTCTGCGCTGCCGCAATAAATCGCTGTACAACCTCCGAAGGCTCCGGAGAATGCAGGATACCCACAGGCATGACATGATCCCATTCCACCGGGATCATCTTCATCATGGGATGAATGATGCTCCAGCTAGGGATCGCCACCAGCAGATCCCTGTTCTGTTCACACCTGTTGAAAACGCCGACATCGTACAGATCAAAATCCATCAGGCGGATTTTGGGATGATTAGTGACCAGGTCATCCCGCAGCCCGTCCATATTCCGGCACCACCCGCGTTTGATGATCATCAGGTTCTGCCCGTACAGATCCTCCGGCGTCAGTTTTTCCTTTGATGCAAACGGATGGTAGATGGATACAGCGCAACAAAGAGGCTCCTCGGCAATCACCAGTCCCTCGCAGCCGCGCTGTTCCATCAGAAGCTCATCCGCGAAGCCAGTGACTACATCGATATTCTGACCCAGATTCTTCAGGATTTCCCGGGCATTCTCTTCCGTGTTCTCGAATGTCACCAGCCGGAAATTCAGATCACTGCAGCGGTCATGGATCTTCGGCCACAGATTCATCAGCATCTGTGCCGGCATGACCGGAGATGTTCCGATCCGGATAATCTGGCTCTCCTCCAGCATGGCTGCTTTCGCCCGCTCAACAGATTCCCGGCTGTAATCAATGATATACTTCGCGTCCTTATACAGAGACTCACCGGCCTTTGTCAGCGTGAGACCCCGGTGAGAGCGGTTGAACAGCCTCAGTCCCAGTTCACTTTCCAGTAAATTGATCTGCTTGATCAGAGCAGTCGACGTGATATAAAGACTCTCTGCAGCCTTGTTGAAACTGCCCGCCTCCGCAACACGGATAAATGCTGTAAAGTTAATATTATTGATATTCATGCCGCATGGACCTGAAGGCTCTTCAGCCACTTTTTAACAGCATCTGCAGGGCCGTTTTCCGCATCCCGCATTTCTACCGGAAGGCCGGTCAGCACAGTCGCCTTCGGCTCCAGCTCACGGATCATATCATAGGTGCCGCCGTCCCCGGAACCCATGTGTGTATTGAAGGGGATGATGGTCTTTCCGCTGAAGTTATACTTGTCAAAGAAGGTATAAATGATCATCGGGAAGGTGTACCACCACATGGGATAACCAACATAGATCCTGTCATAGCCGTCGATGTTGATATCGTTTTTGATCGCCGGACGCTGATCCTCGTCATGCTCCTTTTTTGCAAGCCTTGCCAGGGCATTGTAATGGTCCCGGTTGCTGTCATAGGGGATGACGGGCTCGATCTCGGCGATATCCGCGCCGGTCTGCTTTGCGATCTCCTCTGCCACGATCTTTGCCGTGCCATAGACGGAAAAATAAACCACCAGTTCTTTTGCCATATTCTTCAACCTTTCTACTGCTTTCTTCTCTTCTTTGTGAAAAATCAAAGATCCGGCCCCAACTCCATCTTTGCGTACTGCTGCAGCATCTCAGGTGTTCCGTTATAGTAGCGGACACCTTTGTCAACCTTTGCGATCTCCGCCATTTCTTCTTCCGTCAGAGCAAAATCAAAGATATCGAAGTTGTCACGGATGTGATCCGGGTTCTTGGAGCCGGGGATCACCACATTGCCGCTCTGGATGTGCCAGCGGAGAATGATCTGTGCCGGGCTCTTATGATACTTCGCGCCAAGTTCAGCAAATACCGGCTGTCCTGTCAGGGTCTTGTCTCCGTGTCCCAGAGGATACCAGGCCATCAGGCCCATGCCGGTCTCAGCCAGGATTTTCTTCAGTTCCGTCTGCGGGAAGTAAGGATGCGCTTCCACCTGGACCACCTGCGGTTTGATTTCCATGGTATCGACCGCTTCCTTCAGGAGATCCTCCGGGAAATTGGAGAGACCGATGGCTTTTACCTTGCCTTCTTTATATGCCTTTTCGATCTGCTTATAGCCCTCGCGCCAGTTGTCGGTGGGCTGATGCAGGAAGAGGAGGTCGATATAATCGGTGCCAAGACGTGCAAGAGACTCATCGACCGCAGTCTCTTTCTCATATACGGTAGGCCACAGCTTAGTCACCAGGAAGATCTCCTCCCTCGGTACCCCGCTCTTTTTGATTCCTCTGCCGGTACCGGACTCGTTCATATATCCATTTGCCGTATCGATCAGACGGACGCCACTCTTTAAAGCGCTTTCTACGGACGCTTCCGCCTCTGCCGGGCTCATCAGGAAAACGCCGATGCCTGCCATAGGCATTTTGATTCCGTTATTCAGGGTTAAGTATTCCATCATCTGTATCTCCTTTCGATTCAACTATTGCCTGAAGACTATAGCTTGTTTTCTTGCTGATGATGCCATTTTATAGTACATTTGCTTGCATATCCACTGCTTTTCATCTATAATGGTATACGTGACAGGCATAGATTGAAGAAGGAAGATTCTCATGTTAATTGAATCATATCTGCTGGAACAATTTGAAGCTGTCGCCCGCTGCGGCACGCTTTTAAAAGCATCTGAAGAACTGCATATATCACAGCCGTCCTTGAGCCGTTCCATGAAGAAGCTGGAGGATGTGCTTGGAGTATCCTTGTTTATCAGGGAAAACAGCAAGATCTCGCTGAATGAGACGGGAAAACTGGCGGCAGACTATGCCAGAAGAGCTCTGGAAGCAAATCAGGAGATGATC